>NZ_JBHWHY010000053.1:0-70872 GCF_042732265.1 Streptomyces sp. NPDC059788 | reverse complement strand
GCCCCGGACCCGATCGGGTCCGGGGCGCTGCTGCTTGGTGCGGCTCAGGCTTCGACGTACGACACGATCGTGATCTGCCGAAGGGCGGTCACGTAGTAGATCACCCGGACCCCGTCGACGTCGTCCACGTAGTCCCGCAGCAGGGTGTCGGGCACCGGCGTGCCCAGCTCGGGGTTGACACTGATCGCGACGATCGCGCGGTCCAACCGGTGCGTCTCGGCCGCCGTCAGCTTCGCCAGCTGGCTCAGCGCGGGCTCCACCAGGACGACCTGGGACCGGCGCGGCCCGTGCTCAGGCGACACGGGGCTGCTTGCCGGCGAGGCGCTCCAAGTGGGCGTCGCGGGCTTCCTCCCACAGCACACCGGACTCCGCGGCCGGGTAGCCGTTCTCCGCGATGTCCTCCAGCACCGAGGCGAGGGCATCGACCCGGGCCCGCTGGTCGGCCGCGTAGGCGCGGACGGACGCGGCGGCGTTCTCATCGAGGGGCTGACGGTCGGGCGCGGGGGCCGGCTGCTGGCTCATCCGGGGCTCCTGGACGGGTTGCTGGCGTGTGTCCTCACGGTAGCGCCGGGGCGGGGCGCTCCGGGACGGTACGGACGAAACCCGGCCCCGGGCCCAGACCTGGCTGGGCCCGGGTTTCCGGGTCCGCACCGCATGGTGGGTCCGCCGATGACCCGCGCCAGTCAACAGCGATCGATTGTCAGCTAGGGATGATCGACGGCGCTCTGTGACAGCTATGGATGGCCGCGCAGGTCACGAGGTCGACGGGTGGTCCGAAACTGAGTAGTGCCGCCGACCGTCCGTGCAGGGCCAAGGCGTAGCACTCCAGGTGGGAGTCGGGCGCTGAGGCGTACGCGCTGCCGTGCAGCGTTCCGACCTGGGCGATCGCCCTTTCGTGGCACAAAAGGCGTTCCGCCAGCCCTCGGTGGCACGCGATCAACGCCCGCTGGCACGGGTCAGCCGACGGCGCGGCGGCCGAGCAATGGGCACGGGGCACCGCGCGGGTGTCACGCTGTCACGCTGTCACGCGGAATCCGCTCAGGACGGGGGCCAGGGCCCAAAACCGCCGAGAGACACTGCCATACCGGGCATTTGGGCGCCCGTTGTCACGCGGCCGGGCGGCGGCGTGACAACGGGCGTGACAGGGCGGTGCAGCGACGCGGCCTACCACGCGGCGGCGCCGGTCCGGGTGAATCAGAAGGAATATCGGCCGCCGGGTCTGCGGGGCCGCTAGAAAAAGGACATGGCAGACGACGACCCGTGGATGGTCGATGCGGTGTGGCGGGCATCCGACCTGACACGGGCCTACCTCACGCAGGACCGCGCCCGGGTCGCGGGCTGCCTCGCGGGCTTGGACACCGGACGGCTGGAGCGGGTCCTGGTCTGGCTGGTCCTCGAACACGACGAGCTCTTCGACAGGCTGGGGGAGCCGTCCATGGCGGTGCGCGAGATCGACGCGGTGGCGGCCCTGGCGCCGGTGGAGACCGAACTCGCGATGACGACGGCCGTACGCCGGGTCGCCGCGAAGGAGGCGGGGCTCACCCGCGCGGTAGCGCGCCTGCCGCCCCTGGACCAGATTCACGCCATCGCGATCTGCACCGTGGTCATGCTGCTGGAAGCGCTCGGCCGCAGCCGCGCCCTGGACCAGCTCGATGCAGAGACCGCGCACTACGAGCGGATGGGACACCCCCGGCCCTACACGATCACGTGACCGCCCGGCCCCTGTTCCGCTCAGAGGCCGGACCGGGCGGATCAGGCCGCTGCTCCAACTTCGTGGTGACCATCGAGCGTGACTCACCGTCATCGGTCGGACGTTCACCTCGCAGGCTGACAGGTTGCCCCCAGAAACGCCTTTGCCTGGGGATCTGCGAGGTCAACCCCACGGGCATTTCGGGCAAACGGTTCATTCGTTCCCCCAGTCCCCCAGCCTGCCTCGCAGGGTGCTGGGGGACTGGGGGAATGCGCAGCGTGACCGGTCACGGCACGAGCCGAATGAGCGGGCTGTGGCAGTCGCACTGACTGCAGGCGGTGCAGCCGGCGCACTGCAGACAGAAGGAGCGCGGCCAGGGCCCGGGGCAGCGGCAGATGGGGTTGTAGTCGGGGTCGTCCTCGCCGGGGTCGAGCGTCTCGCCGAACGGCGGCTCGGTCCAGGAGATGACCCGGCCGTCGGCGAGCAGGTCCTCGTAGTGGTGACCGGTGGCGCTGTGCTCGCTCCAGGTGGCCGCCACCGCCTCGTCCGGCGCGCTCACGCTGTGCCGCCCGTGACCGGGCCCGCGGGCATGGCGAGGGCGTTGTTGAGCCAGGCGGCGAGCGCGTCGGTGGCTTCCGGGTCGGCCCGGGCGAGACGGCCGGCGAACTTCAGCTCGCCGTCGGCGGCCGGGGCGCCGGTGCGGGCGAGCGCGGTGAGCAGGGCGGCGTGGGCCCGCACCGGCGCGGGCAGCGAGCCGACGGCCGCCGTACGCGCGGCCGGGTCGGCGTAGTGGCCGGCGAGGGCCTGCGCCAGCCAGCCGTCGACCACCGGATGGTAGTCGCCTCGGTGAACCAGGAAGTCGCGGGCGGCCTCGTCCCCAGGCTGGCTCACCACGGTCCGGTCAAGTCGGCCGGCTCGGGCGAACGCGGCGAGTTCGTCGGCGCGGACGGCGAGCTGCCGCTGCTGCTGGAGGCGCTGCTGCTCGGCTTCCGCGACTCGCCGGTCGGTGGCGAGCTCGTCCTGGACGACGGCGTCGGCCTTCGGGTCGTACGTCCCGCCGGTGGAGGCGAGCAGATGCGCGATGCGCTCCCACTCGGCGACTTCGGCCGGCCCGCGCTCGTCGTCGGCCAGGTCCTCGCGGTCGCGGTCGATGTGCTGCTGCAGCCGGGCGTCCTCGAGCGCGGCCGCGGCCTCGGCAGCGGTCATGCCAGTGGCGCGCCGGCGGACCGAGCTGCGGCCCGCCTTCGCCCGGTCGGCCGGCTGACGGAGCGCGGCCGCGCCGGGCGCGGGAACGCGGGAACGGCGGGAGCGGGGCGCGGGGGTGCTCACACGAGCCTCTCAATCGTCACAGGAAAGGGACGGAAATCAGGGCCGGCCGTGCACGGGCGCGGCGGTCACAGACAGGTTTACCGCAGCCGTGAATTCCGTGCTGCTAAAACTCGATGGTGAGCCACTCCACGTCCGTAAAATTCACCTTCAGGCGCGCGCGACCGCCACCGCCTTGCCGGAAATAGGCGTCCGCGATGGCCTCCGCGACCGCCTCGTGGAGATCGGCATCCGTCGCACTCTCCTCCTGCGCCGCCAGGATGAGGGCCGCGTGGGAGGGGGATACGGCGATGCTGAGGTCCCGTGGCCGGGCGTCGTCCGAGGACCCGTTCGCGGTGAAGCCGAGGGTGGCCCGGAAGGTGATGACCAGCCCGCCCGAAGACACCGCGCGCTGCCTCGCCTGCGCTCTGACCTGCGGTTGCCACTCAGATTCGGTCTCGTGGATCAGGGTCTCCTGGAGCCGCTTGTTCGGCTTGGCGGAGGCCCCCGAGAGGTAGCGCTGCACCGTCTTGCGGGAGACGCCCAGGCGCTCGGCCAGGGACTTGGTGGAGCCCCTCTCCCGCTTGTGGAGGAATTTCATCTGGGCTCGCGCTGATTTCGGCGCGGGCCGGGTGAACAGGGCGCGCTCCGCACGGGCGAGACCATCCATGATCTTGGCGTGTGTCCGGGCCACCTGCTGCGCCTTCTCCTCGTCAGTCATACGAGCACTCCAGCGGAGCAGACCTGTGGACAGAGGCCGCCGTCGACAGGGCGCTGCTGCGGCTGGCCCTCACTCCTGTGGGCGACGGCGCCCTGGTGGGCGGCGACGGACGACCGCTACGTTCCTCTGGACTTGGTGACCGAAGGGGGAGGGGCAAGGGGTGAGCGAGCGGGGCGCGTTACGGAGCCTGCGGGTCTTGATGTGGGTGCTGATCGCGGTCGAGGTGCCGGTGTACCTGACGTGGCTGGTCGATGTCGGCTACCGGGCCGGGCAGCGCCTGGAAGAAGGTGACTTCACCCGCTGGGCGCCGCCGGTGCTGCTGCCGCCGGCCGCAGTGCTGTTCTGTGTGGCGGCCGGGTGGACGTGGTGGCTGAGCGTGATCACACGGACCCGGTCGGCGCTGCGCGAGCCGTGGATCCTCGCGACGCTGGTGTTCGTCGCGGTGACGTCGCTGCTCTGCGCGCTGCTGGCCGCGGACAAGCCGACGGTGGGCGTCGGCCTGCTGAGTGCGGCGATCACCGGACTCGGGATGATCGGGCTGTTCTTCATCCCGGCCGCCTCCTCCCGCCAGCTGCCCGACGTCATCCGCCAGCGCTCCCGCCGTGCGGCCGCCCCGGGTGAGACGGACTCGCCGTAGCCCGGTGTCCGGCCCGGTCCCGATTGCCCAGGGTGCCGCTTCAGGGACACGCCGCTGATGGAAAGAGCTGTCCGATTCGCAGCTCGCGATGGCCGAACTCTTCCTCGTCCCGCAGCCGTCTGCGCAGGCGGCAACAGGAGCGTCCGCGTTGTGTGTCAGGTGCGCAACGAGCGGACGATGGGGCCGGGCGCACGGCCAGTCTGCGGGGATGGACAAACTGATCGATCTGGCCAGCACGCTCGCCTCCGGAGCGGTCATCGCCGTTCTGGCGTCGTGGCTGACCAGCCGTGCCCGTAACCGCCAGGAGCAGCAGGCCGAGATCGGTGCCCTTCGGGTGCGGGCGGACGCGATGACGGTGGCCGTAGTGGAACTGCAGGCCGCGGCCGCCGCCAACCGGCTGCTGTGGGAAGGGCCGGCCGAGCGCGCCAAGACGTTCCTGCTGGCCCTGATGGCCTGCGCCGGCGGCACCGCCCGGGCCCGGGGCGCAGGCGGAACGGACGCACAGAGCGTCCAGGTGGGCTTCGGACGCGCGGCCGAGCTGCTGAGCCGGGAGCGGGTGGCCAGCAAGCAGAGCGCGGCCGCCGTGCGGGAGCCGCTCACCCGGGCCGCCACCGCCGCCGGCCCGCTCCTGCGCTGCTCCAACCCGGCCGTCGTCACCGCCACCGAACAGCTGCTGAACGCTCTGGCCGACGTGGAGGACACCGCGCGCCTGGAGGCCGCCCTGGAGGAGTTCGGCCGGGCTGTCAACGCGGCCACCGCCCCGCGGCTGTCGTGGTGGGCACGTCGCCGTACAGCGCGGACGAGCTGATCGTGACGTACGGGCCCTGGCCGATGGTCCAGGGCCTTTGGCCGAGCAGTAGTCGAGGGGTTGGAGATCGCTTGCACGCGTTGGTGGAGTCTGCGCAGCGGCGGCAGCCGGGCCTGGTCTACCGCCGCCACCGGTAGAAGAGCGTCTCGCCTGGCTGTGCTCCCAGACGCATCGGGGTGCCGGCCAGCACCGTACCGATATCGAGCATTCCCCCCGGGGCCAGCACGGTGAAGCCTCGCCGCTCGTAATACGGTCCGAGGCCGCGTCGCGTCTCGAATTCTCCGAACAGCAACAGGTAGTCCAACTGCCAGTGGATCTGCACGCAGCGCTTCAACAGTGCCGTTGCGGTACCTCGTCCGCGGGCGTCCTCGCGCACCGCGAGCGCCTTGATCTTCGCGTACTTGAGCATCGAGATCAGGTCGTAGGGCATGCTCCCCGGCAGCCGGCTGGCCATCCCGGCGATCGCGCCGGAGGGAACGCTGAGCAGTGCCCCCGCGAGCTGCCCGTCCCGGTCCTGGGCGACCAGCGGCAGCGACAATGCGGCTGCGGCCGCCTGCAGTTCGCCGGCGGCGGCAGCCCGGACAAGTCGTTCGGTCAGCTGGGCGCTGCCGAGTGCGTCCCGCAGCCATGTCCCGCAGCGTCCTTCGGCGAGCGCTTCGAGATGCCCGGTCTCCAGATCTTCACTGGCGGTCTTGAGCAGATCGGTGACCACGGCTGCTTCCTCCGGCACCGCGTACCTGATCCGTGTGCCGCCCGGTCCGGGTAAGCCCTCCACCAGCTTCTGGGCCGTCACGCGCGAGAGCCCAGAGGACGGGCGCGCCTTCTTCCTCTTCTTCTTCGCCATTCCCGAGGCCTACCCGTCCGTCAGCGGATCGGCACGTCGCGCCTGCTGCCTCGTCCCTGGCAGCTTGCAATGCCGGTGTGGTCGGGTAGCCGGAGATCAGCAATGGTCTCCGGCTACCCGACTACAGCCGGGGACGAGGTGCTCGGGCGGGCGCCTGGCCTACAGCTCGATGTCGATGCGCTCGACGTCGGTGAACTCCACCCCCAGGCCGTTCGCGCGGGTGTTGTTGGCGCGGAAGTACATCTCGGCCAGCCCTTCGGCGGCGATGCGCTGCATCTGCTGCTCGCTGGCTCCCTGCTCGCGGGCGGTGAACAGGCGGTCCGCCCAGCGCGGCGGCAGGGCCTGGGTGATGTCGCGGGTGCGGGCGTCGTCGGTGGTGCCGGGCGCGGCGGTGAACCCGAACCTCGCGCGCGTGCTGACGACCAGGCCGCCGGTGGAAGCGGCCTTCTTGCGGGCCTTGGCCCGCACCTGGGGCTGCCAGCGCTTCTTGACCTCGCGCTCCAGGCGGCCGCGCAGCTCCTGGCGGGGCCGCTTGAGCTTGCCGGCGACGTATCGCTCCACCGTGCGCTGGGAGATCCCGAGTGCCTGCGCGGCGGCCTTGGTGCCCTTGAGCTGCTTGACCAGGTACTTCATCTGCGCCTGGGCACTCTTGGGGGCGGGACGGGTGAACGCCCCTTCCAAAGCGCGGTCCAGGCTGTCCCCGAGCGTGTCCACCATGGCCTGCTACTCCCCTTCGCCGGTCGTCGGTTCGGTGCCCTTGATCAGGTTGGCGATGTTGAAGATGCCGCCCGCCTCCTCGAACTGCTGCTCGGCCCACAGAACCGTCTGGGTGCCCTGGTGCTTGACCATCCCCGGGGAGACGCCGAGCCGGAACGTGCCCGGCGCCGGCTTGCCCTCGGCCGTGTGCGGCAGGACGTCCAGCGGGGACGGGCCGGGTGAGGGGTAGACGATGGCGTCGGTGCCGATCGCCACCGGGTACAGGCCGGCCGCCGCCGCGGTCTTCATCAGCTTGCGGTGGATGCCGATGCGCTGGCTGGCCAGCACGGCGGCCCGGATGTCCGGGCGCCAGGTCTCCCGGGAGAGCGCCGGCCACGGCTCGTAGTAGGGCACCTGGCCCCGGCTGCGCTGGCGCAGCTTGCCGATGCCGCCCTTCGCGGTCGCTTTGATCGCGGTTTCCAGCAGTGCCATCGTCGGGTCGGCCTGCTTGCGCCGCGCCATCGCCTCGAGGAACTCGCTCTCGCCGAGGTCGGTGGTGACGCCGAGGTCGGCCATCGTCTGCACGTACGCGTCGCGCAGCCGCTTGTACCAGGGGTCCAGGTAGCGGCCGGTCTGGGTACGCACGTATGCCTCGATCGGGGCGACGTCGAAGCCGAGCTCCACCGCGTAGGCGACGGTGGGGGTGGCGTACCAGGCCGGGCCGGTGGGGCGGTCGCCCTTCGGTGTGAACGGAGAGGGCAGCCGGTCGCCGTCGAGGGTGCGGCCGTTGACCTGAGCGCGGGACAGGTCGACGTGGCTCAGGTCGACCAGCCAGGAGCCGGGCAGCGCCGGGTCGAACGTCGGGTTGCCGGTCAGGCGGGTCGGTCCGTTCAGCCCGACGGTGAGTCCGTTGGCGGCCGCGGCGAACGACATGTTGATGTCGACGGCGACCAGGTACCGGTGCATGCACTCCTCGTCGGTCAGCGGCCGGCACCAGTCGTAGGGCTCCTCCATCAGCATCTCCGCCGGAGTGCGCAGGTGGTGCCGGGCGAACTTGCCCTTGAGGATGGGGTGCTCATCCGGGACCTCGCACTCGACCATGTCGTAGAGCTGGGTGAGCGCGTCGTCGTTGAAGGCCCGCTTGAACTCGCCGGTCGCCGGGTCCTTCTCCGCGCGGGTCGGCGGGCGCAGCGCGACCATCAGCTCCAGGCCGGTGACGGCGGTGGTGCCGCGCGGCGTCATCACCCGCTGCGCGTACGTACCGAGGTAGCGGGCGAGGTCGGCCGGGTGCAGGGTCGGCAGGAGAGGGTCGTCCTTGCGGTCCCACTCGCGCACGTCCAGGGCGTTCCAGGCCGGGATGCACAGCTGGACGCAGTTGCGCTTCGAGCCCTCGGCCGGGCGGTAGATCCGCGCCCACGGTCCGAAGCCGCGCTGGGTGAGCTGCCACTTGGCCTTGGTGAGCTGCTTGACCACCTTGTGGCCGTCCGGGAGCCGTCCGGCGCGCTGCTCTTCCTGCGACAGGGCGGCGGGCAGGCCGTAGCGCTCCAGCGCGGCCGCGGTCAGCACGAGAACCGGGTCGGCGTCGCGGCCGTTGCGGTGCAGACGGGCCTGTCCGAGCCGGGCCTCGGCCAGCGTCCACTCGACCAGCGACGGCAGCGACTTGGCGGGCACCTCCAGGACCAGGCCGCCGACGCAGTACGCGAAGACCTGGCCGTCGGAGTCGGCGTCGACCACGGCCAGCGGGCCGTTCTCGAACCGCGGGTCCGCGGCCGGGGCGGCCGGATTCTTCGCCGCCTTCTTCGCCCCCGGGCGCCGGGACGACGCGGCTGGTTTTTCGTCGAGCGCCCGGTCGATCGCAGCGTCCGGGACCGGCGGCACACCGGCTGCCGGGGCGGGCGCGGGGGGCGGTTCCGGGGCCGGGCCGGTGAACGTCTCCGGGGCCGCGGGCGCGGAGGCAGTGGTGGTTGTGCCAGTGGCCGGGGCGGGGAAACGGGCGGCGAGGCCCTCCAGCAGCCGGGCGTACGCGGCACGCTTCGGCGGCCGCGGCTCGGTCTTGCCGGTTTCCCAGTTGCCCACCGCCTCCCGGCGGGCGTTCAGCGCGGCGGCGATCTGCGCCTGGCTCAGACCGGCGGCCTCGCGCAGACGCTTGCGCTCCGCAGGGGCCGGCAGATCATTCTGTGCGACTTGCTCCAGCAGCGCATCGACGGCGCTGAACAGCGCGTTTTCAGTGGACACAGAGGTCACCTCCAGTAGACAGCATAGCGGAACGCGCATTCAATCGCGCTCCTAATCGCGCTTGGATCGCTCAGTGGTGGGAGGGCAGCACGCCGACGAAGAAGCCGTGCAACATCCGTTGGGCGGGTACCAGGACGGCATGGGCCCGTATCGACGGACAGGCGGCTGCCTGGCGGTTCGGAAAACAGCGCCCCTGTCGAGATGAAGGTCGGCACACTGGCCTGGTGACTTCCTGGCTGCACCGCCGCTGGTTCGGGCTCTGGTCCCGTCTGCACCGCGACTTCGACGGCACCGACCCCAGCGCGAAACGGACCGCCCGCGTCGTCTGGGCACTGCTGACCGGGGCAACCTGCCTGGTGCTGGGCCGCGCAGCCACCTGGACAGCCAGGGCTGTGGGCGCATCCCCGGCTCTGACAATGTGGCTTGCCGCGTGGCTCCTGGTCTCTGTGGTCACCGTCGCGCTGGTCGCGGTCGGTGCCGGACCGGGCCGCACCCGTCGGTCGGCCATGACCACGCTCGGTCTCGTGACCAGCGCTGTCCTGCTGATAGCGCTGTCCTGGCCGTCTTGACGCCGGCTCCGTGCAGCAGCCTGCCCGGTCAGGCAGAAGGGTGCCGTCTGGTGTCGCCGCCGCTGCCGTGAGCTGCTCGGCGTCCTGGTTCCGGGCTACGCCGCCAACTCGGTCATGCTGCTCAGCACCCGGGCCCGCAGCAAGCCGCTCAAGGGCTGGCAGGAGATGCTGGCGTACATCCTGGCCGTGCTCGACGGAGCCGGGCCGGAGTCTGCTGACCTGCGCTGACGGATCGTTGTCAGTGGCACCGTTCACCATGGACGGTCACCAGCGAGTTGACGGTGACATGGGGGACGTATGCCTCAACACGACGGCGGCCGCGAAACACCCGTAGCCGGGCCCGGCAAGTCCAGCCAGTGCGGGGAGACATGGCCGGGCACCCCAACGCCCCGCTGACGCCGGAAGGGCGCCGCCGATTATGCGAGCGCGTGGACGGAGGACGTCCGATCGCGCACGTCGCGGCGGAAGCCGGGATCTCCCGCCGCTGCTTGGCCAAGTGGTACGCCCGCTGGCAGGCGCACGGCGAGAACGGTCTCCTCGACCACTCCTCCCGCCCGGCCACCAGCCCGGCCCGCACGAGCGAGCCCCTCGCGGACCTGGTGGAGGCGCTACGGCGGCAGACCAAGCACGGGCCCGCGCGCCTCGCCGCGGACCTACAGCGACTGCACGGCGTCACTGTTGCGCCGGCCACCGTGCACCGCATCCTGGTGAGGCGAGGACTCAACCGGCTCCGCGACCTCGACCCGCCGACCGGCGAGCAGCTGCGCGAGGTCATCCGCTACGAGCACGAGCGCGTCGGCGACCTGGTCCACGTCGACGTCAAGAAACTCGGACGCATCCCCGAGGGTGGCGGCTGGCGGATGCACGGCGTCGGTACCGAGGCGGCCCGCGCCTCCAAGCGTGCCGGGCCCGGCACGGGGAAGGTCGGCTACACGTACCTGCACTCCGCGCTGGACGACCACTCTCGGCTGGCCTATACCGAGGCCCTGGAAGACGAGCAGGCCGTGACTGCGGTCGCCTTCTGGCACCGTGCCGTGGCCTTCTTCGCTGCCCACGACATCACAGTGATCCACCGCGTCCTGACGGACAACGGCTCCTGCTACCGCTCCCACGCCTGGAGGGACGCCGTGGCCGCGACCGGTACGAAGCACAAGCGGACGCGGCCCTACACGCCCCGGACGAACGGGAAGGTCGAACGCTATAACGGCACGCTCGCCCGTGAATGGGCCTACGTGCGCGACTACACCTCCGAACGTGAACGACGGGCGGCGCTCGCGGACTTCCTGAACTACTACAACCACGAGCGTCCACACGCCGCACTCGGAGGGCGACCGCCGATCAGCCGGACCTCCGGTAGCGACTACCGCGTCACCTTCGACCAGCCGCCGGAGCCGCTCACCACGATCCCGCAGCAACTTGCGTTCGAGGACCTCGTGTAACCAACGTCCTGAGACACCACAGGTCGCTCATCACGGCACCTCCTGTCGTTGCCCCCAGTGTGCCGGGTCGACGGTCCTTTGAACCGGGTATAGCCGCACTCCTGGATCATTTCGTCCGGCGGTCGGCGGCGTCCCGATCCGTTCTGATCTTCAGCCAGTGCGCCCGGGCAAGGGCTTTTTCCTCTGGGTGGGCGGCGAGGCGCACGTCATCCAGGCTGCCTGTGGATCTACGTCTGGCTGCTTTCTGGTGAGGCGGAGCGCTCGCCAGGTTGTGACGGGGCGAGCAGCCAACGACTGATGGTGAATCCCGCTAAGGAGGATGAGGGCCTAGACAACTTCTGCGCTTCCTTCGTGCGGCTGGTCAAGCTGCTGTTCGCGCTTACGCTGCTCGACCCTCAGGAGTTCGATCTCCTTGGCGAGTTTGGCCAACCTGATCGACTCATCAGGGTCCTCGTAGGGGTAAATACCCAACTCGAAAGCCGTGGCGTGACGCTCCATGTCGTCCGCCGTTTGCTGGAGATAAAACGCCCGCTCCCGCCACTTGTAGTACCCCGTGAAGCCTGCTGCTGCACCTACAGCGAAGGTGATTCCCATGGCCCAGTACTTGAGAGGCGCTGGAGTGTCGGCGAGAGCGGTGACGGAAGTTCCCCCAAGCGAGCCAATAATGATCACGGTTTGAGCCAAATTGTGCCTCCTCCTGTATTTTCTTCCATCTTTACGGAGGCTGTCGAGTTCTGACGGAATAGAGTCTTTGTAAGAGTACTGGCGATCTTCTACCGGAAGTCCGAGCTGGGCAGCATCCAGCAGGCGCAGCTCTTCTGCCGCCTCGAGTTCAATCTTCAGGTCGCGTGCCGCCTTCGCATAGAGGGCGCGCCCTGGCCCCTCACGTCCATTAGCTCGCTCTCGCTTCTTCGCCCTTTCTTCCATCGTGCGCACTGCCCAGAACGTTCCGGCACTGAGCGCGAAGACGGGAATAGCAATCTTGTTTGCCAGGGCCATAGCGGACCAACCGACGGCCACGTTCGCGACAATGAAAGAAAAGAACAGGACGGTAGCTAGAATTCCAGAAATCCAGCGGGTTAGCGTTTGGGCTCTTCTGATCCGTAATGCTACCCGAAGCTCGGCGATATTTTTTTTGTGTTCAATGAGGCGTTCGACCCTGCTGGTTGTATCCTGCCGTGCAGCCCTCATCGGCATTTCCGCCATTTCTCTCTCTTGAGGTGTAAATCTTCGGAGCGGGAGAGGCGGAGGAGTTTGCCTGCGTATATTTTCCGCTTCCGCAACTGCGTTGCCCGGCGGGAAGCCGGCATCTCCTCCGCGCTGGATAAGGTGAGTGTTCCTCACCACCGAGATGACAAGGAAGGCTCCACCGGCGACGCCAGCAAGCATGACCAATGAGCCCACGCCGACGGCAATGAGAATCGGATAGGCGTCGCCCAAGGCTCTCCCCGTTGCTCCATGTCCACGCTGCCTGTCGTGACCTGACAAAGCGATGAACGCAGAGGGTAGTTATAGTTCGACGTTGGAGAGGCTTGAACGCCGGATCCAGCCACGTAACCGGCGGGATCTCTTCGGGGCAGGCTTCGTGCAGTCATCCTGGACGCCCGTACCGTCGCTCTCCCCCCCCCCGCGACGTGGCAGTGACACGGCCACAAAGGCCCGGCCGGCTCCCTCAACCGCCGTCCGGCCTCCTCGCCAGCCGTTCCAGCCGGCCCGCGCAGTTCGGCAACCGCATGCCCCCGCCGACACCGGCGCGGAGGCATGCTGGACCGACCCGCCCGCTACACCGTGTTACTCACTTTTTTCAGGTTCTTGCGCTTCGGGATGCCGAAGGCGGCGCCGTACTGCTCCCCGAACTGGACGGTGTACTCGTACGCGATGTTGTTGGCAAGGGGAATCGAGCGGGACTGCGAGCCTCCGCCGCTGATCGTGTCGTTCATCGCGGCGTCCTTCCACTCCCTGACCGACGCCTGCTTGAGGGTCAGCGAGAGGGAGTCCAGATCGATGGTGTCCCAGTTCTTGTGGATGACCAGGGCAACGGCACGAAGCATCATCCCGTCCCACGTCGTCGGTTCACGGCCCCAGGAGTTGAGGACCGTCGTCAGCGTCCTGGGAAGCAGGCCATCCTGCGGCTCACGCATCCCGTTGATGACCTTGAGTGCCTGGATGGCCGCGATGCCATCCTTCGAGGTACCGCTCGACACGTGGAGACCGCAACTGAGCACATCAGCGTCGATCTTTACGGCCTCGATCTCCCCGGCGGTCACCGCCACCTTGAAGTTCTCGTACGGCTTCACCGCGCGACGATCCCGGTTGGCCGCGAGGAACAGCTTGGCCTCCTGCTGCATGGTCAGCCCCTCGTAGACCATGCAGTCCCGCGGGAACTCTGGCCCCTCTTTGCGCCGAGCGACATCGTTGGAGTGCTGACCATCGAGGACGTAGTCGCCGTCCGCACGTCGCGAGACGAGCGCCGGGAGCAGCACCTCGCGGTCCCAGATCTTGAACAGCTTGTTTGCCCACTTCGGTTGGAACTGCCTCTGGGCGTTCATCTTGGGATCGACCTTCATGCGGCCGACAGGTATGGCTTCGTAGTACTTGCGGGGCTTGGGCACGCGGGTATCCCCCCTGCGGGCAGAGCCGACTGAGTGCCCGTCACCGTACGCGGAACTTTTTCCGCGCGTGAGGGTTTCTCAGAGGTTCCCTCAGGAAGTCGCTGCACGGTAACGGCGCCCGCGTCATCACGCCGCCTCATGCCACCTCTCCGGCCGACTGCCGAGGGTGAGGGGTGGCCCCGGCTCGTTCGGCGCGGGCCCGGCGCAGCGCTGCGACCTCGGTCGTCGCGGCTTGGCGGCGGCGCTCAAGGCGAACCTGCTCGATCGGGGCCAGTGCATCGTCCGGAACGGCGTCGGGGTCGGAGAAGGACCGGCGGGACAGCTCCCGCATCGCGACGGTCTGCCGCTCCGCCGCTTCCGCGATGGCCGGATCCACCCGGCGGTGTAGCGGGGCCGCCTCCAGATGCCCGGAGAGTGCCTGGTGGAAGCCGGGCGATCCCATCTCGCGTGTCTTCACCGGAGCCTGCGCAGCGGTCGGCGCGGCGGCCGGGGCTTCCGGCGCGGTTCGGGGCGCGGGCGCGGCACCCGGGGGCAGGATCCGCACCGTGCGCACCGCGTCGGTGCCGGCCAGGCTGTTCGCCGTGGCGATGATCCGTGCGGTGATCAGGCGCAGCTGCGTCGCGTACGCGGGCGAGTCCGGGCGCAGGTCCAGCTGTCCGGTCTTCGCGTGGAAGGCGACCGCCTGGACGTGCGCGGCCAGCTTCGGGGAGAGGCCGGCCGCGATGTCCGGCCACTGGTCCAGGACGCTTCCGCCGGCGGCCGGGACGTCCCCAGGCCCGGTCGGCCACCAGGGCCTGGAGCACGGCGGCGAACCCGGCCGGCTCCCGGCCGTCCCGCCGCACCGTCGTCCCCATCCGGCGCTTCGCCTTGCGGGTGCCGCCCTCGCCGCGGGCCTTGGCGGCCTCACGCGCCTGGCGCAGCGCGACCCGGGCCAGGTCGACGCCCGACAGCTCCGGGGCCGGCTGCTCGCTGCTGCTGGTGGCGGAGTTCCGGGTCTCGGTCATCACGGCCTCCTACCGGTGTCCCAGGGACATCCGCACGCATCGGACGGGGATACCCGCTCCTGCGGCCAGCCGGGCGATAGCGGGCAGCGGCGCACCCGGGGTGCAGAAGGTGAGGCAGAGCTGAGGGCCCTGCGCGACCAAAGCGCGGTCCCGGGCCCATACGGCGCCTTCGCCATGCGCAGCGTGGTCGGCCGGGTGGGCCGTGACGTATACCGGGGCGCTGGTGCTTGAGGTGGCGGCCGTGTGAGCCGCGGCCCACCGCGCAACCTGGTGGTCGAACCCGGACTCGCCCAGCAGTTGAAGCACGACCCGGTGTTCCGGGCCGAACACCTCGATGACGTCGTGGCGGGTCTCCAGCAGCACGTCCGCAACCAGCTGTTCGTCGGCGAAGTCGTCGGTCGCCACCGCCAGGACCACGATCCTGGGGCGCACGGAAGCGAGCAGACCGCTCAACCGCGCCTCCGGCACGATCTCGTTGATCCGCGCCAGGACGGACTTCCAGATCAGCCGCAGCTGAGTGCTGTACGCCGGATCGCAGAGCACGTGCAGCCGGCGCTGCGCGTCGATGCCCAGTGGCTCCACCCGTGCCGCGAAGTTCTCGGATCGAAATGCCGGGCTCCACCAGCCTGCCGTGTCACCGAACCACGCAGGCCGCTCCAGCTCAGGGATCTCGCCGTCGTTCATCAGGATGCCTCCGCATCGGACAGAGCCAGTTCCTGGACGAGGTGGCGCGCGCAGACACTTCGTGTCGGCAGAGCCTGACGGCCACACGGCGCGCCGCCCGCGCCCGGGCAGGTCACCGGCCCGGACGGGGTCTCGGGAACGCCAGGCGAGGCCGCTGCCAGTGCAGCGGCTTCCTCACGGCACAGCTTGCACAGACCGTCCTCGAGGGCCCGGCCGGTCAGCATGATCCGCGCACCGCAGTCACCGCAGGAGCCACGCGGCGGACCGTCCGGCACCCGCTGCTTGACCACGGCCGGGGCCGGCCGGGCGACCGAGTCGTCCACGCACGCTACGCAGTGCCCCGACGGGCCAGGGCGGGTGCCGTGCTCGGGGCACAGGCCCTGAGCGACGCGCTGCTCGCGCTGCCGGGCACACCGGGCGGCGGCCTTGTCCTGGACGACCTCCGCGCAGATCTCGCATGCAGCGCCGGTCCGCCAGATCACTCCGGCCTCGCAGTCCTGGTAGCCGCAGCCCCACCGGGGCAGAGCCACCCCCAGCAGCCAGCGGCCCGGGTCCTGGATGTCGGTGCGCATCACCTTGGCCAGCCGGGAGGTGAGCCGGTGCTGCAGCCGCTCCGGGTCGGTGCCCTCGCGCAGCTGGCGTCCCACCTCACGGGCCACCTTCCGCGCCACGAAGTCGTTCACCTGCTCCAGCAGGCAGTGCACCGGCTCCAGCACGGCGTAGATCTGCGCGGTCATCACCAGCCGCGGGCCGTCGTACGACGACCGGGCCACGGCCCCGTCCCGGCTGCTGCGGATCTTCGGCTTCGAGAGGAAGGGCTGGTTCTGTTCACCCGCGCGCAGCGCGAGACCACCGTTGCCAGCAGCTGCCGCAGCTTCACCACCGGCCGAGTTTTCCCCAGGCCCAGCGGCCTTACCCACCTGTACTTCGCCTACGGCGGGTGACACGAACGCACGCCCGTCATCAGGTGAGTCAGTCCTAGGTGATTCCCTATTCGCGAGGGATCCCTCACCAACCGGGGAACCCGACCCCTCACCAACTTGGGAACTGACCGCCTCCTCAGAAGCACTGTTCACGGCCGCCTCAGCGGCCTCCGGCGCAGCGCCGTGACCATCGACCGGCCCGTCCGGACGGGCCTCCGGAGCGAGGTCGTGCGCGAAGTACAGGTTCCGGCCCCGCGCCCCCGCGCGCCGCTGCACCGTCATCCAGCGCGCCGCCTCCACCTCGTCCACGACCGCCGACGCCGCCGTCACCGACAGCACCTGGCCGGCCCTCTTGCCCGAGTGGTGGCGCAGACACGAGGCGAGCTCCGCCTCCGTCAACGCGATCCCCCGCGCCTGCGCGTACGCGACCAGTGCATACACCCGAAGCTGCCGGGGTGTCAGGTCCTCCGCGGCCGCCACTGGCAGCCACACGAACGCCTCGTTACGCGTCATTGCCCGGACCGTGCGCACCGCCGACTGCCCCGTCCCGCCCGGCAGCGTCCGGCGCTCCGACCGCAGCTCCACCACACCGTCCGGGCCCGGGCGGCGCAGCTGCGTCATCCCCCGCTCCACCGACGCGTCCGACAGCCCCAGGTACGACGCGATCGTCTCCGTCCGCGCCTGGCAGCCCTCCGGCCGCGACGCCAGCGCCTTCACCTTCACGTACACCGACAGCGCCACGTCCTGGTAGTACGGCGACCAGACCAGGCGCATCGGCACACGAACCCGCTGCCGCCGCACCAGCCCCGTCGGCGCAGCCATCAACTCCACGACAGCGCTCATCGGCCCACCGCCCCGCCAGGAGCGGTGGACACCGCGAGAGCCGAACATCGCAACGTCGTCTGTGCCGTCATCGGGCTGATGTACGCGCCAAAGCGGACACCCCCCGGAGCAGGCAGAACCCTCGTTTCTTGATCCATCCGCCGACTCTGCACCGGGCACCCTGTGGACAGAGTTCGCACAGCCCCGACTGTCCTCGGCGCTCCCGCACGGTGAGAAACAACTTCGGATCGCGTCCCGCCCCACGGGACCCAGCCCCTGCGGGCAGCGCCGTCGACGGTGCCTTTGATGACCTCCGCGGGCGGGTGCACGAGCTGGCCGGCCGACATCGCGACCAAGCCCTTCGAGGTCGCTCCGAAACAACCGCTCTCGTAGCTTCGTACCGGAAATCCCTCTTCCTGTACGAATCGGAAAAGAAGGGATGAACCGTACGGCGATCCCGTCACACGGGAAGGCCACCGCGCCTGAACCGGGGTGAAACGGACAGGGTCAAGCTGACAGGGGACACCACTATCGGGCACTATGAGAAAGACCGCCTTGATGTATCACTCGGCGTATCACCGGGTGAGTTTCTGCAGATGGGTGGACGAGCCCCCTCCGTGAGGAGTGGGCGGACATCGAACGGGTGAGTGGGACCTCCCTTCCTCCGGTTCGGTGAGCGATACGCCTGGTCGTTGTCAGCGACCGGGGGTGTTGCTTGGTGGGGCATCGGCCGTTGTCAGCGGCCGGGTCTTGCTGGAGGCCCTTGTCGAAGGGGCCGACCCGCTTGTCAAAGGCGGGGATGTTGTTGCTGCTAGAAGTGGCTCGATGAGCCGAGGCTCGGAACCGGGTGTCAAGCCGGAACTGAGCAGCCGATCCGGGGTGTCAAGCCCGGTCGGAGTGAAGGGCCGCGTGAGGCCGAGTGGATTGTCAGTCCGCTCTTCTGGCGCGCGGCCGGTGGCGGTTACGTCACCCCGACCCCCTCGATTCCGAAGGTGGAGTCGGCATGCCCAGAAGCAGGTACGAGATCAGTCCTCATCCGGCACCTCCTGGGCGGCTGCCGGGTATTTCTCGGCCAGCCGACGAAGGAAGTGCGCATACCGGAGGCGATTGCCGCGGTGGGGTTTGGTGAGCCCTGCCTCCCACCGCGCGACAGCGACACGCTGCACGCCGATGGCGTGGGCGACTTCCGCCTGGGTGAGACCGGCCGTGACCCGCAGCTGCTGCCGAACGCGAGGCGATGGGAGCGTGTCGTCATCCACCAGAGCATCAACTCGACGCAGTGGATCCGACATGGCGGCCTCCCCCATAAAAAACAGTTCCTGAAAAGATACACGAAGTGATCTCTGGAACGGAACGCCAATCGGAGTGGCGGCACATGAACCTCCGCAGGTACGGGTAAGCACCGTCACTCCTCCTCCCCGTACAACGACCACTGACTGGTCCGGGCACCCAGATGCTCCGGCGGCCGCGCTCGTGCCGCATCGACGGCACTGACCTGGACCATCCGCTCAGGACAGCCCAGGCAAGGGGCCTCAAAAATAGCGATGTACCGCTTGTCGTACGACACGCCCTCGCAAATCAGGACCGGCGTACCCAGCCCCGCGTGCGCGCACGACTCCGGGTCCACTACCTCCCAGTCGTGCTGGGCTGGGTGCCCAAGGAACAGCCCGCAGGGATAGGTGCTGACCTCGTCGGGCGGACCGGACTCCACAGGGCACATGGCCAGGATCACCAACTCGTGCTGACCCCCACCCCACCGCAGCCACCAGTTGTCGCCCTCAAAGAGAGACATCACCTCGCTGTGGTGCGGGACGCCGTCATGACCGTTCGACAATTCACACCACTGCGCCAGTGAGAAGTCATCGACTCCGGAGCTGGCGTACCGCGGGTCCACGCGTCGGAGAAGCTCGGCTTGCTCCGTGGTGAGCTCGGTCCTACCTGCGCAGTGGACGAACCGCTCAGCCATCACCAGCCCCTCTCGATACCGCGCCACGTGACGGACTGACGCACCTCATGGACACCGGCGTGCCACGCCTCGGTAGGGTCCAGCTCATGCCGCTTGCGCTCTTCGATCTGGACAACACCCTCGTCGACCGGCAGAGCGCCTTCGGTGGCACCGTCAATGTGCTGTGCCGTACACATGGCTTCGACGACGCCATCGAACGGCAGCTGCGCACCGACCTGGCCGACCGAGCCAACCCCCGTGACTTCGCCCGGCTCCACAACGCCTTCGCCCTGACCGTGCCCGCCGACCAGCTTTGGCAGGAGTACCTCGAGCTGATGGCGGCCGCCGTCACCTGCCGACCGGAGGTCCTCAAAGGACTGGCGCAGCTGCGCGCAGCCGCGTGGACGATCGGCGTCATCACCAACGGCGCCAGCGATATCCAGCGGGCCAAACTCGACAGAACCGGCCTCGCCGATCTGGTCGACGGTATTGCCGTCTCCGGTGACTTGGAGATTCGCAAGCCCGACCGGCGCCTCTTCGAACTCGCCGCCTCCCGGTGCGGCGTGAGCCTCGTAGGCGGCGGCTGGATGATCGGAGACAACCCGGCCGGGGACGTCGGCGGCGGCCGTCAGGCCGGCCTGCGCACCATCTGGTTGCGCGGCCGCCCTTGGCCTGCTGGTCTCGCGGCCGCGAACCACACCGTCGACGACGCCACCGGCGCCATTACCGTCCTGCTCAACGACACCCCGGAGTAGCACCGTGGACCACCAGCCGACCGTCGGCATCCTCCACCCCGGCAGCATGGGCGCCGCTGTCGCCGCCTGCGCCGCGACCAACGCGGCCGAGGTCTTGTGGTGCGCGGCCGGGCGCAGTACCGCGTCCGTGCAGCGTGCCGCCCGGTTCGGGCTGTCGCCCGTGGCAACGCTGGCCGAGCTGCTGGATCGCAGCGACATCGTCATCAGCCTCTGCCCGCCGGCCGCTGCCGAGGACCTGGCCCGCGATGTCGCTGGGCACCGCTTCACTGGGGTGTACGTGGAGGCGAACGCCGTCAACCCGGAACGGACCGTGCGCATCGCCGAGGTGCTCGAACCGCACGCGGTCGTCGTGGACGGCGGTGTCGTGGGCTCCCCACCGGTGCGCGGGAAGAACCCGACGCTGTTCGTCTCCGGCCCGGCTACGGCGACCGAGCGGATTGAGGTGCTGTTCGCGGGCACTGCGGTGCAGACGGCCGTGCTGGGCACGGAGGTCGGGAAGGCGTCCGCGTTGAAGCTGGCGTACGCCTCTTTCCAGAAGACCAGCCGGGTGCTGGTGGCGCTCGCGGTCGGGATGGCGCGCGAGCACGGCGTCGACCAGGAGCTCATCGAGGTCGCCTCCCGACGCACCGACTCGTACCTGTCCGAGCCGCAGTACGTCGCCAAGACCGCCGCCCGCGCTTGGCGCTGGGGCCCGGAGCTGGAGGAAGCTGCCGACGCGCTCGCGGCCGCTGGCCTTCCGCCGGAGATGCTGCGCGCGGCCGCGTCCACGCTGGCACGGTGGAACGACGCCAAGGACAGCGAGCTCACACTCACCGATGCCTTGGACCGACTCGCCCAGCCGTAGCCCGCGCTCATGCCGGCGCCGCTCCCGCCCGCCGGACCAGCAGATGGTCGATGAGCCGGGCCGCGTCCTGCGGCGCCGACGCCGTGGTGTCCACGGTGAGGTCCCAGACTATGCCCGGGTGCGCGTCCAGGTCCTCGCGGGTCGCGTCCCACGCTGCCAGGCGCGCCGCGGTGTCGCTGTCGCCGCGCCCCGCCGATCGCTGCTCGGTCACCTCGCGTGGGCACCACAGCAGCACCACCGACCAGTCGGCCGGGTAGCCGTCGGCCAAGGCCCGGATGCCGTCGACCTGCCCGAGGTGTACCACCGGCACCCCGGCCTCGAACGCCGCGTCCAGACCGGGCACGTCGACGACGTATGTGTTGCCGTAGCGGGCGTTCGCGTAGACGATGCCGCCCGCTGCCTCCAGCTCGCGTAGCTGCTCCGCTGTGCCCATCCGGTAGCCGGCCGACTTGCCCGTCCCGACCTTGAGCCGCGCGAACTGCGCGTACTTCGAGTGCAGCTCGGTGAGCGCGGTGGTGACGGTGTCCTTGCCCGACGTCGGCGGGCCGTACAGGATCACGCCTTGGCGTCCGGTCATGTGTTCATCGCCCCCATCGCCTGCCGAGCCTGATCAGCGAGCGATACGGCGGTGCCCAGGCGGTTGTCGACGACCAGATGCGGCACCGCCGGGCGCAAGTCCAAGTCGATGGTCGCCATGTACTCGTCCCACCGCTGCAGCTTCCAAGCGTCCCGCGCGGCGGAGCGGAAGGTGATGTATTCGCGCATCGACTCTTCGTCGCAGCGCACCCATACCGGGAAGACGTCAACGCCCAGTGAGCTGGCGCGGTTCGATAGCCGTTGCATCCAGTCCGTGTCCGTCATCTCCGCGATGAACGGCGCGGAAAGCACGGTGCTGATGCCGCACCGAATGTTCGCCATGGCGGACTGCATCAGGCAGTCGTACTCGAGTGGGCGCACCTGGGTTCGGTAGAGACCGGTGTGGCGGTCGTTCGGGTCACCACCTAGCGCGACCAGCAGTTTCTCCACCAGTGGGCGGGTCAGGGGGTCCTTGTCGAGCAGCGGCCAGCCGGTGAGCTGGACGAAGAACCTGGCCAGCTCGGTCTTCCCGCTGCCGGCGAAGCCGCCGACCAGGATCAATACGGGGCGGTGAGGGTCACCG
The DNA here is from genome assembly GCF_042732265.1 of Streptomyces sp. NPDC059788. Taxonomy (NCBI): domain Bacteria; kingdom Bacillati; phylum Actinomycetota; class Actinomycetes; order Kitasatosporales; family Streptomycetaceae; genus Streptomyces; species Streptomyces sp. NPDC059788. The sequence goes on along the minus strand of NZ_JBHWHY010000053.1, from coordinate 49,180 downwards.
CCGGTGTGCCGGCGCTTCCAGGCGTCGATGATGCGCTGCTGAAGCGCGAAGTGGTCGGCGTCGCCGCTGCCGGGCGCGATGCGGTGGATTGCCCGTTCGACTGCGAGGACGTGCGCGCCGTTGAGCCGGTCATCCATCGGCGTCAGTTTGAAGGACGTCTCCTCACCAGGCAGCGGGTTCCGAAAACCGAGGTCAGGCTCGGTGGCCCGGTACAGAAGACAGTAGGCACGTCGGTAGTGAGGACCGGGGTAGACCTCGCCCTGCTCGTGCTGCCAGAGAGTCTGCGGATTCGCGGCGGGGATGCCCTTGAGTTTGGCCTGCTCAGCGACCTGTCGGAGGCGTTCACCGGCTTTCTCCAGGGTCAGCCCATGAGCCTCGCGTTGCTCACGCAGCTTGTCAGGACGCCAGCCCGCTCGGTGCTTCCCCACCCTGTGACCCTCCGTGATCGTCATGGTCGTGAGCCTAGAGCCAGGCCCGCAAATCCCATGTGTACGTAGATGTTGAAAACCCGTGAACACGGGTGTGCACGAGCTTCGACAAGGCTTTGTGATGTTGTGATTTGGCGCTTGCGAGTGTGATGGCCCCCACAAGACGACTAGTCATGAGGGGGTTCGAAATGGGCGAGTTGGGATGCTCAGGCATCGAATGCGTACTCCAGCACGTACGCCGCGCTGTCCATGGTCATCTCATTCACTTCGACGGCCTGAAGTTCAGCGTCGAAAGCCGTACGGCACAGCTTGATGACGGGACGCTCCAGGGGCATGGCCAGTCCTTCGGCCTCCTCGGCGACGGGCAGTCGGCATCGGATCTCTTCGCGGAAGTGAGCGGGCGCGTGCCCGATCTCAGCGAGCCGGGCGTATGTGCCGCCTTCACCGGTATCCACGCTCATGATCGCCGTGCCTTCCGCCAGGTTAAGAGGCAGGTACGAGGTCGCGAGCATGACTGGTCTGTCGTCCAGCACGAAGCGTCGCGACCGAGCGCAGACGAGTTCGTTCTCGTCCACGTCCAGCATCCGGGCGATGTGCGATGGCGCGGCCGCGGTGTTCACGCGGACGTCGATCGTGAGGGGGCGCTCCTCGTCAGCGGACCAGATGGACTTGCCAGCGCCCCACTGCTCACGTGCGAGTCGCTGGATGCCGTGACGTCGGATCGGGCGGAACTCGATAACCCGAGCGCCGGCGCCTTTCTTCGTCTCCACCAAGCCCTCGATCCGCAGGATCTTCAGCGCCTGGCGGGCAGTAAGCACGGCGACCTCGTATTGGGCGGCAAGCGCGCTCTCGCCCGGCAGCCGGTCACCGGGACCGTACTCGCCGGACTCGATCGCCGCTTTCAGGTCGTCGGCAATCCGCTGGTACTTGGGCCGCTGTTCGCCCTTGTCATTCGCCATACGTCTCCCTACCTCGTTAGCGATCCTACGGCCGCTGACTATCGAGGGGCCGGCAAGGGCGCCCCAGTGCGCGAGGGAGCCGCCGAACGAGCGTACCTCGTTAACGTGGCTCTTGACATCGCTAACGTGCATCGGTCTACTGGGGATGTGCCGAACCTCGCTAACGAGGTCGGGGCGAAGGTGCCGAAGAGGTGCTGCTTCGCCCTGCCCACTCGCCATCGGGACGCCTCCCGAACGCAACGCATCCGAGAGGAGCACCACTCCATGAACGTCACCCCCCGCCCCGCCGCCAGCTTCGTCGCCATCGAGCGCTTCGACCCCGAGACGCTCGCGCTGTTGGACGAACTGGACGTCGAGATCCCCGAGTTCGGTGGGGTCGACTTGGACGTGGTCTTCGGTACCCCGCTCGAGATGTACGAGGCCGGTGAACTCCCCCACGAGCGCCTCGTGGGCCTGGACGACGACGCGGCGCTGACCGCGATCCGGGACCGACACGACCGGCTGCTGGCGGCCTCGGACATCGCCGCCGACGACCCGAGCATCACCGCCCGGATCCGCGAACGCCTGGTCGACGTACTCCTCCCCTACGCCGAGCAGCTGCGCACCACGCCGTCGGTCGCCGCGCCCCTCCCGATCGCGGCCTGACCTCCCCCCCCAGCACCACCCGCCGGGTCTTCGGACCCGGCTCCCCCACCCGGAACCGCCCCTGCGGGCGGCGCCGGATGCGGGAGCCGGACACGGTCCCGCCAGCACCAACGCCCTGGGTGAAGCCCTCCACCGCGGTGAGTGGATCCCCGGAGTGGCCGTTCTTTCTCAACTGAATCAGTGAACATCCGGCGCTACGACTAGCCGGCGCCTCCGAGCAAGAGATCTGCGGAGGGGTGCCACCAGGTGAGTCCTCTGGTTGAACCGGCCCAGTCCGCAGGGGATGCGGACCGCCAGCCCGCAGGCGAGATGCGGGCCGCCGGCCCGCAGGCGAAATGCGGGACAGGCACCAGCGACAAGCCAGCCCTGCCGTGCGCGCGCAGCTTCGACTGCGATCAGCTTCCGGCGCACCTTTTCCCATGCCGTCCTCACGGGCGGACAAGGATCCGAGCGCGCGGTGAGACAAGGGCGAATATCGCGGGCACGCCACCACCCGATCGGTGGCCCGCGCGGTGAAGACCGCGCACCTTGCTTCAGCAGCCCCGTGCTGCCCAGACGCTCACCAGCTCGCCCTCGGCGGCCTGGTGGGCGGTGGGGAACGCGGAGGACACCACGCACCATGCTCCGCCGCACGAACCGGCCCCGGCTGTGCGGGGCCGCCCCATTCCGCCCGACCGGAGGAGGCCCCAGTGCGCCGCCGCTACTCGTACACCGAGCAGATCTTCATCGAGCACCAGGCCCAGCTCACCGCCTACATCACCGGCCGGATGCCCGGCCTCGCCCAGTTCGCGGTCGACGAGATCACGCAGGAGATCTGGCGGCAGGCGCTGTCCAAGACCGCCGGTCCCCGCGACGGCGCGGACACCGAGGACCTGCCGGCCTGGATCGCCCGCGCCGCCGACCTGGCCATCCACCGCCGCACCACACCGCACATCTCACCGGCTCTGTACGCCGACTGGGAGGCGCTGACGCAACTGCTCGGACACAGCGCCACCTGGCCGGAGCACTGGCACCGCATCCTCGCGACCCAGGGGCAGCAGGCGCTGCTGCGTACGGCCGCGGCCGACATGGCGCCGCCGGACCCCGCGCCGGTCGTACCGCTGCCCAGCAGCCTCGGGCGGCCGGTCGCGGCCGCGGCGTGAAGGGCACGAGCACGGCCGGGCAGGTCTGACGGCTGCCTGATCCGCGAAGCCCCGCCCAATCTGTTCGGCGGGGTTCGCGGTGACGGGGAGCCGGGCAGCCCGCCCGAACTCCACAGAGCACAGCCCCGAGGGATAGGGCCCCCGGGGCTGTCCAGGACCTGTGTGGAGGACCTGATGCACGACAGCATTCCATGCCCGGCCAGTCCCGGCAGCACCGACTCCGACCCGGACATGGACGAGGCGCTGCGCCGCGTCCGGCAGGGGCGGTGAGCGGCGTGGACTGGCGAGACCACGCGGTGTGCCGCGAAACGGACCCCGAACTGTTCTTCCCCACCGACAAGAGGGGCCGGGCCCTGCTGCAGATCGAGCAGGCCAAGACGGTGTGTAACGGCTGCCCGGTCAGGGAGCGGTGCCTGCAGTGGGCGCTGGAGACCGGGCAGGAGGACGGTATCTGGGGCGGGCTTTCGGAGGACGAGCGGCGGGCGATGCGGCGCCGCGCCGCCCGTAACCGGGCCCGCGTCCAGGCCGGCGTCCGGTGAGCGGCGCCCGCCGGACCACCCGGCGCGTCCGGGGTCTGGCCGCGCTGCGCTGGACCTGCTGGATCTGCGGCCTGCGCGTGGACGACCACCTCACCCACTGCCCCATCCAGCACTGACTTCTCCCGCTCGTACACGGCGCGGCCGCCGGCCGCGCCGCTTCGCATCACCGATCCGAAAGGGCACTTCCGATGTCGACGGTGACCAGCCTGGCCAGTACGTGGCACTACGTCCTGACGCTGCAGTTCCCCGCTCCCGGCGGCGGCTTCGGGGTGAGCTCGAAGCACGGCACGCTCACCCCGCCGCCTGACTGGACGCGCAATGACGCGTTGCGGTGGCTCCTGGACGACGCCGCCCGGGAGGACTGGATGCTGCGCGGCGCCAACGTCCTGTTCTTCTCGCTGGAGCCCAACGGCCTCTGACGGCTGCCTGATCCGCGAAGCCCCGCCCGGCCCGGCCGGAGGCGGGGTTTCGCGGTGACGGGGAGCCGGACAGCCCGGACCGCTTCACGAAAGGGGGCCTGTGATGGGCCACGCCGAGAACGCCGCCGACGCCGTGCAGCACCTGACCGCCACCGTCAACGAGCACGGCTTCGACCACCCCGACACCCACGCCGCCCGCGACGCGGCCAACGCCGCCGTGGACGCCGCGCACGCGGCCGGTGTCACCAACGAGGACATCCGCGCCGCCCGGCGCTGACCGCACCCGACCACCGCGCCTGCCGGTTGCCTGCTCCGCCCCGCCCGGCCGACAGCCGACGGGGCGGAGTCGCAGGGGAGCCGGACAGCCCGGATTCACCCGCCTACCCCTGTGGAGGACTTCATGATCAGCATCCCTCTCGCCCTCCTCGCCGGCGGCGGCCTGTACGCCGCGTGGCGCATGGACTCCCGCGCGCTGGTGCTGGTGTGCGCGCTGCTGCTCGGCTACGCGCTCGCCGCCTCGCCGCTGCACGTGGCGATCGACCGGGTCGGTGCCGGGATCGGCGCCGGCATCCAGGGAGCCGGCAACGGCGGCTGACGACCGGCCGCACGGCGGCCGGCGGTTGCCTGATCCGCCCGTACCGGCCGCCGGCCGGGCCGGGCGGTGACGGGGAGCCGCACAGCTCCCGTAACCCCCCGCATTCCCCCAGCCCATAGAGGAAGGACACACCGTGAGTGACGACGCCGCCGTGGGCACCAACCTGGCCCAGCTCGTAGCGCGCCTGGAGAAGATCGAGTTCCGGACCGACCGGGACCTGTACAACTACGCGCGGATCCTGCGGGCCATCGGCCTGGAGCTGTACATGCGCGTCGGGATGGACGCGGACATGGTCGCCGCGATCCTGTCCCAGTACAAGGGCAAGTGGTACACCTTCGGCCTGCAGTCCAAGGTCCGCGGCAAGCTGGTCGGCGCGCACCTGCGCGCGGGCGCGGCCGCCGCGAAGATCCTGGGCCTGTCCGGCGTGAAGATGTACGCGAGCTTCGTGAAGCACTTCATCAAGCCGGAGATCGAAGCGGAGAAGGCCGCCCGTCAGGGCAAGGGCGCCAAGAAGCCCGGCTTCTCCATCGGCGACAAGCCCAAGGGCGAGGCCGGGGCGCGGGGCGAAGCCGGAGAGGCCGCCTGATGGGACGCCGCGACAGCTACCGCACCTCGCGCCCCCGCCGGGGCCGCAAACGCGAGGTGGACGTCAGCATCGAGGACGGCGCCCAGGAGCGCCGCAACCTCATCACCTACGGCGGCCCCTGGGCCGTCACCGGGGTCGGCGGGCTGGTGGTCGAAGGGCTGCACGCCGCGGCCGCCTCCAACTCGGTCGCCACCTCCTTCACCTCGCTGGCGCTGGCCGGCACCGGCTTCGCCCTGACGCAGTTCCTGCAGAAGCTGGACGTCCGGGCCAAGGTCGACCGCGAGACGCGCATCCTGCACACCGTCAACTGCGGTGTGGTCACCGGCGGCGCGGTGCTCGGCACCGTCGTCGGCCTGGAGTCGCCGGCCACGGCCGGCGCCTGGGCCATCGCCGGTACGGGCATGAGCATCGCCAACAACCTCTGGTCCGCGTTCGGCACCAAGGGCAAGGAGGCCAAGGGCGGCGGCCGGTGGGCGAAGCTGGAATCCGAGATCGGGCTGGCCAAGCACGAGCTGAAGGAGGCCGAGTCCAACGGCCGCGGCACCGTCATCGCGAAGGTCGAGGCGAAGGACGGCGCCACCGCCGATGAGTTCGCCCGCAAGGTCCCCGCGATGGCGGCCGCCCTCAAGGTCGGCACCGGGCGCATCACGCATCACGTCAACGACGACGACGTCTCCGACATCACGATGCGCGTGCAGGTCGCCGACCTCCTCAAGGAAGGCGTCAAGTGGCCCGGCCCGTCGGCTTTCGGCGCCGGCTTCGGCGACATCCCGCTGCCGCTGGGCCGCTACGAGGACGGCGAGGACCTGCTCGTCAACCTCCCCGGCGTGCTGCTGGACCCGAAGGATCTGGCGACCGGCAACGTGGAGCACTGTGTCGCGCAGGGCACCAACGGTGCCGGCAAGACCCAGGGCAACGCCGTGATGATCACCGATGCCGCCACCCGCCGGGAAGTGTCGATCTTCCTGCTGGACTGCGCCAAGCCCGACCAGGACTACGGGCATGTGCGGCACGCCGCCGACATGTGGATCACCGAGGAGAAGGACGTCCGGCGGTTCTTCAAGCAGCTCGGCCCGGTCATCAAGGCCCGCGCCGCCTACCTGGGCGCCAAGGGCCTGGCCCGCTGGGAGCCCGGGTGCGGCCTGAACTTCCTGCTGATCATCTGTGAGGAGGCCGCGGACTACGCCGACGGCGACTCCTACGCGAAGGTGCTGCGCACCATCCGGGCGGCCGGCGGCTGGGTGCTGACCTCCATCCAGCGCGCCACGCACGACCAGATGGACACCACCGCCCGCTCCAACCACCCGGCCGGCATGGCCTACGGGCTCTCGGACGGGGCGGAGGCCGCGTACGTACTGCCGCCGGAGGCGATCGAGGCCGGGGCCTACCCGGGCTGGGGCAACCGCAAGCCCGGCTACGTGTACGTGGCGGGGCTCGGCATCCCGCAGGAGCGCTGGCACGTCGTGGCCCGCACCTACCACGCGGACCGGGCCACGCTGGCCGCCGCGGTCACCGCCGGCATGAACGTCCGCACCCCGCTCGACTCCGTGACCGCGGACGCGTTCGGCGCGATGTGGACCAACCGCACCACCTTCACCACCCCGCTGCTGCCCGGCGGCGGCGCCCCGGCGGCCCCGGCCGCCCCCGCACCGCCCGCCGCTCCCCCGGCGCCCGGACCCGCTTTCGCCCCGGAGCCGCAGCTGGAGGACAGCGATGACGAGGACCAGGAGGAGGACGTGGAGGTGGACGAGGAAATGATCGCCAAGGAGACGGAAGAGATGCTGGAGATGCTCGAAGGCCTCCTCCAGGAGGACCCGGAGCCCGGCCAGTACACCGACCTGGACCTGGAGCAGGAGGTCCCGCCGCCGGCCGACGACGCCCCTGTCTTCGCGCTGCCCCCGGCCGTGGACGAGCAGGAGCAGCTTAGTTCCGAGGACGGCCGGTCCGCGATCCTGCAGCGCCTGCACGACTGGTTCGCACAAGGGAAGGCTTCTTTCCAGCCCAAGGAGCTCGCGGACGTGTGGACGCGGGTCGCACTCAAGGAGCCCCGCGCCTGGTGGAACCGGCTGCGCAAGGAGCTGCTGGAGGACGGCCTCATCGAGGACTCCGAGACGTACGGCGAGTACGACATCATGCGTGACCCTCTCGCCGAAAGCAACGGAGAGTAACAGTCGGGCCGGAGCGAACAGTTGAGGGCCTCTCGCACTGTTCGCTCCGGCCCTCCCTTAGGAACTCGGCGGTGTTCTGGGCCGAACATCCCGCGAACAGTCCGGAAGATCCGCATTTGCGCGCTGCGAACAGTGCGGCGAACACCTCCGCGAACACCGCACGAACACTACGGAAGGTGACGATCCCCCATGGTCGCCCAGACCCCCCGGAAGCGCCGAGCGGCCCGGCCTCCCTCCCCGCCCCCGATCCCCGCGCACGTCAGCAAGCAGGACTACGAGGCCGCTGAAAAGGCCATCGCGAAGCTGGAGAAGGTCGCCAAGACCGTCACCAGCGCGCTGCTGACCATCGGCCTCGGCGCCCTCATCTTCACGTGCGTGAACGTCACACTGTTTGCGGTCTCGCACGGCATCCCCGGCTGGGTGGCCTGGATGCTGGACCCCCTGGCCTCCCTCGCCCTGCTCACCGTGCTCTACGTGGACGGCGTCCTGACCGAGCAGGGCGAATACAAACCGGGCGGCTGGGTCCTGGCCCTGCGCTGGTTCGCCGGCCTGGCCACCTGGACCATGAACTGCTGGCCGTCCCTCTTCCCCGACGGACACGTCAGCTTCCCGCCCCACCACGCCGACCCCGGCGGCATCCTGCTGCACTCCGTCGCCCCGGTCCTGCTGATCGGCCTCGCCGAAGCCTCCAGCGGCTACCGCACCTACCTCGCCAAACGCCTCGCCCACCTGCGCGCCCTCACCGCCGCGTACGAGACGCAGCAGCACCAGGCCGCCGAAGAACGCGAGCGCCGCCGGCGCGAAAACGCCGAACGCGAGGAGGCCGACCGCCGCGCGGAGATCGAAGCCGAGCGGCAGGCCGCCCGCGAACGCGAGGAGGCCGAGCACAACGCCAGGCTCGAACGCGAGCGCCTGGCAGCACAAAGCGAGGCCGCCGAGCGGGCCCGGCGCGCAGAAGCCGAGGCGGCCCGCGAGGCGGCCAAGGCGGAAATCGAGGCGAAACGCGAGGCCGCCAAAATCGAGGCCGAGCGGCGCCGCGCAGAAATCGAGGCGGCCCGCGAAGCAGCCGCCATCGAGGCCGAGCGCGCACAAACCGAGGCGACCGCCAAGGCACGGCAGGCCGAGATCGAAGCGGTCCGGCGCCGTACGGACGCCGAACTGGTCCAGCAGGAAAAGGACCGGGAAGCCACCCGCCGCGCCGAGCTGATCAGGGCAGAAGGCGAGGCCAAGGCCCTGGAGGAGCAGGCCCGGGCCGAAGCCAAGATCCGCGAGGAAGAAGCCCGCGCCAAGCTGAGGGCGCAGCAGGAGCGGGCGGCCAAGCGCCGGGCAAGCACCTCGGAAAATACCGCCCGTCCCGCCTCGATTTCCGGCGGACGCGCCTCGGAAAGCGCCTCGCGGACCGGCCGTACCGTCCTCGCACTCTCCGGCCCGGCCGCCTCGGAAAGTGAGGGACGCATCCCTCGCGAAGTGCGCGAGAAGCAGCGCGAGGAAGCCGAACGGTACGTCGCGAAATGCCTGCTGAACAACGAACAGCCCGACACCGACGCGCTGTCCGAGCGCTACGGCAAGGGCGAGACCTGGGTCGGCGACCGCATCCGCGCCGCCCGCCGGCGCCTCGCGGAAGAGGACGGATTCGAAGAAGCCGTCATCGCCGAAGCGCTCGATCTGCTCGACACCGCCGCCGACACCAGCGCGGCCTGACCGGAAGGAACCGACCGATGCCCAACCCCACCGCCGCCGGTGAGCCCGAGCGCGAGATCAGCCTCGCACCGCTGACCGACGACCCGCTGCTCCCCGAGGTCGAGGGAGCGCAGATCTCTGTGCTGCTGCCCCGCGTCGCCGACGACGACCTCGACGGCCTGCCCGCCCGGTACGGACACCACTGAAACCTGCGGGCCGCCGACCAGGCGGCCCGCCACCGCACGCACCGCGCGGTTCTCCCGCTGGCCCCCAGAACGCTCGAACCGTTCTGGGGACCGGCGAGGGCACCGAAGCGCCCGAGCGGCCTCTCACGCCAATGAAGTCGCCGCCCGCTCCCCGAAACGAGGAGGCCCCCATCATGCCCCGCTACCCCGACTCCCCGGCACTCGCCGGCCGCCACGACCCGCTCGTCATCCGCCCCGCCGACGCCCCGGACCCGGCAGCGGCGTACACGGTCTACCCGACCGCCGGCCCCGACCCGCAGGCCGCCGTCGACCCGTACCGCACCCCGCCCGGTGTGCAGCTGGTCCCCGGCCCCGACGGACGCCCCGCCTACGTGGTGCTGCCCCCGCCCGCCCGGACCACCGCCGATCCGCGCCTGGTCAACGCCGCCCTGGTCGTCGTGATCGCCGTCGGCATCGGCGTCGCCCTGTGGTTCGCCGCAGCCTTCCTGACCGCCCTCGCCGCGCTGCTCCAGGCGCTCGCCGTCCTGGCGGCCGTCGCCGTCGGCGGCCTGGCCGTCATCAAGCTGCTGCTCTCCAGCAGCGGGCGCGGGCACGGCACCACCTACATCGACGTGAAGGCCCGCGGCCGCGCCCGCGTGCACATCAACACCACCCGCGGCCGCCGGAGCCGGGCGGCCGCCCGGCGGCGCTGACGGCTGCCCCTCGCCACCCGAACCGCCGCGCGCGGCCGGGTGCCGGGTGGGAGCCGGGACAGCCCCGGCACGACCGCGAGGAGGACGTGATGTCCCTGAAGATCGGCACCTACCGGCTGCTGGGCCGCTCCACCCTGGCGTACCTCAACGCCATCGCCCCCAAGGCCGCCGACCTGGTCGCCGACCGCTTCGGCCGCCGGCCCCTGGCCGTCACCGAAGTCGTGCTGACCAACCCCAGCGGGCTGGCGGCCCTGTTCACCCGCACCCAGGCGGCCGCCGCCAACATCCCCGGCGACCAGGCCGGGCCCGCCGCCCGGCTGCTGCGGGCCGAGCCCCGCAAGCTGTACGGCACCACCGGCCTGCGCCCCGGCAAGGGCGGCGGCACCCTGACCCTGATCAACGTCCGGCGCAACCGCGACCGCCGCGCCCTGGACGAGACGCTGCTGTACGAACTCGTCACCGTCGACCAGCTGAGCCGGCCCCGCTCCCGCGACCGGTTCATCACCGTCCTGCGCGACCGCTGCGGCATCGACCCCCAGCCCGAGCGCGTACGCCGCGCCTGGAACAAGGACTTCAAGGCCGACGACGCCGAAGCCGCCCAGGTCGTGCAGCAGCTCCTGCCGCGCCTGCACTGACAGAAAACGCCGGAGCCCGTATGCGCGCACTCGACTACGACCCGACCGGCCGGCACCACAACGGGCTGCCCACCTACCTGCCGCGCACCGTGCCCGCGGACGCCAACCTGGCCACCCGCCGCCAGCTGCGCGCCCTGGGCCTGCGCATCGGCGGCCAGCCCGTCGCCGCGCAACTCGCCGGCCGGTACGGCCGCTACACCTACCTGTACCGCATCGACCTGGCCCAGCCCGTACGGCCGATGACCCTCGCCAAGGAAGCCGCCCTCGACAAGGCCATGGCCGCGCGCCAGACCTGTCCCGACTGCGGCCGCCGCTACCACCACTGCCTGCCCCTGCGCACCCTCGGCCGCTGCCCGGAGTGCCACGACGGCACGCCCGCCGACCCCGGCACCTACATCCCGGCCGACGGCCTGGCCCCCGCCGCCTGACCAGCCAAGGCAGCCCGCCTGCCCGCGTTCGGCCACCTGCTGCCGTCCAACCGACAAGGAGTCCCGTGAGCGACAAGATGCCGCCGCCCGCCCTGCCCCGACGGCCGGTACGGCCCCCGGACGACCTGCCGCCCGCCGCCATCGCCACGTGCGCCGTCCTCGGCGCGGTGGCCCTGGCCTTCGCCCTGACCTGGGCAGTGCCGCGAGCCATCGACTGGGCCCAGGCCCAGGACTGGCACCAGCTCATCGAATGGGCCCGCACCATCAGTGAACCCGTGCACGACTACCTCGCCGCGCACACCACCGGCCTGCCCGTCACCCCCGCCACCGCCTACACCCTGTGGCAGTCCATCGGCCTGGCCTCCCTGGCCGCCGGATTCCTCACCCGCGCCACCGGAGCCCGCCTGACCTGGCTCGCCCACGGCATCGCGACGGCGGCCATGGTCTGGGCCCAGGCACCGGCCGCCGGCCGCTGGGTCGCCACCGGCCTGACCGTCCTGGCCTGGACCGCCGCCTCCACCCTCGCCCTGCGCGGCCTGCGCCGCTGACCCGTTTGTCTGACGGCTGCCTGATCCACCCGTACCGCACCTTCGCGGGCCGGACCGTCATCGGGCAGGCCATGGAACGCATCCGCCAGCGCATCGGCCCCGGCGGACACATCGCTGTCCACGTCCTCAGCCCGCACGGCCAGTACCGGGCGCCCGCCGTCGCCGAGGAGATCGCCGACCGGCTGCGCGCCGCCGGAATCCCCGTGCAGGTCTTCCACCGCCACCTCAAGCGCCCCGGACCGGCGCCCCACTGATCCGCACCTCCTGTCGCCCTGCTCGCTCATCCGGGCAGGACGACGTCCGTCCGAACCGGACGCCCAAGGAGCACCGGAGCCGGACCGCCTGCTCGTCACATCCCTACGCCCCTGGAGAGCCGTCTGTGACTACGACCAGCGAACCCCCCACCGGCACACACCGGACCAGCACCAACCTGGACAGCGCCTGTGCCTCGGTGCCCGCGGAAATCGCCCGGACCGACAGCAAGGCCTCGCTGCTGCTCGCCTTCGACGGCGTCGCGCTCGCCGGCCTGGCCGGACTCGCGGACAAGAAACTGCCGCTGCCCGCCCAGATCGTCGGCGGTGCCGCCGCCCTCCTCCTGATCGCCGCGGCCGTCTTGCTCCTCCTGGTCGTACGGCCCGACCTCGGCGGCCGCCGCCGCACCGTGCACGAAGGGTTCCCGCTGTGGGCGCAGCTGGACGAGGAAGCGCTGCTCGCCGCGATGAGCCGCGACACCCGTCTGCCCCGGACCCAGGCGTTATCGCAGATCGCGGTGCGCAAGTACCGGCGCCTGACCCGCGCGATCGACACGATCCTCGCCGCACTGGGCCTGCTGCTGATCGCCGCCGCACTGGCCGCCTTCGCCTGATCCGCAGCCGTACCCGTGCCCGGCCGGTCACCTGCCTCAACTTCGAAAAGGAGCAGCCGCTATGGCTTTCAAGTTGTTCCGCGCCCGACCCGAGCGCGCTGACCTGCCGGACTGCGAAGCATGGCCGGAGATCGGCGAGACCTGGCAGCCGGAGGGCGTGACCATCTCGCAGCGCTTTCTCGACTCCGCCAGGAGGCGCCTGCACCTGGCCACCTCCACCCTCCACCCGCAAGGAGAACGCTCGTGAAGACCACCTTCGAAGGCACCATGCAGCCGCTCGATACGACCGTCCCCGACCCGGCGCTCATCGTCCTGATCGGCGCGGCAGGCAGCGGCAAGTCCACCTGGGCCCACACCTGGCCGTCCACACAGGTCCTGGAACTCGATCAGCTCCGGGCGATGGTCTCGGACGACGCCGGCGACCAGTCGGCCACCCTGGACGCGGCCGCCGTCCTGCACGCCGTGCTGGAGGCCCGCCTCGCCCGGAAGAAGACGACCGTCATCGACGCGACCAACACCGAGGCGCACGTGCGGGCCGGCCTTCTGGACGTCGCCCGCACCTACGGCATGCCGGCCGTCGCGTTCCTGGTCCCTACCCCGGTTGACGTGTGCGTCGCCCGCCAGGACGGCCGCAGCCCGGCCCGCGCCGTACCCGAGCACGTCATACGCCGTCAGCACGCCGAAGCTGTCGCCGCGTTCCCGCACCTGCTGCGTGACGAGGGCTTCGCGCACGTCGTCTTCGCCGACACCATCCACCGCCTGGAGCCGCTGCTGCGCCGTGCCAGCACCGCTCACCGCGCGGAGGCCGGCTGGAACGGCGGCGGTGGCGTGCCCGGTCTGCAAAGGGCGCGCCGCTTGCTCGGCCTGCGGACGGTACGCCGCGTCTTCGGCTCCGAGATCCTGCCGCTGTGGCGCTGGCGCGACGGCTCCGAGCTCGCCGGCGGCGACCGCGTCGGAGAGATCCGCCTCGGCCCTGACCGCATGGTTCTCGCTCTGCGTACGAGCAGTGAGGATGTGGGTGCTTTCGGGTTCGACCTGCTGGTGGCCTGCCCGGTCGACGACGACTGTGAGGCGCCCGCGTGGGCGCCGGTCTTCTCGGTCTGCGATCTCCTGGCCGCGCACACCACCGCCATCGTGCACCCGGACACCGTCTGCACTGTCCACGGCGGTCCCGGCAGCACCGGCCACGACCAGGGCGGCGACCACACCAACGGGGGCGCGCCGCGTCCACTCGCCTGACCGGACGCCTTCGGCACGGCCCCGCTCCGCCGGCTGCCGGCCGGAGCGGGGCCGTGCGGTGTCCGCCCGGTCAACCGGACCGGACGACCGGGACCTGTGGAGGTCACCGTGTCCCTCGCCCGCCGCACTCTCATGGAAGCCGCCGCTGCCCGCTTCGGGTGGCGGCGCGCGTACGGCGACACCGCCGAGGTCGACGCCCTGCTCACCGAGCAGACCGAGACCGCCTACGCCCAGGCCGCCGACCACGCGGCCCTGGCCACCGCGAAGAACAGCGACGCGCTGGCGGTGCAGCCGGGCGTCCTGGATGTCCGCGGCCGAGTCCTGGCCGACGTGCTGTACCTGGAGGGCGTCCTGGCTGGCGCCCGCAACCGCCGCTTGGCGCCGGAGCTCATCGCGCGCCTGGAGGACGCCGTCGGCCTCGGCCACGAGCTGACCGTGCTGCTCGCCGACAGCGTCCGTACCACCGCCGTCCACACGGCCAGCGGTACCTGAGACGCCCGGGGCGGCCGCAGGCCATCACACCCGGCCGCCCCCGAGCCCCCCTTCCAAGGAGTTGCCTCACATGCCTGCACAACCTGCCGTACGGCAGCGTCCTCGCCTGTCCGACGGGACGGGCGCCGCCTCCGTCGACGCTGGCAGCCCACTGCCGACGGAACCGGTCGAAGTCGCCTTCACGCCCGTGGAACCGGACGGCATCGCGAAAGCGCCCGGCACGGGCTGGCTCCAGCCCACGGGGCTGGTCGTCCATACCGGCTGGCACGCCCCGTACCCGGACCACGCCCGCCCGGCCCGCCCGTACTGCCAGGGCCTTGCCGTCGAAGGGGCGCAGTCCTGGTGCATCTCCACCCCCGACGGCCGTGAAGTAGCCGCTTTCGCCTACTTCGCCCGCGACCGGGCCGAGGAAGCCGCGGCCGCCATCGCCGCCACCCTGCCGCAGGGCGCATGGCCCCGGGAGACGGCGGGTGATGACGGCCTGTACGAGCTGGCCTTCGACGCCTCCACCGGTCCGGAGATGCTGCCGCGCGCCGGTGGCCGGGGCCGGCCCGGCTGGGGATACGGCGCAGACTGGATCCACTGGCGGATGCCGCCCACCCGCGCTCTGTACCACCGCATGATCGCCAAGCATGGTGGTGCAGCACCGGCGAAGTACTGCCTCTCCTGCCGAAAGACCGTACGCCGGGCCCGCCGCGACGGATGGGCCCCGCGCACCGGACACTGGCCGCGCTGGGGCGCCCACCGCCCCGGCAGCCACAGCAAGGTGCACTGCTACTGCTCCCAGTGCTACGTACCGGTGACCATCGGCACCCTCGGCCTGATCACCGACGAGCACGGCCACACCGTCCCCGCGGCGCGTTCGGCCAGCATCCACAGCCCCATCGGCGAGAACGGCCCGGCGGCATTCGGGCTCGGCGGATCGGTGCCGGCCGAGGACCGGCCTTTCGCCTGGTTCCGTTACCTGCTCGCCGACAGTGGCCACGCCATCCTCGACAACCGCCCCTGCTCGGGGCTGTGGCCCGAAGGCGTACGACATGACGACGCCGCCCTGTGCGAAACCGGGTTCGCCGGAGCCGACGACGACCAGGGCACCACGCGCTGACCGAACGACTCAGGCAGGCCACCCGTACTGACGCACCGTCACAGGTCTGGCGCTGACAAACGCCCGGGGCGACCGCCGGCCTTCACACCCGGCCGCCCCGGAGCACCACTCTTCCCCCTCCACACCAACCGGCAGAAGAAGAGGAGTACCACCATCATGAACCGATCCGCACGCTCCGCCCTGATCAACCTCGCGGACACCGCCACCGAGGGAACCAGCATGGCCCTCACCCTCCTCGGCGGCGCCCTCGGCGCCTGGGCGGGCTACACCTACTACCCCGACACCTGGCCCGGCGAATGGCGGCTGGCCTTCGCTGGCGCCGTTGCGGCCATCGCCGCCGTCGCCGTCGACGGCCTGGCCGACCTCGTCCTTAACCCGGTACGCCGCTGGCTCATTCAGGCCCGCCGCGGGCTGCCGCGCTCTGTTCCCAACGCACCGGACAGCCTGGACGAGGGGCTGGCCCAGGTTGTGGCGGCCACCGAAAACGACGCCGCCCGCCGTGCCGCGTCGGACGCCTGGCAGCTCGACGAGGGAAACGGCTTCCTGCGGGACACCACCCGCTGGCGCGGCTACGAGAACGGCGAGGCATCCTGCTTCCTCGCCCCCGGGGTCTGGCTCCACTACCGCACAGAGGAGAGGTACGGGAGCAGCGAGCCGCGCTTCGCGCTGCTGACCGGTGACAGCGACCAGCCGGTGCCCATCACCGGCCTGGCGCAGCTGCGCCACCGCCTCGCCGCCCGTGCCGCCGGCCTCCCCGTTGCCTCGGCCAGCTCCGACACCCCGGACAGCAGCAGTCAGGACGACGTCCTGGACGACAGCTGCGCCAGCCTGCACGCCTGAGGGGCTGCCCGTTCCGTCCCGGCCCCGGCCGGGGCGGTGCGGTGGCCCATCAGTCCGCTTCGCAGGAGGTTCCCTTGACCCGCACCGTCACCATGGCTCCGGCCCGGCGCCTCATCACCGTCCTCGCAGGCGTCCTTGGCGCCGACTGGACGATGTCCGCCAGCACCGACTGGCCCATCGTGGTCACCCACGAAGCCGCCGACCGGCAGCTCACCGTCTACCCGGACCGGGGCAACAACCGGATCGTGTTCATCGTGGGGCCGGCCGACGACGAGGACGACTTCGCCCGGCAGCGCTTCGGGAAGTACACCCCCGACCTGACCGGCCACGACACCATCGACGGCTGGCTTGCTGAGGGCGACTTGGAGGCCGTCGCCGACGCCCTGGCCGTGATCCTGGAGCGGCTGACCGAGCAGCCCCTTCCCGAGCGAGCGGTGCGCACCCATCCGGTGGAGACGGCGCGGGAGCACCTCGCCCAGCACGCCAGGGAACTGGCCGCGCACGCCTCCCACTTCGCCGCCAGCCTCATCTGGGCCCAGCCCGTCGCCGACGATGCCCAGCGGCTCGTCGGCCTCGCCCAGACCCTCGCGCACACCGCCACTCGCGTGGACGAGCTGCGCGGCATCAAGCACACACGCCGCTGACCGGCCCGCGGACCACCCACTCCAGAAAAGGGGATCGGCATGAAGAACTGGAACACCCCGGACCACCGCATCGCCGACACCGAACACGGCACCCTGCACTTCACCGACGGCGTCCAACTGGTCATCGCCGACTGGAAGGTCACCGAGAACGCCCCCGACACCGACGGCCGCGTCTACGCCTCGGTGCGCGGCTGGCTCGCCAACAGCGGCGGCACCGGCAGCACCGACGACCCGTACACCGAGCCCCTCGAGGCCGGCCGCGCCCGTCTGCTGCGCACCGCGCTGCGCGGACGCCCACCGGTCGAGGACCGCGACGTTCACCTCGACTACTACGAACCCGGCCAGCCGTCGCCGAATATCTGGGACCACCGCGGCCTTCTGGTCACCGTCTCCTGGATGGACCGCCGCATCGACGCCCACGGCCAGCCCGTCCCCGAGGACGAGATCGGCCGCACCCAGTGGACGCACCCCACCACCGGTCAGGTCTTCGACCTGACCCAGGCCTACCTCCCCGCGGGCGAGTACTACTACGACGAGCCCGAGCGCCCGCACTTCACCTGTCAGCACTACGACCGCTGGAGCGGCGGCGTCCCGCTCCTGCACCCCTTCTACGGTCGTCACAAGGCTCCCAGCGGCAGCGGCAAGCGCATCACCGACGGCGAGTGGGTTCGGGTTGCCGACGCCCCGAAATTCTCCGAGCAGCTGGCCGCCCTGAACGCGGGCGGCGCCTGCCCCCCCCCACGACGCGGCGATGGCCCGTGCCGCCCCGGCTCTCGGCCGGGGCGGTCGCTAGTTCCGCCACGCCCCGCACAGGCCGGGCACCGACCGAGGGCCGACCGACCCGGCTTCCCCACCCGCACGAGATCAGGAGGTACCTCGTGACCACCGACAAAATGCACCACACCGCCGACGTCATCCTGCTCGCCGCCGGACATGTCTTGCTGATCAAGCGGAAGTGGGATCCGTATGCCGGCTGCTGGGCTTTGCCCGGTGGTCACCAGGACCCGGGCGAGGCTTCGGATGTTGCTGCCGCCCGCGAGCTGCGGGAGGAGACGGGTGTCACGGTCCCGGCCGCCGCCCTCCGGCAGGTGGGGCGATACGACGCCCCTGGCCGCGACCCCCGCGGCCAGTACATCACCCACGCCTTCACGGCCACGCTGCCCTCACCTGCCCGGCCGACGGCAGCGGACGACGCCGTTGAGGCCCGCTGGTGGCCGCTGACCGCACTCCCCCGCCTCGCGTTCGACCACGCCGAAATCCTCGCGGACGCTACAACCCGCTGACCCTTTCCTGAAGGAACGCGGCGTTCCTCCGTGCCGCCCCGGCCAGCAGCCGGGGCGGACGCGGTGTTCCGCCACAACCAGCGCAGGAAGGAGAGGCCGCCATGCCACAGCACAGGGCCCGTACCTTTTTCGAGGTGGACGTCCCGATGCACACCACCGACCGGACGCTGCACGGGCTGCACGTCTTCACCGGTCAGGCCACTTCGCCTGGCGAGGCCCTGGCCCGCGCCCATCAGGTCTATGACCAGGCGCTCGCCGCCCGCGAGGCCGGACGTGACAATCCCGGGCGCCAGGACGGCGGCTGGGGAGCGCGCGGCGCGCGCGACGGCTGGGAGCCGGACTGGGGAGCGGCGACGGCCGCCCCCTGGACCGACCCATTCAGCTGGTGCAGCACCGGCAGCTTCGCACTGTAGGTACGCCCCGAGGCAGGCGCTCAACGGCCTGGAAACCGACGCCTGCCCCGGGCCCATCCATCCCGTACGAGATGAGAGGGAGAGACCAGTATGGCCTCCACCGTGCGCGTACACGGCCCTTCGGCACATCGCGCCCTGATCCTCACCAGCCTTGCGGTGCCGCTGACCGGCTGGACCGCCCACGCCGTCAGCCTTCACCGCAAGCTCGCCGCCGCCCGCCGCGACCCGCTCACCGGGCTGCTCACCCGCGACGGCTACACCGCCAAGGCCCGGCAGATCACCGGCCGGTACGGCACCCACGCCCTGGTGGCCATGGTCGACCTGGACCACTTCAAGCAGATCAACGACGGCCCCGGCGGCCACGCCGCCGGCGACCGCGTCCTGGCCGTCACCGCGCAGCGGCTGACCGCCTGGGCGGGCAGCCATGGGGCGGTCGGCCGGCTCGGCGGCGACGAGTTCGCCGTCGCCGCACGGATCGGCCCCGGCCGCCGCGGCCCGCGTCTTGCGCAGCTTGCCACCCTCCTCGCGCAGCCCGTCCAACTCGACGACGGCGCCTGGGTCGACGTCGCCGCGTCGATCGGCGCCGCGTGCCCGGACACCATCGGCACGACGGACCTGTCCGCCCTCCAGCGGGCCGCCGACGCCGCGATGTACACGGGCAAGCACACCGGCCGAGCCGTCCTCGCCGACCGCTCCCACGCCACCGTGCCGTCCATCAACGGCCGGCGCGCCGGACGGCCCGGCACCAGCGCCCTGGGAGCCGCAGCGTGAAGCCGCCGGCGCTCTACGCCCCGGACCACATCCGCGGCATCACCATCAAGCAGCCCTGGGTCACCGCGATCCTGCACGGCGGCAAGCGCGTGGAAAACCGTCCCCGCTCCTGGGCTCCGGGCTGGCGCCTGCTGCACGCCGCAGCCCAGACCGACCGGGCGGCCGTGCGCGACCCGCTCGTGGCCCGCACCATCGGCGGGCGCGAGCTGCCCACCCGCGGGGTCCTCGGCATCGTCCGCATCACCGGCTGCCACACCGACACCGGCGAGCCGTGCAGCCCCTGGGCCCAGCCTGACCGCATCCACGTCGGCCTGGACGACGTCCATGTGCTGCCGCTGCCCATCCCCTGCGGCGGTCAGCTCGGCCCGTGGCGCGTCCCGCTGCCTGTCTTCGAGCAGATCCTCGTCCAGCTCCCCGACCTCGCCCCACGGCTCACGGAGGCTCCGTCATGAGCGGTCTGCGTACCGGCACCCCCAACACCACCGTGGTGCTCGCCGACGACCGGTTCCCCTTCCCCCGCACCGAGACCCCGACCCGCTGCCAGGCTGACCCGGCCCTGTTCGCCATCGAGGAGGTCACCGGCCGCACCGCGCGGAAGAGGACCCTCGCCAAGGCCAAGCTCGCCTGCTCCGGCTGCCCGGTCGTCACCGACTGCCTCAAGTGGGCCCTGGCCCACAAGGAACTGACGCCGACCGGCGTATGGGCGGCGACCACCGCCCGGCAGCGCAACGCGCTGCGCCGGAGCCTCGAACGGCGCCTCGGGACCGGCTGGATCGACATCGTCGCCGAGCAGGACCGCCGCCAGCAGGAGAAGCGGCGCGCGGCCCGCCTCGCCCCGCCGGCCGTCCGCGAGACGGCGCTGGCCCGCCTGGAGCGGGAGCTCATCCCCACCCGGCCCGTGCCGTATGAGCCGTGGAAGGAACCGATGACCCCGGCCCGCCAGGAGCGCAACGTGGCGATCCTCAAGGCCGCGTTGTCGACCAGGGTCGTCTGATGTTCACCGACTGGCAGCAGGCCCTCGAAGCCGAGGGCCTGCCCCTGAACCCCACCAGCACCGAGCAGCAGGCCGCCGCGGCCCGCACCGTCGCCCGCCGCGCGATCAGCAAGGAGGACCTGGTCCTCGAACCCCACCAGCACCGAGCAGCAGGCCGCCGCGGCCCGCACCGTCGCCCGCCGCGCGATCAGCAAGGAGGACCTGGTCCTCCTCCTGGACGCCGTCGGCCTGCCCGACGACGACACCACCCTCACCACCCTGCTCCCCCTCCTCCCCCGCAGTGAAGGAGACACCGACATGCCGCAACCCCAGCCGACACCGGCACCGAAGACCCTCACAACGTTCGAGGCGATGGCACTGTCCATGTACTACGCCGACGCCAGCACCGCCGACATCACCGCGGCGACCGGCCTGTCCGAAGACGAGATCACCACCCTCGTCAACGCCGACGAGCAGGCCCGCACCTCCACTACTTCGCCGTCCGAGAAGGCTGGGGCTGACGATCCGGTGGAGCAGCTGCTCGCCTGGGCCGAAGACCACCCGGCAGCCGGCATCCGCAACAAAGCCGCCCGGATCCGCAGCGACCTGTCCGAACTGACCGCACGACGCGTCGCCGACGCTGCTCACCAGGCGGCCGAAGAGCGCGTCGCCCGCCTCAAGGCCGAGCTGGAGCAGGCACAGGAGCAGCTGCGCGCGGTCAAGGCGGGCCCCCGCCCGGCCGGCACTCCGGCTGCCGCGCCCACCCCGATCCGGACCGCGCGCGGCAGCGGCCGCACCCCCCAGGAGCTCACCGCCATCCGCACCTGGGCACGCGCGAACGGGCACGCCGTCGGCGACAGGGGCGTGGTGCCCAAGAAGGTGCTGGCGGCGTACGACGCCGCCCACCAGGCTCCGGTTCGGAAGGCGGGCTGAAGCATGATCGAGGCGATAGTCCTGGACGGCTTCCTGGAGGAAGAGACCGTGCCCGGCGACCTGCACGGATTCACAGCCCGCTTCCGGCTGACCGTCTCCCCCTCGGACGAGCGGACGGACGAGGCGACCCTGCCGTGCAGCATCACCGACCCGGTGATGGCGGCCGCCGTCCTGCACGGCCTGGTCCCCGGCGACAAGCTGCGCGTCACCGGTCATCTGCGGCTGCCGCGCACGCCGGACGCCCCGCTGTGGCTGGCCGTCACCGCCCTTGAGATCCTCGCGACCGCGCCTGTCCTCACCGACGTTGCCGGGGCCTTCACTGCGGTGCTGGACCGTTACGGCCCGTACGTCTGCTACCTCGACGCCGACACCGACCAAGTCCCGACGTGGACCGAGGCTGGCGTCTGGGTCGGCTGCGCGGACACCCCCGGCGACGTCGGCGGTCTGCTCGAAGCGTTCGAGCAGCGTCAGGCCGCCGACGGCGAATAGCCAAAGACGTCGTGCCGATCCGGCCCGAGAACATCCACCGCTACCCGCGCGACTGGCCCCAGATCAGCGCGCGGATTCGCTTCGAGCGAGCCGGCGGCCGCTGCGAGTGCACAGGCCACTGCAGCCTGGCGCACCCCGGCGGCCGCTGCGCCGCAGTCCACGGTCAGGACCACCCGGACACCGGCTCCACGGTGGTCCTGACCACCGCCCACCTCAACCACCAGCCGGAGGATGTGCGAGAAGAGAACCTCCTCGGCGCCTGCCAGCTGTGCCACCTGCGCATCGACCACGGACACCACCGGATCACCCGATCGATCACGCTGGCCGCCCGCGCGGCCGCCGCCGGGCAGCTCGGCTTCCTCGCCGATGCCGACCTGGAACGTATCGAGCTGCCGGCTCCGCCGCGGCCGCCCCCTCCCCGCACAGTGCGTCCCGTATATCAGCTTTCCTTCACCGATCAGGAGGCGTCCTAATGACCGACCAGCCCACGCGCATCGTTCTCAAGCGCTTTCCCGCCGGCGGTCCCTACGGCTCATGGCCCGCAGACGAGTACGCCACTCAGCAGCAGGCCCAGGGGAAGACCGCACGGGTCGTCATGGACTGGCGTACCGACGATTTCCTCGTCATAGCTGATGGTCCGCTCCGCGCTGATCCGTCACTCCCCGGTGTCGTGCCGCCGCCCGTACAGGCGCTCATGCGCACCTGACCGTCGCCGACCACATCTGCGAAGCCGCGGTCACCGCCGCTCTGGAAACGGTCGGCGCCCGCCGCCGTCGACCTTCCGCACCTACCACGACCCGAACAAGGGACTTCTGCGCCCGCAACCTGGGCGGCCTGGGAACCGTCACCCCAAGCTCCGCTTCCGGCCGCGTGCCGGGAGCGGAGCTTTTTCGTATCCAGACCCGGAATCGTCAACTCCGCACTGTCCGCCACCCGATGGATCAAGCACTCAGGCATGCACTCCCCAATTGGGGAGTGCAGCCCGCAGCCCAGTCCTGCCAAGGGGGCATGGTGTGCCAAGATGCCTGTGCCGCGCACGGTGCGGTCCACACATGAGCAACGAAAGGGCACCCCGTGCTGAACGAAAGCGCAGCGCAGCTGATCGAGCCTCCCGAGGGCAGCACAGTCGTCGGTACGGGCAAGGGCGGCGTCGGCAAGAGCACCGTCGCCGCACACCTCGCCGGCGAGGCTGCTGAGGCTGGCTACCGAACCCTTCTCATCTGTGTGACCGGACAGGATGACGACGACCTCGGCATCAAACGGTTCGGGCGCGGAACCCACCCCGCCGGGCCCTCGGTCCTGGACGGTCAGGGTCTCTACCGGGCGCTTCACGACCGCACCCCGCTCCAGCCGATCCGTGAGGTGCGCCCCAACCTGGACGTAGTCCCCGGGGGGCCGATGGTCGGCGAGGTCTCCCAGCTCCTTATGCTGCGCATGATGCAGGAGGGCCCGGGTGTCGTCCTGTCGCTCGCGCGCGCCCTGGCCCCGATTGCCGCGCTATACGACCGCGTCGTCTTCGACAGCGCCCCCGAGAGTGACTCTCTGGAGCAGCTCGTACTCGCCAGCGCGAAGCATCTCATCGTGCCGACCCGTTCTGACGATTCCTCGATCCTCGGGATGGAACGCATCAGCAGGAACTTCAAGGTCGTCAAGCGGCAGGTGAATCCGCATCTGCAGATGGCCGGGGCGTTCCTGTACGGCTCGAACCGCTCTGCCACCCTCATGCACGCCGCCGTCCGCGACGACATCCGCAGAACCCTGGGTGAAGGCACCCCGATCCTGGACACCATCGTCGGTTACCGCGAGCTGCCCGCCCGTAACGCCCGCAAGAAGGGCCTGCTGTTCGGCGAGTACGCCGAACTGCTCCCGACTTCCGCGACCCGCTACGACGTGAAGGCCGGCCGCGCCACCGACGCTGACGTCGTCCCTGACACGATCATCCCGCTGGCCAAGGAAATGCGGGAGCTGAACCAGGAAATCCTCGAGCACTGCAGGAAGGCGGCCTGATGGGCCTGTTCGACGTCGATGAAGATGCACCGCAGACCGGAGCAGGAGGGTTGTTCTCTGGCGGCCTCCCCGCGGCTGGCGGCACGGCCAACGTCGTGATCAAAGCTCCTCCTGGCACCACACTCGACTCGATCCCCGCGCCGTATCAGCCCAGTGGAGACGCCCGTCTTTCCGACCAGGAACGCCAAGACCTTCAGGCGTGCAAGGCGGGCGTAGACAACCTGCGCAATGCCTTCTGGGTCGCCGGGAAGTCTCTGGAGACCATGAGCACTGCCGAGCTCCACCGCGAAGAGAACCCCAACTTCGCTGACTGGGTCTGGGAAAACTGGGAGATTTCCGAGTCCCAGCTCTACCGGCTCAAGGACGAGTGGAGGGTGGGCGAAGCTCTCGCGAATCTGGGCCACAAGCCGCTGGAGTCGCACGTCCGCAAGCTCACAGAGGTGCGTCGCCAAACCACCGACAAGGTTGCCATCACGGTCTACGACACCATCGCTCGCTGCGTGCCCCGGGTCACCGCACAGATAGTGGAAGATGTTGTCAACGGGCTCGGGGCCCTCCCGAAAGACCTAGACGCAGCCGAAGCCAGCCGTCGCGTGCGTGAGGCGCTCCAGTCGCCGGGCAAGGACGACCAGGATGAGGCCGAGAAGCCAGACGGTGGGGTCCAGAGCATCACCTCCCTCGGCAAGGACTCCCCAATTGGGGAGTCCGGTGCACAAGGCAGCGATAGCAAGGCCGAAGTGCTCGCGGCGAAGGACATCGACCGCCTGGCGGAGGCCCTCGACAGCCTCCAAAAGGCGGCCAAGAAAGTGAACAGGGCTGCCGCCCGCCGCGCGGTGACCGCTCAGCCGGAGACCGCTGTCCCGCTCATCGAGTCCATCGGTGCGGTGCTCCAGCAGATCGACAGAGCTGTCGCGATCCGCCTCCCGAAGTCGGAGTGATCGCCTGGCCGAGTGTGCGTACTCCGCCCCCGCAACCCGGGTGCCGGATACGGCGGCCCCGCGCAGGGGCGGGGCCGCCGTCCTCGGAGTGATCACGCTTTGGTGAGCTTCCGGAGACTGATGTTCACGGGGAACGGGACGTTGGTGATGAGCTCGCCGGTGTGAAGGGGGCGCTCGGGGCTGGGCTCGTAGACACCCCCCTCGGGGTGCAGCCGGAACTCGTGCACCACGGGCAGGCCGCCCTCGGCGCGCTCGATGCGCCAGTAGGAGCGGATGCCGGCTTCGGCGTACAGGGCCGGCTTGCTGAAGCGGTCGGCGTGGCGCGACCCTTCGGACATGACCTCCACGGCGAGTGCGACCCTCTCCCCGGGAATCTGGGCCACCGTGTCGATATCGAGCTGCGACTCGTCGAAGACCAACACGTCGGGCTTGGGGATGTTGTGGTCGTCGATCACGGTGTACGGCGCGATGCCGACGTCGAAGGGCTCACGGCAGGCGCTCTTCAGCTGGCAATACAGCTGGTTCCGTACGCGGTTGTGCCACAGAACGGTCAGCCCTCGGACCACGATGTTCCCGCCCAGCAGCTCCCACTCGAACGGCAGCTCCGCGTGCTTCACCTGATCGTACGTCCAGCCGTCCGGCGGTGGGCACATCCAGTTCTCCAGGGTGGCCCGCTCTCCCGGCCCCTGCTCGGCTTCTGCGGCCATGGCTGCTCGCTCCTGTTCACCGTTCCTTGCGGGGTGGCCGCGACCGCGATCCGGTACCGCTGGCCGCCGGGATGCCGCCGCAGGATCCGTACGTGCTGGGGTGGCCGGCCAGGCGGAGCACATGCCTGGTAGACGTGGCCGCGTTCAAAGAGGTGGTCCACACCAACTCCTCGCGCCCTTAGACGTGGCGACCCTATCGGCCGTCGGCCGCTGGGGCACACACGTCGCCGGAATCCGGGTAGGTCATGTAGTACCCGATCAGGTACTGCCAGGAGACTGCCGACGACGGCACTACGGGCCGGTGAGGATGGCGTGGGTGCCGATGCGGCGCCACACGATGTGGCGGGTGCCGCGTATCTGCTCTTGGCCGTACTGCCAGGTGGCACGTCCCGCGGGCCCGGCGCCCATGGACCAGGTGAGCTCGTAGACGCCAGAAGCGCCGTGCACCCCTTTGATGCGCAGGCCCGGCCGGAAGAGCCCGGTGCGCAGGTCGGGGACGAAAGCGTCCAAGACGACGCGGTGGAAGCGTTGGCGCTGGGCGGGGGTGAGGTGCTGGAGATCGGCGGCGAAGCGGGGGAGGACCTCGAAGGTGGGCACGGCAGTCTCCTGCGGGCAGCACGACGAAGCCCCCGGCGGGCGCCGGGGGCTGAATAGGGCGGTGCTCGTCAGCGGTGCACGTTTTTTGGTGCTCAGTGATGCTCAGCGGTGCTTGCCGGTGTCATTCGGTTCGTGAGGTGTGGGCTGCCGGAGAGCGATGACATTCGCTTCCGGCCCGGGGACACTTCCCGCCTGACGGGCGCCTGAGAAGAAAGTCCGGCCGCTGCTCCCACCTGACGGGACCTACCGCTGGTCGGCTCTTTCTTGCAGGTCAGAGCCGTGTGGCGTGGCTCTATGACAGTGGAGATCAGCATCATCCGAGCCGGTCAGATGTACCGTTACTGCCTGCGCCATACCGTCGTCGGCGACGGGCACCGCCCGGCCCGCACGCCACTGCGCGAGGCCCAGGAACAAGCCGGTGTCCCGGCCGGGCGGTGGATGGGCCGCGGCCTGGCCGCACTCGGACTGGCGCCGGGCGAGGAAGTCACCGAAAGTCAGCTACGGAATCTCTTCGGTGAGCGGGGGCGGCACCCGCACGCGGACCGGATCGAGGCCGACCGGCTCGCCCAAGGCGACTCTCCGAAGGCGGCGGTCAGGGCCGGTGCCCTCGGGCGCCGGGTGACGGTCACCGGCGTCGGCTTCGTCTTCCGGCCGCAGCCGACGATCTACCTCCTATGGGCGCTGGGGGATGACGAGACCCGGCGGGTGATCGAGGCCGCACACGAGTACGCGATCGAGCGGGTGCTGGCGTGGATCGAGGACGAGGTGGCGGTGATCCGCTACGGCAAGGACGGCATCTACCGTGACCGGCCGCCCGGCGGGCTGGTCGCCGCGCGCTTCCGCCACTACGAGGCCCGCTCCGGCATGCCCCTGCTCCATGACCATCTGCTTCTGTCCGTGAAGGGGCAGCGTCTGGACGGGAAGTGGGGCTCGATCCACACCACGGCCCTGCATGAGAACACCGTCGCCGCCTCAGCGCTCTACAACGAGCTCGTGGCCACGGAGGTCTGCGAGGCGCTGGGGCTGGCGACCGAGCCGCGCACCGTCACCGCCGGGCGCCGGCCCGTGATAGAGATAGCCGGGGTGCCGCACGAGCTGATCCGCTGGACCGCCCGGCGCAGCGACCAGATCGCCGCCTGCCTCTCCGAGCTGGAGCACGAGTACGTCACCGCCGTCGACGACGACGGCGAGCCCCGCTTCCTGCCCGTGGTCTCGGAGAGGGCCCGCGCCAAGCTGAACCGGATCGCTGCCCTCAAGACCCGCCCGCCCAAGCAGAAGCCCCGGCCGCTCGCGCAGCTGCGCGCCTCGTGGAAGGCGAGCGCCATCATGCACTTCGGTGCCGACCTGGTGAACTCGCTCCTCGAGCGCGCTCGCGCTGCGGCCGTCACCATCCGGGCCCGGGTCGCCGCGGTGGTGGACGTCGCCCTGGCGGCGGTCGACGTCACCGCGACGGTGTTCGTGATGAATGGTGGCGGCCGGTTCCACCGACGGCATCTGCTCGCCGAAGCCCGCCGTCACCTCGCCCTCGTCCTGCGCGGCCGCCGCCGCGACCCCAACCTGGACGACCAGATCGTGACCGCCGCGCTCGACACCCACTGCCTGGACATCAGCGAGCCGAAGACCCCGCGCGGCGAAGAGCCCGGCTACCGCCTCTACACCGCCCAGTGGGCCCTGTCCGACCTCGAACCCGCCCGGCGCCCACCCAGCACCGCGCCATCCGACCCGGACCCGCAGCCCCCGGCCGGCCCCGGCGCGCCCGCCTCGCCCCGACCCCCGGACCCGGAGCTGGGGGAGCGGGAGATACCCCGCGTCCCGCTGCGCTACGACCGGGCGGTCCTCGCCGGCGCGGCGGTGCGGGGGAAGCTGCGCACCACCACCGCCGTGCGGGGCCGGGTCTACGACGTCGCCGGGCACCAGCAAGCAGCGATGCCCGAACTCCTGCTCCCGCACCAGGACACCGCCCCCGACCGCCGCAGGACAAAGGATGTGCCCCAGCCGGCGGTCGACCTGGAGGCACTGCGTACCGACCTGGAGGCGCTCGCGCTGACCGCCGAGCAACTGCATCAAATCCAGCGGGCGGGCGAGGCGTTCGCCGAGGTGGGGGACGCGTCCCGGCAGCGGCTCCGCCAGGACGACCACGGCGATGACACACCCCGTACGCCTCGCCCAGAAGACGAGCGCGCACAGCGTCCGCCTCAGCCGGGCCACGGCCAGAGCTCCGGCAGACGTCGGTGAACGGCATACGGCGGCCCCACCACCGAGATGGGGCCGCCGTATGTGCTGTCGTCCAGGTACCGGTGCGTCCGGCTCCTGCTCAGTCCTGGAACTCGGTGCTCTTCACGCCAAGGAACGTAGGTTTCGGGGGCCGGACCTCGGACTGCTCCATCGTGTCGGCGAGCTGGACGAAACCGGCGCTGCGTCGGACGACATTGAGGAACTTGCCGAGTGCGGCCTTGTCCTCCCACAACTCCTGTGCGGTGCTGATGATCAGTGACTTCAAGTGCTCCGACTCGCTCGCTTCCACTGCTGCCCCCTCTGGTCATCGGGACGTTCAGCCAACCAACCGAAGCCCAACGCCCGCAAGACCGCGGCCAGCTACCGCTCGGGCAGTGCGTGTTTCTGGGCTGGATCGCGCCGACGAAAGCCCCGGCGGCCGCAGGTGGTAGCAGGCGGTGCGGCGCCGGGGCTTCGTGCCGCCCGGGGCCATGGGTGGTACCGCCGGGCGGCGGCTTTGGGACGCTTCCTCAGGGCGCCGTAGTGGCGGGGGCAGGCCGTTCGGCAGCCTTCAGGTGGTCGAGGCGTTCGTACAGTGCCCGTACGAGGCGGGCACGGTTTTGCACACAGGCGACCGTGGCGTCCGGCTGAGCTGCCAGGCGGCGTTCGGCTTCGCCGAGGACGACCTCGGCCAGTCCCCGCACCGTGCTGTTCTTGGGCAGTGCGGCGCAGCGGCGCTGGACGTCGCCGGCCACGGCCCGGGCATGCCCGGTCAGCTGCAAATTGATCTGTTCGTAGTCGCGGGGCTGGAGCACCGGCTTGGGGCCGGTCCAGGCCAGGACGGCGGTGACCAATGAGAGGTACGGTTCGCGGTCGAGCGGCAGCGTCTGCTCCCAGAGGCCGCCCGGGTCGTACAGGATGTGCTGGTCCATGCGCGGCTGCCCTTTCGCGTGCGATGCCCGTTTCGGCGCGCGGCGGGGGCCGGCGCACGGCGGAACGGCTTACGCACAGACAACGCCGTAGCAGGCGAGGGGACCATGACGAACCGCTGCCCTCTCACCCCACCGGCACCCTGACAAGTTGACCCGTCCTTTACCCGAGTGGAAGCGGCCGCCGCCCTACCGTGGCCTCATGGAGCGGGTGAGAAACCGGGCGCTCGGCAGCTGGATGGACCAACACCGCTTCACCACGCTCGAGCTGGCCGACCGGGTCAATGCGGCCCTGGAACAGCTCACCGGCCGGCGCGGCCGCGTCAGCGACCGGACCGTCTTCCGCTGGCTGTCCGGAGAAACTCCATGGCCACAAGCCCGCCAACGCCAAGCCCTGCAGATGGTGACCGGCCAGTCGGCGACCGGCCTAGGCTTCGTTCCCCGTACCGCTGACGGGGAGGAGGACGAGGTGCGCCGACGCCGCTTTGTGACCGCGGCCGGTGGCGCCGCCCTGCCGAGGAACGCCGCGGTCGGCATGAGCGACGTCCACCGCCTGCGCGCACGGATTGACGCCCTGGCTCACCAGGACGATGCACACGGCGGCAGCCGCGGCCTGGAGAAGACGGCGCTGCACCGCGCCGATCAGGCACAGGAACTGCTGCAGCGCACGGTGGCCTCCGCCCGGGTCCGCGGCGCGCTGTACGCGCTGGCCGCAGATGCGACCACCACGGCGGCCTGGGCGGCGATCGACACCCACAACCCCGCCCGGGCCGCCGCCTGCCTGCACCGGGCGCTCGCCCTGGCCGGCATGGCGCACGACGCGGACGCCGAACTGCGCGCCTGGCACAACCTGTCCATGCTCGCCACGCAGCAGGACCGGCACAGCGACGCGCTCGCCGCCGCCGAAGCCGCCCGCACCTCCAGCGCCGCCGCCCGCGACCCGCTCTACGCCTCCCTCGCCCACGCCCGCACCGCCTCCTGCCACGCCCGCACCGGCAACCGGCAAGCCGTCCTGCGCTCCCTGGGCTACGCCGAGCGGTCCTTCACCCACGCCGACTCGGACATCTGGCGCCCCGGCTGGCTGCGCTTCTTCGACGCGGCCGAGCTGCACGGTCTCGCTGGCGTCTTCCACCAGCGCCTCGGGCAGTACGACCTCGCCGAATACCGCGCCCACCACGCCCTGGCCCAGATGCACCCCGACCTGGTGCGCAACCGCGCGTACTACACCGCCACGCTCGCCCTGGCCCAGGCCGCTCAGCGCAACATCGAGCAGGCGTGCGCCACCGCAGACCAGGCCCTCGCCCTGGCCGGACCGGTTCCGGCCTCCGCGCGCATCCGCACCCTGCTCGGCCAGTTCCGCACCCGCCTGTCCGCCCTCGCCCCGTACGAGCCGGCCGCCGCCGACTGGCTGCACCGCCCCCCCGCCCCACCTTCCGGTAGGAGATGAGCGTCGTGTCCGAGAGCCTGCTGCAGCTTGTCCGCGCTGACCAGTACCGCGAGGTCCGCAGCCTGTTGCTCGACGTCTACCGTGAGATCTACGCCGACGAGGACCAGGCGTTTCATGACGTGGACCGGTTCGCCGAGCGCGCCGACATGTACGCCTCCCTGGACGGCTGGTGCGCTGTCCTCGGCCGTGCGGGAGGCAGCGGGGGAGAGGTGACCGGATATGCCTTCGGCGCCCCGCTGCCGGCCGGCTCCGCCTGGTGGAATTCCGCTGCCGGTCCGCTGTCGGACGACTTCACCCGCGAGGACGGCCGGCGCACCTTCGCCGTCTTCGAGGTCATGGTGCGCCGCCCCTGGCGTGGCACCGGCGAGGCACACCGTCTCCACGAACGGCTTCTGCACGATCGGCCGGAGCAACGTGCCACACTGCTGGTCGACGCGTCCCACCCGGAGGTTCGGCGGCGCTACGAGCAGTGGGGCTACCGCGCTCTCGGCAACCAGCAGCCCTTCGCCGATGCCCCTGTCTACACCATGATGCTCCGCCCCTTGGCCCAGGAGTGATGCCTGCCGGGCGAAGCGGGCCCCGGCCCGGGGCCGACTGGCGGTGCCGGGCGGTCTACGGTGTGCGGCATGACAGGTGGGCAGCAGGACCAGGGGCAGGGGCGTGCGCCGGAGTCGACGTGGGAGTTCTGCCTGAGCTGGGGCACAGCGATGATCGACTACGTGGAGAAGGCCGGCCGTACGGTGCCCACCGAGGAGTGGGCGCTGACGCTGACGGAGCCGGACCGGCTCCTGGTCAACGTGGTGCTCGCGGCCGCCATCTACCAGCAGGCGTCCACATCGGCCCTGGTAGGGGAGGAGACCAACGACGTGGCGCTGTGCGCACCACAGGGCCGCGGAGTGACCGGGCTGCTGACCCAGCAGGCTCTCGCATGCGTCCAGGGCGTGCCCGACCAGGAGAGCACCGAGCGGGGCCGCACCGAGCGGATCGCGCTGGCCGAGCACGCGGGCCGTCTGGACGGCCGGGACCGGTGGGAGCGGGTGCTGCGTGTCACCGGTGAGCTGGCGGCCATGGTGGCGCGGGATGTGGCGGGGAAGCGCTACTGGGAGACCGAGACACCGATGCGGGCCTTCGGGGCCATATACCGGCGGCTGCTTGAGCACCGTCAGATCGCCGACGCCCTCGGCGATCACGAGTACTGAACGGCGGTGCCGGTGCCCGAGCGCGGTAGGCCATACGGCGGCAGGGCAGCACCAACGCTCTCGTACGCCACCTGGCCAGGTGGCCATCCGCGAGGCTGCCTCGAGGGTTGCCGCCAGACTCCCGGCCAGGTGGCCGGTGGCAGTCAGTCCGCGCCGTCGACCTTCCGGCGCACTTGTTCGATGATGTCGTCGCGACCGACGATCGGGTATTCCGGCTGCCGGAGGAACGCGTTGATCTCGTTCGGGTCGCTGTGCCGAGGCATATCCGCTGCCACGATCATGAGGTCCTGAGCCTGGTGGACACCCTGGGACGAGGGGCGTACGCCGGTGGCCCGGGCGGCAGCCACACGCAGGTGAGCGGGGTCGAGCTGCCAGTGCTCCGAAACGTGCCCCTGCGCGCATTCGCGGATGGCTGAGGGCCCGTCGGCGCGCACCACGCGAGCCGGGTGGTCGTCTGGGCAGCAGAGCCGCACGAGGCTGTTGGCGGTCACGATTCGGATGCGGTCGGCTTCGATGGTGAGGGAGCCGGCCTGGACTTCCGGTGCGGTGGCCTGCCGGCGTTCCTGGTCGGAGCAGCCGGTGAGCAACTCGGTGAGCCGTTGGACGGCGCCGCGCATGGGGGAGGGGCTCGGGGCGGGCGGTTCGATGTCGTCGGCCAGCGAACTGCCGAGGCGGCCGCCGTACTGGCTGCGGATGGTGTTGAAGATCCGCCACAGCGGAGGGGCATACAGCGACGTGGGATCGTAGCTCTGCCCGGTTGCGTTCAGGGCCAGCTCGATCTCGTCGATGATCTGAGGCTCTCGGTCGGCGGGCCCGGCGAGGGCGTCATGCAGCTCGGCGGTGGGCACATCATGAGGCTGCCGCTCTCCGGTGTAGGTGCGGGCGAAGAGGAGCAGCGCCAGCGTGCACAGTTCGTCGCCTGCCCGGCCGCCGCGCACCCACGGCCGATTGATGAGGATGCGGGCCGCTTCGTGCACTGCGGTGACCCAGCGGTCTGGGGCTGACGAGAATAGGAGCAGGCTCATCTCCAGGTCGAGGTCGTATGCGCTCTGGGCGGCGGGCTCCGCCGTCGGGACGTCAGACATGCCCTCATCCTGCACCCCTGGTGGCAAGATGATCTGCCGTTTGCAGCACGGCGATCTGATGGGGCAGCTGATGGAGGGTTTCTATGCGGAGGTCGAGACCCGGGCGACTGCCTGGCCTGCGGGACGGGCGGACCTGCACTGGCACATCCTGTTCGCCCCCGAGGTGATCGAGGAGAAGCTGGTCGCCCCGTACCGGGAGATCCTGCACCAGCCCGGGCTCGCCCCGGTCGACGCCCGCTGGGTGCACACCACCGTCATGCACGGCGGCCCCATGGAGGAGTACAAGCCGGGCGAGATCGACACCATCCTGGAGCGCGTGCGCGCCGAGTGCGCCACCATCGCACCCTTCGACCTGGTCTTCGACCGCCCGGCGATCGGCCGCGTCGCGGTGGAATGCACCGCCCGTCCCGGCGCCCCGGCCCGGCGCTTGTGGGAGCTGACCACCAGGATCGACGCCGAAGTGACCGGCAGCCGCTTCCCGACCACCCCTTCCGGCTATTACCCGCACAGCTCTCTGGCGTACGGGGTGGCCGGCCCCGAGCGGGCCAACCGGCAGACGATGAAGCGCCTGATGTCTGATCACCCTGGCGAACCGGTCGTGGTGCGCGCGGAGAAGATTTCGCTCGTCGCGCAGTCCCACGACCGTCGTCACATCACCTGGCAGCACATCGCGAACGCGTCACTGGGCGGGGCTTGAGGGCAGCCGCAGCAAGGCGGTATGCCTCGGTCACTGTGCTGCGGCGGAGTGGTCTGCGGTGGCACATCGGCCTGAGAGACGTGCGCTGCGCCACCGGCTCGCCCGCCCCGGCCGAGGGCGCGGGGTGCAGGAGGGCTGGTCACTGCACCAGTGTCCCGTATCGAGTTCCGGCCTACCGCTCGCGCGGTACGCGTTCTTGATCGCCAGTGTGTCCCCGGAGGGGCTGGGTGTTCAGGTGGTGCCAGCGGGCGCGGAGTTGTGTGCCGGTGGGGGTGGTCAGGCGGCGGTGGAAGGCGGTCAGCAGGCCGGTGATGGTGGTGGGGGTGCTGCCGGTGATGTCGGCGCTGTGGGTGGGGGTGAGGCCGATGATGCCGCACAGGAGGGCGGCGTCGGCTTCGGGGTGGGGCAGGAGGGTGTGCAGGGGGTCGGAGCGGGGGGCGGGGGTGGTGCGTTGGAACCAGTTGATGCGTGTGGTCAGCAGGTGCCAGGCGGTGGCGGGGGTGTTGGGGCTGGCCAGTGCCTGGGGCCAGATGGTGGCGAGGTCGCCGAGGGCGGCTTCGACGAGGCGTTCGGCCTGCGGTGCGTGGGTCACGCGCAGGTGGGTGTAGTGCAGGTAGGTGGGGTGGTGGAGCTGGCAGAAGGCGGTGAAGTCGGCGGGCAGCCGTACGGTGATCGTTGAGCCGGCGGGTGCGGTGAGGGCGGGCGGGCTGGGCATGGGTCCCCCGTGTGGAGCGGTGGCAGGCTGGGCGGGTTAGCCGAAGGACTGCGCGGGCAGGCAGGGCCCGTCGGGGCCGGGAGGCGGGTGCAGCGCCTGGACGCGCGTCCACAGCGGTTCGATGTCGTCTTCGTCGCCCCGGACGGCTGCGACGAACGCGCGCACGGCCGGCCAGGTCAGGTCACCGGGATGAAGTTCTGCCTGGCCCAGCAGGGCGCGGGCGGTGCGTTCGGTCAGGCCGGCGGCTCCGGGGCGGTCGGGCAGGGTGTCGAGCGGGGGCCGGGCGGCGGCCAGGTGCAGTCCGCGCAGTGCGGCCTGCACCTGGCGGATGGCGTCGTCGTAGGTGCCGGCCGGGGCCGAGGCCAGCCCCTGGGCCTTGTTCCACAGCAGGCACAGGTCTTCGGGGTCGGTGTCGCAGGCGCGCGCGAACCACAGGACGACCGGCCACTTCGGCGTGCGCTGCCCGGCCATGATCCGGTAGATGAAGGAGGGGGAGACGCCGGTGGCCGGGGCGAGGGCGCGGACACTGTGGCCGGAGACCTTGTGCAGGTGGGACAGGGCGCGGGCGAGCGCGTCGCCGGGACGGCCGGGCAGCGAGCGGGTCACCGCGCTCAGATGGCCGTCCTCGGGGGTGTACTGGGCGGGGAGGGCGGGCATCGCCGGCGG
This sequence comes from Streptomyces sp. NPDC059788, assembly GCF_042732265.1. Lineage (NCBI taxonomy): Bacteria > Bacillati > Actinomycetota > Actinomycetes > Kitasatosporales > Streptomycetaceae > Streptomyces > Streptomyces sp. NPDC059788. The sequence goes on along the minus strand of NZ_JBHWHY010000053.1, from coordinate 14,262 downwards.
TCGGCGGTCGGCCCGGTCGCGCAGCAGCTTGTCGACCTGCGGCGCGGAGTAGCGGCTCTTGAGGGTGTTGGGCGTCAGGTTCAGCGTCTTGCCGAGGGCGCCCCAGGTCGCGCCGTTCTGCAGGGACTGGCGGATCAGGACGGCCAGGCCCTCCTCCAGATCGCGCCGCAGGGCGACGCAGTACTGGATGGTCTCCAGCGGGTAGGCGGGCACGGGCTGGTTGGCGCGGTGCTCGAGGGCCTGGGCCTTGGTGAGCAGGGCCTTGGTGATGCGGGCGGCGTCCTCGTCGTACGTGCGCGCCGGGGGCGGGGTGGGGGTCCGGCCCCGGTAGGAGGCGCTGCGGCATCGGGGGCCGCAGTAGCGCGGCATGCGTCCGGTGGAGCGCGGGCGCTGAAAATGCCGGTGGCAATGGTCGCAGATGAGCAAGGACGGTTCGTTCGTCATCCTCGGCTTTCCCGTTTTCGGTCGTATTCGATCAGGGCATTGCGCGAACACGCGTCTGTCTGGTCGCAGATTTCATGCAGCGCAGGGCAGCGGCTTCACAGGAATCCGGCGACACGAATGAGGGGCATCCGAGTGCCGTTCGACCAGTGAAACAGCAGAGCGAAAACGGTGCGGCCCGGTCTCAGCCGGGACCGCACCACCGGGTTTCCGCTACTCGAAGCGGATAACCCGGTGCCGGAGCAGGGGACAGCGCGCGGCCAGGAGTGCCGGCGCCAGTACAACGCCCAGGGGGCCGGCGGCCTGGGGGCCGTGGACGAGCACGACACCCAGCGCCAGGACGACGACGAAGACCGCCACGGGCATGTTGACAGCCGTGTCGACAACGCGGAAGGTTTGCCGCCCCCAAACAGGCGGCATGCTACGGTCGAATCCGCTGGTCAATGCTTCAAGCAAGCAGCCGGCGGCACGCGGGGCAGGAGACATGAGCACCATTTCTTTCACCTTGTACTCGCACTTCGACGGCAGGGCCCTGAGAAAGGTTTGACGGCCACTCAGGGCCCTCCCGCATGCCAGACCCTAGCCCGCCGCGTGTACAGAGAGCGACATCGTCGTCACGAAAGACGAAAAGCCTCTCAAATGAATACACGAAAGCAATGCGCAGAGGCGTAACAGACACCCGGCAGCCTCATTGTCCAGCACGCCTTAACGCCCCCGCGCGAAAGTTCCTATAAACGTCCGCAAAGAAGGCCCAGCCCCTACAATGCGCCCGCGCACACCCGACGGAGCCCGCCACACCCTTCGGCGCCTGCGCCCCCTCGCCCGCGCTACGACGGCGGCGGGGCCTGACCAACGGCGGCCGCCGACATCAAGCCCGCACCGCGCCCGGGCGACGGTGCTTTCGGCGGGTCCGCAGGGGCGGGCCGGGCCGGTTCGTCACCGGCGTCTGGCCGCCGCCGACCCGTTCCCGCCGGTGTCTCGTTCTTCTTCCCCGAGGAACGAGCCGCGCCGATCATGCCCAGATGTCCGGGCTGTCATGCACAGCGCCGCTGCCGGCGACCTGCGGTGGCTGACCGGCAGGTGTAGGCCGCGGCTGTTGACGGCGGACCGCAGCACGGGATCCTGAAGGCCGGGGAGAAGGGACGTCTTGGCGTCCTTGCCCGGGGAGGGCCGATGCCGGACAAGCGACCGCGCGGATACCAGCCGGGTTGGAAGCCCCGCGCGCACACAGTTCAGCTGCTGACGGCGGTGGAGCGGGTGCTCGCCCGCTACGCCGCCCAGCTGCCGCTCACGATCCGCCAGATCTGGTACGCGCTTGTCTCGGACGACGTCCTGGCCAAGCAGGAGCGCACCTACAAGCGGCTGGTCGAGCTGTGCGGCATGGCCCGCCGCTCCGGCCGGATCCCCTGGGAAGCGATCCGCGACGACACCGAGACCGCCGCCGAGCCGGTCGCCTTCACCGGCGTCACCGACTTCCAGCAGGCGCAGCTCGAGGCGGCCCGCGCCTACCGGCTGGACCGCCAGGCGGGCCAGCCAGCCCGCATCGAGCTGTTCTGCGAGACCGCGGGCATGGTGCCGCAGCTGGCGGCCGTCGCCGAACCGTTCGGTGTGCCGTGCTACTCGGGCTCCGGCTACAACAGCCTGCCCGGCAAACGCGGCGCCGCCCGCCGCGCCGCCGAAGGCGGGCACGCCGCGGTGCACATCATGGTGATCAGCGACTGGGACCCCTCGGGCCTGCACCTGTTCACCGCGCTCGCCGAGGACATCACCGCCTTCGCCGCCACCGACGCCCCCGGCATCCCCTTCACCTTCGAGCGCCTGGCCGTCACCGAAGACCAGGTCACCGAGCTCGGTCTGCCCACCGCCCCCGTCAAGGCCACCGACCGGCGTTCGTTCGCCGGCACGTCTACCACCCAGGCAGAGGCACTCAGCCCCGCCGCCCTGGCCGGCATCGTGCACACGGCGATCAGCCGCCACCGCGACCCGGACGCCCTGGACGCGGTCCTGGCCCGCGAGCACGCCGAACGCCAGGCTCTGCTGCACGATCTCGGACACGGCCCGCACTGAACGTGCCGCACCACCACGCTGCCCGGCACGCGTCAGCCGTACGACGAGCCGCCCGGTACCCAGACGCTCGTGCGAGTGATCCCGCTGGTGTCGCCCCCGATCGTGCCGGGCCGATGACGAGCGGTGTGCCAGCGTCGGCACCCCACCTCGCCGACACCCGGAGCCCTCATGCCCCGTTCGACCACTGCACCCTTCCGGATCACGTGCTGCCTGTGCCGCAAGAACATCCCACCCGCCCAGGACATCCACACCCTGGACAGGGAATGGCAGCGCCGCTACCCGGCCATGCGCGGCCTGCTCGCCTGCGACAGGTGCGCCCTGGAGACACCCTGGTCGTGCGAGAAGCCAGGCGGCGGCTACGTGGACGGGCACATCCCCGCCACCACCGACAGCAGCGACTTCGACGCCTGGAGCCACGTCGGCCCCTACGGCACCCACCGGGCGATGGTGCTGAAGTACCCCCGTTCAGGGATGCTCCAGGGAGCCGAGACGTACGTGCGCAGCGTGGCCGGGCGGCCGCGCTGCAGCGGAGCATTGGCCACGCGGCTGCGTGACGTCCTTGAGCAGTGGGACCGCGGTCTGCGCGCGGTCGAAGCCGACCTGCCGGCACCCGCCGCCTGCTGAGGACAGCAGAACCAGACCATGCGGGAGCCGACGCGTCGTTGGCAGATGGGCGTGGTCGGTCCGGGGCTGCCGCGCCTCGTCCGTCTTCTCCAGCAACAGGAGGGCCGGCCCTGCCCCGCCGCCTGTGCCGCTACACATGGGTGATCCCGGCCGTGAAGGGGCGAACCGCGCGGCAGTTGGGCGGGCGTTCTAGGGTCAGGGGGTGCAGGTGTACGAAGAGGCGGCGGCCCACTGGGGTGACGGCCCGCTGGTGGAAGTGGCGCTGCCGGACGGGCAGACGATCCGGGCGGTGGTCACCCGGCGCCGCCGCGATCGCTCGGGTACTTGGTGGTACGACTGCGAACTCACGCTGCCCGGACGGGTGGACACCCCGCGCGGACCCATCCAGCAGCCGCATGTCGTGGCATTCAGCGCCCCGTACGGCATCGTGCGGCCGATCGAGGGCCAGGACTACACCGTCCTTGATCCTCCGCCGCCGGAGAAGCGCACCCGCTGGCGCGTCGACGTGACGCGGGACGGGCGCCGCCTGGTGCACCGCCTGGACTGCGCCGCCGGGTCCGAAGGCGGCAGCCTGGCCACCGACGCCGACGCCCTCCGGCTCCTGGCCCAGGGCCCGGAGGTGGCCACCACGTGCGCGATCTGCCGCCCGGAGGCGGTGCTGCGTACGCTGCCTCCGCCTCCGGACGACTCGTTCTGACAGCCGGGTGAGCCGCTGGCTACCGGTGCGCACCGGGCGCGGAGTACACCGCGTGCGCCAGCACCAGGCGCTCGTCGCGCATCGCCTCCAGCGTGCCGGCGGTGTCCGGATGGCCAGGGTCGGGGAGGACATTCACCGTGAACCTGATGAGGCTGCGGGCGATGCCCGGCGCCGCCGTGGTGGGGGAGTCCCGTGCCCAGTCCCGCAGCGCGGACAGCAGCACGCATCCAGCCTCGTCCAGTGCGAAGGAATCCGCGCACGGGGCGGCCTCCCCGTTCACGGCCGTGGCGGGCCAGATGATGTCCTCGGCCAGCCGCAGCAGGACGAACGGCAGCTCCGGATCTGCTTCCGCCCGCCCGGCGACCGCGGCGCCGCCACCGGTCTGCAGCGCCAGGAGGTAGTCGAAGCCCCGCTCCACCTGCTGGGGCGTCAGCGGTGTACGGGACGGGATCAGATACGGCATCAAGCTCTCCTCACGATGGCCGCCGTGCCACTCACGGCGTCATTCCCGCATGCTCGGTTGGCTGGCCTGTGGACAGAGACCGGAGAAATTCCCTCTCACCACCACCGCGGTCCGCCGGCCGGCAGGCCGAGGACGAGCGCCAAGAACAGGAGGGGCCGGCCCTGCCGGAGCAGAAGGCCGGCGGCTGGCTCTCGCGTTTCCGGTCCGTCGGGCACGTCCCGAACCGGTGGCACATCAGACCCACGGGCCACCTGGGCAATCACCCGCGTCGCCGGGGCCAGTGGTGCGGCGGTGGGGGCTCCGTGCCGGGCAGGGTGGCGCGTGCGCATCTTCCCGGAACCAGGCGTGCCGGGGACGGTGGGGGTATGGCCAAGGACTTGAGGGAGCTGTATTGCGCGACCTGCCGGTCGCGTGAGCAGCACGTCGCATTGGACAGCCGCGAGCAGCGGCGGTGGTTGCGGGAGGTGACAGGGCGGGTGCCGGACGGGTTTTGGATGTGTACCCGGCCCAGGTGCCGCAACGTGCGTACCTACTGGGAGGACGAGCCGTTCGACCAGCCGCTGCGAATGCCGTAGTCGGCTGCGGCGTCGGACGTATCCCCGGAACCGGAGCGCCGCTCTGGGGCTGCGAGGAGGGGCGGCCATGCCTGCCGGGTTGCATCACTGGAATCGCCGCCTGGCCTGCCGCATCATCGTGAGATGGCTGAGCGGACGGACCTGCCGCGGTTGCGGAATCTGATCGAGGGCGTGTTGGTCGACCTGTACCAGCGGTACGGTCACCGGGATCTGCCGGAGCTGTGCGATCGTCTGTGCCTTCCGGCGCCCCCTCCCGAAGACGGGCACACGAAGCACCAGCGCCTGGCGGCCAGCCTGCAAGCGTGTCCGGATGACCGCCTGGAGGATGTTGCTGAAGCGGTTCTCGGCACAGAGCCGCTGCGCGCACGGGAACGCAATGAGCTGCAGGACGTGCTGTGGCTCGGCCGCCCCTACGTGGAGATACCCGGGCGTACGCGGCGCGAGCTGGCCAAGGACTTCGACCTGGCCGACCACCTCGGCTACCCGGACCGCTTTCTCGCCCTCCTGCAACATCTGTGGGACCTGGACGGCGACCTCGGCGGGTGGGGGGATCCCGCCCGCAGCCTGTGCGGCCAGATCGAGCGCCATGTGATCAGGTTCCGCGACTGGTCGACCGAGGAGCTCTTCGACAAGCTGGAGGCGTTCGAAGCCACGCACCCCCGCTTCGGGTACTTCCTTGAGGGCCTGGCCTCCCCGGCCGTCCTTCCGGACGAGGAAGCACAGCGGCACTTCGTCGAACTGGCCAACCGCCACCTGCAACCACTGGGTGCACGGCTGCGCCAGGAAGGGGAAGAGGACGGCTACCCCCTGTTCCAGCTCGTCCGGCCGGGCTACGGCACCGCCCGCCGGCCGCGCAACCTGATCTTCGCCACCTTGGGCAAGCCCGACATCCGCTTCACCAGCGCTCTCGACAACGACATCGAGATCGCCGAACGCGCCGACCAGGTCCTGGTCTACGACCGGCCGATCAGCAATGACGGGCTGCTCTGGCGCGACCTGCTGGCCTGGTGGCAGGAGACCCACGAAGCCACCGACCCGGAGAGCGCCGGCCTGGCTCTCTACGACCGCATGCAGAAATCCCTTCCCCGCGAATCCGAGGGGCAAAGGAACCTGTTCTGGCTCTACCACCACCTCTACAAGGACCACCTGCACGATCTCCCCGCTCTCCTTCCGGAGATATGGCTGCACTGGGATCCCGTGACCGTCCGCAAACGCGGCGAACGAGCCCTGCAGAACCTGCGCATGGACTTCCTCATGCTGCTGCCGGGAAGCCGGCGGGTGGTGCTCGAAGTCGACGGCAAGCAGCACTTCACCCGCACCCGCAACGGCAGAACCGAGCCCGACAGCGCGAAGTACGCCGCAACCATGGCTGGTGACCGCGATCTGAAGTTCCGCGGGTACGAAGTGTTCCGGTTTGGCCACGACGAACTGTGTGGTGAGCGCGCCCCATCTGTCGTCGCCGACTTCTTCCGCACCCTTTTGAACCGGTCACCCGGTATCCATGCCTAGCCGCCTCCCCCGCTGCCATGGCCTGATCACCAGCACGGGGCGCATGCCTGCCACGCCGACCCGGGATCCGTCTGCACCGGCGGAAGCACCTCCGTGTCGGCGATCGGCGTCACACCGGCTCTGCCGGGATCCTGTGGGGCTTTCAGATGTGCAGTGTGGTGCCATGACACTCAGTTGTTCTCGTTCAGCAGTAACTCCGCCGCTGCTCCGTGTGCGTGCCGAGGCCGAGCGACTGGCCGCTCGGTCGCGGGAGGCGGAGGCGCGCTGTTCAGGGCGGGAACGGATCTTGTGGGGGCATGCCGCGGCGAACGCCGAAGCCGTGACGGAGGCGGAGCGCGAGGCCGATGCCCGCTGGCTGTGGGCTGCGGCCTGCGATGACGCCCGCAGCGCAGGAGAGTTCGGTAAACAGTCGTAGAGGCTTTCCGCTCACCCGGAAGAGTGGATTTCGGTCGGTGGACGCATGATGCCGCCTGGCAGGTGCAGGAACGTCCCGTCCCGCGCGGCTCCTGGGCATGCCTGATGCAGTGAACGCGGCCTGGTGAATTCAGCCAGTGTGTCCGGTATGCGGGTTCTGGCTACTCTCCGTGTCTGGTCGTTCGACGGGAACGGCCCATGCGCCCGGAGGGCAGAGGATGTCAAGGACGTCTACGCCGTACTGGACTGAACCCCGTGCTGCAGACGGGACCGGCTGCACCACGGCGGAGTTCGAGGAGATCGAACAGGTCATCTCGGTCACCGCGGCCACGGGCCGTGAGTCGCGGGATGCGCGCATTGCCGTCGGCGACTGGCTCTTGGGTAAATACGGGCCCGAACCCAAACCCCACTCCCGTTACGGAACCGAATCCCAGCTAGAGGAGCTCGCAGGCCGGCTCCGCAAGGCCCCTGACACCTTGCGCAGATGGCGGATGGTCGCGCACCGGTGGCGGCCCGAACGGCGCCCGCCGGTCTTCGACGCCTCGGTGTTCGCATCGTTCACCCTCGTCCACCAGGTTTCCCTGAGCAGCGTGCAGGGCGTCTTCGACCAGGCGGAGTTCGACGCCAAAGTCGGCGTTCTGCTGGACCTGATGGCACAGGCCGAGCAGAACAACATCACGGAAGTCACCGAGACCGACTACCTCAGGGCGGTACGCAAAGCCATCCGCCCCAGCCGCCAGCCCGGAGCACGCGTCGGGCACAAGGCGCTCACGACGACCGTCCAGCACTTCGAAGCGCGCCGTCCCGAAGTCCGTACCGCCGTCCTCGACGCCGTGAAGGCCGACGAGGACGCCACGAAGACCGTGGCCGCCGCCTACCTGATGCAGCGCCCCGACCTGGCCCGCGCTGTCCTGCGCGAAGACCCGGAACTCATGGAAGCTGCAGCCCAGGAAGCCGCCACGCACGGCACCTCCGCTTCGGCCGGCGCGGATCGCGGCGAGGCCGTTTTCCGCGAACTTCTCCAGGTCATGGGAGGCAACCGGCCCAGCGACGAGCTGCGGCTGGCCGAATGGCGAGAGGACTTCGCGAAGACGATCTCCCGCATCAACGCCTTCGTCACCGACTGGTATCCGGCCGACAAGGTCGCCGCGAACGCCGACGACGACCTCCTGAAACTCATCACCTACCTCGCAGATGACGTGGCCCAGTGGGCCGCGGCCATCCTCAACTCGCGCAAGCCCGGCCTGCGCCTTCTGGAGAGCACCACCGCATGAATCACGACCATGGCGAAGACAACGGTCACACGGGCGACAACGCCGCCTCCTTCTTCGACCGGTACCCGCCCGAGACGGCCCGATGGCTCGCCGAGCTGGGGGACGAGGCCAACGACAAGGCCGGGGACAGCCACTACGAGTTCCGCAAAATCTGGTGCGAGCTGATCCGCATTGCATTGCACGACGGCGTCTCCCACGCCTTCGTCGTCGCCGACCAATTCATTGCGGCCAATAGCCCCGCTGCGAAATACCTTGAGGAGCGGTACGCGAAATACGACGAAGCCCGTTCGGCGGCCATCGTGACCGGACCACCTAACGGCTCCACCACCGGCAAGACAGACCCACCGGAAGCCCCCGGAACCGATACGGGGCAGCAGACGGGCGAGGGCAAGGAAGGTCAGGGCGGCGGTGCCAACGCCGGAACGGGCACAGGCCCGGGGGGATCGGCTGGCAACGACGCGAACAACATCGGTGGAGGGTGCGGCGGGGGGAGGACGGACGAAGGGAAAGACCAGAAGACGGGCATCGGGCAGCAGGGGACGCTTTTCTTTATTGCCTACAGCGAGTGGCGGGCCAGCATCCCCACCCGGCGCAAGGAGGTCAAGACGGAGAACCGGCGTCTGGTCGGTGTCGCCAAGACGACGAAGAGGCAGATCGAGAGCAACGACGACGAGCTCAAGTACCTCGACCTCGCAGAGGCCGCAGACGCCGCCGGGCTGGAAAACCTGGTCAACACCTACCGCAACGCGAGGACCATCGCTGAAGTCCTCCGCGCAGCTGGCAAAGCCCCACATGACCTGGGCCTGACCGACGAAGCAGTGCAGTGGATGGACACCCAACTGAAGGCGGCGTGATGTTCTCTCCCGATATCCCTCCCCGCGGTAGGAAGCCGCGCATCGCTTCGGAGAACGCCTGGAGCAAGCTGCGACGCTCAGGGCTCACCGAAAACCGGCAAGGCACCCCGTACGGCGGCCTGACCTTGGACGTCTGCACTGCGGACGGCACATACGTCGAAGTGCAAACCAACCCCCTTTCCCAAGTCGTTGTCGCCCAGCGTGAACGCCTCTATGCAGGGTCAACGCATGCGTCATTGAAGACGACGTAATGACCTCTTCTAACCGGTGTCCCCATTGCGGGGCGCTCCTCGGCCCCTCCCGTGTGCACGGTGAGGGGCCGTGGAACCAGCGCTGGCGAGCCAAGCTGCCCGAGGGCAACCAGTTCGTCCCCCGCGGCAAACTGGTGGGAGACTGCCAGAATCCGCACGGCGTGATCGTGGAGCTGCAGTACGGGCATCTCTCCGAGAACGACATCCAGCACCGCGAACGCGTTTACGGGAACATGGTTTGGCTCTTCTACGCCTGCCATGCACACAGCAAAGGCCGTCTCTGCCTGCGCTTCTACCCGGGGAGACCACGCGTCAACTTCGCCTGGAGCATGCCCCGCGAGACGATCGGCGCCTGCCAGCGCACTGTCTACCTCGACCTCGGCGAATCTCACCAGGCAGGCGGAAGGCACTTGATCTTGGAACTCAAACGGTGTCACCCCAGGCAGGGCGGGCGGCTCTCGGGCAGCGGCACGACGTACACCGCCGAGGCTTTCCACAACTGGATGGCGCACGGCATCCCCCTTACCCCCTTCATCCCCGAGACCACCGACCATGCAGCCGCCTGACCCTCCCATTCCTCAACATCACCTTTTCACCCACACAGTGGACACGGCTCCCGTCTACTTCGTGCGCCCCAGCGATACCGAGCAGCCGACCTGGGTCGCCTACGAAGAAGCTCGTTACCTGGGCACGGTCCACGGCCAGTTCGACGTCGGTGGCCGATGGCACGTCCAGTCTCTTAACGAGTGTCACCACAGCCTTGACGATGCTGTCCGCGCCCTGCGCCGTCCCGTCCGGTGGGCAACCGACCGAGAGCTTGTGCGGCGGTGGGCGCGAGGCATCCTCAGCGATCCGAACCTGCTCGTCCTCGACATTCAGACCACCGGGCTCGGTACGGCTTGGGCCGTACAAATCGGCGCCACCGACCGGGACGGCAACGTCCTCTTCGACGAGCTCGTCAATCCTCTGGCCGCCATCACGCCCGAAGCCACAGCCCTCCATGGTCTTGAACAGAACCGACTGGCGTCCGCTCCCACCTTCAGCACGCTTCTGCCCGACCTCGCCCACCTCTTGGCGAACCGGTCCTGTCTCGCGTACAACGCAGACTTCGACAGAGCAGTACTGGAACGGGAGATCCAACGACTGTCACCGCCCGCACGTGCCACCCGGATGACGCTCTATCCCCGCAGATGGGCGGATGCCATGGCTCCCTACGCAGTCTGGAGAGGGCTGTGGTCCGTTCGCCGCGGCTCCTACCGATACCAGCCCCTCGGCAGCACCTACGATGCCGTCAACAACTGCCGACGCCTGCTGACCTCCATGGAACACATGCGCTGAACGTATTCGGTCCTCCGACAGGTCGACGCTCAGCTCAGTAGGTTCAGTGTCGTAGAGTCCGCGCATGGACTGGGGTGATGTGGCCGGGTGGGCGGCGTTCGGGGTGTCGGTAGGGGCCTTTGTGATCAGCCTCAAGGCGCGTGGCGACGGGAAGCGGTCGGCTGACGCAGCCGAGCGGTCCGCTGCAATTGCCGAAGAAGCGCTGGCTCATCAGCGACAGCAGGACGCCGATCGTCTTGCGGCAGAGCGGGAAGCCAGCCGCCCGCGGGTTGAGTTGCGTGTCGAACATGCGACAAAGGCCAGGTGGCAAATCATCAACGTCGGAACAGCTACCGCAAGAGGCGTGCGACTCACTGAAGAGGTTCCTGCACTGCACCACCCCTGGCCAAGCGACCTCACCTTGGCCCCGGGAGAATTGCACGACTTCCTCATGGCCGGGAGCATGCAGGTACCGATCCCTTCAGTGATCTACGTCGCATGGGAGGGGCAGGAGGACCCAGTCCCTCTACGCGTACCGCCCCGTGTCGGCTGAACACAATTCGAACGCGACTGTCCAGCGTGCACGACGCCCATCACGACCACCGCATCCCGATCGTGGACAGCAGCTCCACCCGCTCCGGAGGCAGCGTCGCCGCCCGGCTGCGCTGGTTCCCGATCCATGCACCGAGCCGGAGCTCCCGCTCCTCCTGGTCCTCGCCGACGACGATCCGTTCGACGTGCTTCCTCGTCACCCGCAGGTGTCCCTCGCGCTCGAAGAACTGCTTGGCGGCCTCGTAGTTCAGCGCCCACTTGTCCGCTTGCGTACGGCGCGGGGGCGGCTTCTCCTCTTCGGTCGCGGGTGTGATGCCGAGGACCTGTTCGCACATCCACTGCTGTGCGGTGGTGAGGTTGTCCCAGCCGTGCCGGACTGAGCGTACCCACCGGCCGAGGTCCTCGCTCTGGTGCACGATGTCGCCGGGTTCGGTGGGCAGCGGGTGGCCGGCTTCCAGGTGGAGGCGGACGAGGTGGAAGGCGCGCTGCCACTCCACCGGCCAGGCGGGGCACCAGGCTGGGTCGATGTCTTCCAGCTGCTCGCGCCGCTCCGCCGGCATGGCTCCGGTCGAGGACTCCACGGTCAGGCCCTCGGCTCGCCGCTGCTCGATCTCTGCCGCCTTGCGGGCGGCGGCTCGCGCGTTCTTCAGCCAGATGCCTACCCGGTAGCCCTGGTAGGTGGCGTCCAGCGGGGCGAGCAGGTGACCGTTCTGCTCGGCCCAGCCGCGCGCCGCCGCGAGGCCTTCTTGCCACGCGACGTCGAAGTGGGACCAGACCATGCCGAGCTTTTCCAGCTGCTCGATGCGGTCAGCGTCCATGTTGCCGCGGGCGTAGAAGCGCCGGTTGTCGGCGATCCACTGTCCGAGGGGGAAGTTGGCGAGCGAGGCCGGCCACCCCTCGGCTTCCGCCTCCTGGCCGTCGACGGCGGGCACGCGGAAGGTGAACGGGACCTTGAGGTCGCCGTGCTCGCGGTTGTAGATGACGGCGGCCTCGATGCCGCGCCGCCAGTGCTCGTGCTCGGGGTTGAGGACGCGCAGGTTGATGAACGCGGCCAGCTGTGCCGGGTCGCGCGGCACGGAGAACTTCAGCAGCTGCCGAGCCAGCGCCGACGGGCCGCCGGACCCGTTTCCCTCGCCCCGGCTCTCCTGACCCTGCGCGGCCTTCTGGACGGGTTTGTAGGCGCTGAGGGCCTGCTGCTCAGCGAGTTGTTCCACCATCCGGGCGTCGTGCGCCCTGAGCGCCTCCAGCAGCTTCGCCAGCCCTCCGAACGCCCGGGAGGTGAGCATGTTGTCTACCGTCTCGCCCGGCCCGAGCAGGACCGGCACCACGAGGGATGCGACCTTGCCCTCACCGGGCTGCATCCGCAGCGCGCGGCCCACGACCTGGACGAGGTCGGGCATCGAACCACGCACGTCAGCCCAGTACACGGAGTCGCAGTTCTTGGTGTCGACGCCCTCGCCCAGCACCTTCACCGAGCACAGGAAGCACTTTTCCACGACCGTGCCGTCCGTGGCGACGCCCCGGTCGAACTCGCCCAGCAGGCGCCGGCGGTGGTTCGGCTTGTGCTCGCCGCACAGCCAGTCCGCCCAGATCGTGCGCGGGTACAGCTCGGGGGCGGCGGCGTGCAGCTGCGCGGCGACGTCCGGAAGGCCGGCCGCGAACGCCTCGGCCTCCTTCACCACATGATGGAAGACGAGCGTGCGCCGGAAGTTCTCCTCCGAGGACGCCTTGAGCAGCGCGGTCTGGAGGGCGGCGAGCCGGGCCCCGCGGACCGCGTCCGAGCGGCCCTCAGCGCCCAGGAGCTGCGCGGCCTGGAGCTGCGTGTCGGTGATGTCCACGCACACCACCTGGTAGGGGGCACAGATTCCCCGGTCGATCGCCTCCGAGAGGGTCAGCGTGAAGCAGCGGGCGCCGAACGGGCCGTCCGGGTCGTCCTCCATGCTCGCCACCAGCTCGCCTGGTGCGCCCTCGGCGTTCTCGTCCAGCTGCCACAGGCGGGGCGTGGCGGTCATGTAGAGGCGGCGCAGGGACGGGATACGGGTGTTGTCGTGGACGACCGCCCACGGCTTGCCCAGCCGCCCCGAGGTCCGGTGCGCCTCATCGACCACGATCAGATCCCAGCCAGGAAGGCCCGCCCTGTGCGCGCGCTCCAGCGTGCCCAGCCCCAGGGAGGCGTAGGTGGCGAACACGGTGACCTTCTCGAACGGCCGCACCCAGTCGACCAGCTCGTCCACGTCCGTGGTGTTGGGGAAGGGCACGTCCTCGCCCCGCAGGGACGAGACCCCGATCATCGGGCCCGTACGGCCGGCCACGCGCCACGCGGCCTCGGTCTGGGTGAGCAGATCCAGCGAGGGAACGAGCACCAGCACACGGCCCGCACGGAGCTTCTCCGCGCTGCGGGCCGCGACCCGGGTCTTGCCGGACCCCGTCGCCATGATCACCTGAGTCCGGAGACCCCTCTCGGGCGCAAGCGACCTTGCAGGCAATTCGAGAGCACGGACAACCGCGTCAACGGCTTCCTGCTGCGCCGCCTCACGCTGATCGGTTCGGCTTGTGGTCGACATATCCGTCTGCCTTCTCCTGGGCTCTTGCTGGGCAGGAAGCAGGAAACCTACATGTAGAGGGCTTGCGATCGGCTACGGTGAACTTCACCGGGACCGGGTCACAGCCTCGGGCCAGTAACCGGAAGCGTGATCGGAAACCGTCCCAGCTCCCTTAGTAGTGGTGCCATCTGAGTCCATAGTCTATCGGGCTATTCAAAGTGAAGCACTCGGAACGGATAGAATCCTTTGAGCGTGGCCGGATTCTGTTACCGTTGCCTTATGGTCACCCGGCAAGGCGGCCTGAAGACCGGTCAACTCGGGCCCCCACCCCTCGACTCAGCCCCTCACCCTCCGGCCTCCCCGCCACCTCCCCCTTCCTGTAGCCAGCTGCGGGCCGCAGGCCCGTGGGTGGGCCGCGCGCAGCGTGGCGCATCCTGTCCGTATGGGAGGTGAGGCGGGGTCAGGTGGCGGGATGCGGGGTGGCTGGAGCGCAGCGGAGGCCACCGGCTGGCCGGAGGCCGGCCGCGCCTCGCAACGCGAGGCGCCTGCCCTGCGGTTGGCGGTGCGCGCGCAGCGCGTGCCGCCTGGCGGTGCGCGAAGCGAGCCGCTCCGCTCACGCGGAGCGGGAGCGGCCGGGGAGCGCAGCGACCCGGTTCGCTGCTTCGGGCGAAGCCCGAAGGG
>NZ_JBHWHY010000052.1:0-72705 GCF_042732265.1 Streptomyces sp. NPDC059788 | reverse complement strand
GTCCAGTGGACCGCGGGCTTCGTCGTCCGGGGGAGGGGGCCGGGGCCGGCCTGCCCGCCTCCCCGGGGTCTCACGGAAGGCCGCGCGGCGGTGCGCTGCGCCGGAGCCACCAGTGGGCGACCAGCAGATTGACGATCCAGCCGAGCCACGAGGAGATTTCCAGCAGCGGCAGCACGTCGATCCGGAAGCCCGGAATGTAGGTCATGGCCTCGGAGAGCACCCGGCCCCACGATGTGCCGAGGGCCAGGGCGAAGCTGTAGACCATCCACCGCCGGTGGTCCTGGAAGCGGCGCTGCCGGGCGCGGACCTCCCCCGCCACGGTGGTGGCGATCCAGAGGGTCGCCATCGTCGCCAGTCCGATCTGCCCCGAAGGGGCCTTCGAGAAGGGCAGCAGCACGAACGCGAGGAGGGCGCTGGGAAGCGCGGCGGCGAAGACGTAGAGCCGGCCGCTGATCCGGTGGACGCGTGGATACAAGCGCCGTACCCCGGGGAGCAGTTGCAGGAAGACGGTGACCATGGACAGGTTCCCGAGCACCACGTGGGCGACCAGCACCCCGTAGTACTGCGGGAACCCCGGGTCGAGCGGGATTCGCGACTGGTGCGGGTCCCCCGTCGCGTACCGCGGGAAGGCGTGCAGCAAGTTGAAGATCACGAGCACGCCCGCGCCGACGAGCCAGGCGCGGCGCGCCACGCCGCGCGGCGTGGGGTCCGGCGGGGCGGCGGCGCGTGGTTGAGCATCCGGGCCCGCGGCCGCGGGCCGACCAGCACTCCGTATCACGGTGAGCTCCGAAGTCGTCGTCCTGTGGTGGTCGTGCGGCGGCCCGCCTCCCGGCGGCGGGCCGGAGGGCGGGGCGTCGGTACGGGCCATCAGTGGTGGAACTCACCGGCGTTGACGTCCAGGCACTGGCCCGTGACGGCCCGGGCGGCGGACGAGGCGAGGAAGAGCACCGCGTCGGCGACCTCGTCCGGTTCGGGCAGCCGGCGGAGGTCGAGGGTCTCCGCGATCTCGTCGTACACCTGCTGCGTCGTCACTCCCCGTTCCGCCGCGACATGACCGAACCCCTCCCTCAGCGCGTCGGCCCAAATGTATCCCGGCGCAACGGTGTTGACACGGATTCCGTTCTGCCCCAGCTCTGCGGCCAGGCTCCGTGCCGCGGAGAGAAGGGCGGCCTTGGCCATCCGGTAGGCGCCGAATCGGGGCCTGGAGTGCCGTATCACCGCGGAGTTGATCATCACGACCGCGCCGCGGGACCGGGCGAGGGCGGGGGTGCAGAGCCGGGTGAGCCGCAGGGCCGCGACGACGTTCGTCTCGAACCCGGCACGGATGTCGTCCGGATCGGCCTCGCCCAGCTCCACCAGCGGCGGAGCCGCGAAAGCGTTGTGGACCAGGGCGTCCACGCGCCCGAACGTCGCGACGGCCGTCTCGACGAGGTGGGCCGCCGAGGCCTCGTCGGTGATGTCGGTCGGTACGGCCAGCGCGCGCCGGCCGCCCGCCTCGATCTCCGCGGCGACCTCGGCCAGCCTCGTCCCCGTACGCGCCGCCAGGACGACGTCCGCACCGGACCGGGCCGCGCGCAAGGCGATGGACCGGCCCAGTCCGGGCCCGACTCCTGAGACGATGACGGTACGGTCCTCGAACATGGTGCTCCTCCGTGGGGTCGGTGCGGATCGGTTGCGGGGCCGGGAGTTCACGCGGGCGGGCGGACCGACAAGGCGTGCCGGAACACATCGCGCGGGTCGTAGCGCAGCTTGACGGCTTGCAGGCGGGGGTAGTTGTCCTTGAAGTACAGGTCGTGCCAGGGGACGCCGGAGGTGTTCCAGGCCGGGTCGGCGAGGTCGACGTCGGGGTAGCCGATGTAGGAACCGTCGGCGGTGCGGCCGGGCACGGGTACGCCGCCGGTGTCGGCGTACATCTCCCGGTAGAACGCGCGGACCCAGGCGATGTTGGCGGCGTCCTGCTCCGCCGACTGCCAGACGCCGGTGCTGTACGACGCCTTGAGGATGGAGTCGCGCTGGGCGGTCGCGGTCGCGTCGGACGGCACGGTGTTGACGCGGCCGCCGAAGCCGGTCAGGACGAGGCATCCCATGGGTGTGGGGCAGTCCTGTGCGCCCAGGAAGCGGTGGAGTACGTCGAGCTGCCGCTCGGTGAATCCCCGGCGCAGGTAACCGGCCTTGTTCTTGTAGCGTCCCCGGGGATCGCTGGGCCAGTCGTACGAGGGCATCCACGAGCTCCACCAGGGCACGACGTCCAGTTCGTCCGTCACCGGGGCGACGCCCACCCCGTCGGTGATCCGGTCGAACTGCTCGTCCAGCAGCGCGGCCGAGCCCGGTGTGGCGTCGTCGAGTACCGCGGTCATGCCGAACGTCCGCGAACTCCGGTGCGGCACGATGAGGTTGTTCCACAGGTTCGCCGCGGGGGAGTCCGGGTCCGTATGGTCCTCGTACCAGCCGCAGTAGTTGCGGAGCAGCGCGGTGAACGAACGCTTCGTCACGCCGTCCCAGGGCCAGCTGACGACGCGCCTGCGCATACGGGCGGGCGCGGCCGGCAGCAGGGACGAGGGATCGCCGCCCGGGTCACGTCCCGGAGTGCGGAGCCAGTAGCGGGTGACCACGCCGAAGCTGCCACCGCCGCCCCCGGTGTGCGCCCACCACAGGTCCCGGTGGGGATCGCCGGGGTCCCGGGTGGCGACCACGGCCCGCGCGCGGCCCGACGCGTCGACGACCACCACCTCGACGGCGCTGAGGTGGTCGGCGATCAGCCCGTCGCGGCGCGAGAGGTGGCCGTAGCCGCCCGCGGAGAAGTGCCCGCCCGCCCCGACCTCGAAGCAGGTGCCGCCGGGCACGGTGACGCCCCAGAAGGTGTACAGCGTGCGGTAGACGTCGCCGAGCGTCGCTCCCGCCTCGACGCTGAACGCCCGCATCCGCTCGTCGAAGCCGACGGCGTTCATGGGGGACAGGTCGAGCAGTACGCGGACCTCGGGCGAGGAGGTGAAGTCCTCGAAGCAGTGGCCGCCGCTGCGGACCGCGATCCGCCGGCCCGTGGCGACGGCCGATTCGACGACCGACACCACCTCGGCGGTCGACCGGGCGAACCGGATGGCCTCGGGCCGTCCGACGAAGCGGTGGTTGTAGCTCTCGACCAGGTTGGGGTACCGCGGGTCGTCCGCGGTGATGGTGGTGGGCGCGGCCGGCGCCCCGGTGCTGTCGGGCATGTTCCTCGTCTCCCGTCTCCGTCCCGTGGGCCGACCCGACGGTCGCCCGTCGACCGCCGGGCCGGCATCTCGCGGATTGCGGTGGTCGTTCAGCCCGGACGCCGCGCGGTGATCATCACGAAGTTCCCGGGGGTGGAGGTGTCGAGCAGGTCGAGGCCGGCGTCGGTGACCCACGCCGTGATGTCGGCCAGGCCGCCGAGCGGCATGCCGTCCGGAAATCCGGGGCCGCGGAACGACCGCTGGAAGTAGCGGTCGACCGGGTCGTCGGCCGCTCGGAACGTCATGAGGGTGAGCGTCCCTCCCGGCCGCAGGCAGCGGGCCGCCTCGGCTGCCACGGCGGCCGGGTCCGGCATGGCCTGGAGGGCGTTCCAGCAGTTGACCGCGCCGAGCGAGCCGCTGTCGAAGGGCAGCGAAAGGGCGTCGGCGCAGACGGCGGCGGCCCCGGGAACCGTGCCCCGCAGCCGGTGCAGCATCGACGGGTTGAGGTCCAGGGCGATCAGCCGCCCGGCGCCGACCGCTTCCGCGAGTACGCCGGTCCACCGGCCGGCCCCCGCGGCGAGGTCCAGCACCGGCCCGTCCGTGGGGCGGGTGTGCTCGGTGATGTAGGCGTCCTCGTCCGCCGGGGCGACGGTTCCCGCCCAGTTGCCGCCCATGAGCCGCAGGAAGCCGGGCCGCAGCACCGTCTCGTAGTAGTACCCGACGGATTCCATGGTGGCGGCGTTCCGCAGGACGTCCGCGGGGTCGGCGTCGTCCTCGACCGGGGCCGTCAGGTCCAGGACGCCGCGGTCGGCCGGGTACCGCGTCGAGCAGGCCGTGCAGGTGGCGTGCCCGTCGGTGGCGGGGGACGGCCGGCCTCCGCAGCACGGACAGCGCAGGACGGCGGTGTGCCGGTGCCAGGCCGCCGGGCCGGCCGGTGCCGGGTACGGGCGCGGCGTCCGCGCGTCGTGGACCCGCCGCGGCATGTCGTGGCGTACGGCCCAGTACGCGAGGGCCCCGGTGTACCCGAGGAGCATCCGCGTATCGCCGTCGTAGGCGCCCGCGAGCCGCGCCGGGCCGAGGCCCCGTACCCACTGCCGGTCCTGCTCGCGCTCGGCGTCGGTGAGGTTCCACTCCGCCGGGGACGGCCACACACGGCCGATGACCGCGTCGCTCCCGGGCAGGGGCCGCAGACAGCGGCGGAGCCGGGAGGAGACGTCCGCCGCGAGGCCGAGGGCGCCGGTCCGGTCCAGAATCCGGGTCCGCTCCTCGGGGAAGTGGGAGACGACGTACAGCAGCGCGTGCGTGAGCGGACCGTCGCCGCGGGCCTTCTCCAGGAGGCCGAGGCACGTTCCGAGGCCCTTGCGGACCTCGCCGTACGCGTCCGGGGCGCCGGGGCCGTCGGCCCCGGCGAGGAGGCCCAGGAGGACGAGGGCGCGGCCGAGGAGGTGCGCGGGCAGGCGCTCCAGGGCGTCCACCAGGACGGCGGCCGACGGCGCGGCCCCCGTCTTCGCCAGCCCGTCCTCCCAGACGGCGGCCGTGAGGCGGGCGAGCGCCGTGTCGGCGGCATGGGGGCCCGCGTCGAGGTAGGAGTGGGCCAGGGTTTCGGTGCCCCGGACCGTCGCGGCGTCAGCCATGGTTGTCCTCAGCTTCGTTCAGTGTCTGCGCGAGGAAGTACGCGTCCTCCCGGACCGGGCCGTCCAGCAGCGGGCGCAGGCCGACGTCGGAGTACCGGCGCGGCGTGCAGCCGGAGGTGCGGCGCAGGAGGGTCAGGCTGTTCTGGCGCAGTTTGTGGTCTTCGAGAAGGTTCAGGAACTCGAACTCCCCGGGGCGCAGCCGCCCGCTCTCGGCGATGTAGTCCAGGACCGCTTCGCCTTCGGGGTAGGTCATCAGGTAGTGCAGGGCGACGACGCCGCCGTCGGGATTGACCAGGTCCCAGCACTCCTCGAAGAAGTACAGGCAGTCCCAGGCGTCCACCCAGGCGAGGTCGACGGGCACCAGGTCGGCCGGGAGGAGCGGTACGCACGAACGCAGGTCGGCGTTGACGATCGTCACCAGGTCTTCGAGCCCGAACGCGCCCAGCACCTCGCTGACCCGGCCCGCCGAGGAGTCCGGCATGGACAGGTCGTCGACGGCGACGAGCCGTGGCTGGTAGGGCTCCCGGTAGGAGGACGGCACGAGCAGAGCGGGCTCGGCGTCGACCCACGCGTCGTCGAGCGCGCTCCCCTCGCGGACATAGGGCGCGGTCTTCCGGGCCAGCCCGGCGGCCTCCTCCGCGATCAGCTCCTCGACCTCCGACAGCGCCCTGGCGAGGAACGGCGTCGTGTATCCCATGCCGACCTCCAGGACCCGGCGGGGCCGGAGGAGGTGGACCAGGTTCGCGAGCAGGGGAGCGACCGCCTCCGTGCCCATGCCCGGGACCCGCAGCCGCTCCACGGCGTCGCGGAACTCCCGGTCGCGGCCCGGTACACGGGCGGGGAGCGTCATCGTGCGGCCTCGGAGGTGCCCGCCCGCTCGGCTTCCGCCGCCCGGTACAGCGCCTTGATGTTGCCGCTGCCGAAGCTCCGCGCGCCGAGGCGCTCGATCACCTCCAGGAACAGGGTGTTCCGCGGGTGGACGGAGCGCGCGAAGATCTGGAAGAGCTGTCCTTCGTGGTCCTGGTCGACCAGGATCCGGTGCCGGCGCAGCTCGGTCTCGGAGTGGCGGGCGGGCGTGAGCCGGGAGGAGAGGCCGTCGTAGTAGGAGTCCGGTGTGCCCATGAACCGGATGCCCCGGGAGGCGATGTCGCCGACGGTCCGCACGATGTCGTCGGTCGAGAACGCGAGGTGCTGCACGCCGGCGCCCCCGTGGTCCTCCAGGAACGCGTCGACATGGCTGCGCGGGAGCGAGGCGTCGGGCTCGATCAGGGTGAAGGTGACCTCCCGGGACGGGCTCTGGACGACCTCGGTGGTCATGCCCTGGCCGCCGACGGTGAGGCGCTCGGTGAAGATCAGGCCGAAGCCGAGGACGTCCCGGTAGAACTCCGTGGCGGCACGTATGCGGCCCGGCGGGATGCAGACGGCCGCATGGTCGAGGCCGGCCAGGCCGAGGCCGCCGGCCGCCGGGGGCGCGGGCACGAGGTCCGGGAGCGTGCGCGCGTCGAGCCCCGGCGGGCGTTCGACGAAGGTGTGCACCAGGTCGCCGACGCCCGCGATCGCCGCCGTCGTGACGCCTGCGTGGCATGCCGGCTCCGCCACCGGCCGGGCCCCGCGCGACACCGCCAGGTCGAAGGCGGCACCCGCGTCGTCGACCCGGAACGCGATGTCGGCGACCCCGTCACCGTGCCGCTCGACGAACGCGGCCTGTGGCGTGTCCGCGCCGAGCGGCTGTGCGAGCACCAGCCGGAGGGAGCCGGAACCCAGACCTGCGGAGCGCACGGTGCGCGTGCGTCCGGCGTCCCGGGCATGGACGGTGAGCCCGTACCCGCCGGCCAGCCAGCGTGTCGCCGCGTCCAGGTCGGTGACCAGCAGCCGGACGTGATCCAGCCCGAGGCGCCCGAGGGGGCTCCCGGTCGGCGTCATGATGTTCCTCCCTTGTGGCGGTGCCGGTTCACGAGGCCGAGCGGCCGCAGATCGGTCCAGTGGGCGTTGATGTGGTCGAGGCAGGAACGGCGGTCGGCGGGACCGTGCGCGGTGGTCCACCCCTGCGGTACGCCGATCGCCGAGGGCCACAGCGAGTGCTGGCCCTCGTCGTTGACCAGGACCAGGTAGACACCGTCCTCGGCGTCGAACGGGCCGGTCATCTCACCCCTCCTTCCGGTCGGCCAGCAGCTGGCCGAGTTCGGCCGGTGTCGGCATGTCGAAGAACTCGCCCACGGTCAGGTCGACGCCGTGGCGACGGCGGATGCGGCTGATCAGTCGCATCGCCGACAGCGACTGTCCGCCCAGGTCGAAGAAGCTGTCGTCGAGGCCGACCCGCTCGACGCCGAGCACGTCGGCGAAGAGCGCGCACAGCTCCTTCTCCGCGTCGGTGGCCGGCGGCCGGTAGGCCCGTCCGCTCGCGAACTCCGGTTCCGGGAGGGCCCGGCGGTCCAGCTTTCCGTTGGGCGTCAGGGGCAGGCGGGGCACCGGGACGAAGACGGACGGGATCATGAAGTCCGGTACGGCGCCCAGGAGATGGGCGCGCAGCGCCTCCGCGTCGACGGACGGCCCGTCCACGACGACGTAGGCGACGAGTTGGGCGCCGGCCGGGCCCGCGTCGCGGGCGGTCACCGCGGCGTGCCGTACCGAAGGGTGCCCGGCCAGGACGGCCTCCACCTCGGCCGGCTCGACGCGGTACCCCGCTATCTTGACGAGGTCCCCGGCCCGGCCGACGACGTCGAGCGTTCCCTCGGGGGACAGCCGGCCCAGATCGCCGGTGCGGTACATGCGCGCACCGGGCGGGCCGAAGGGGCTGGCGACGAACCGCTCGGCGGTCGGCCCGGGGCGGCCGGCGTATCCCCGGGCCAGGCCCCGCCCCGAGAAGTACACGTCGCCGACCTCCCCCGCCGGGACGGGCCGGAGCCGGCTGTCGAGCACGTGCAGGCGCACCCCGTCCATCGGACGCCCGACGGAGACCGTCGTGCCCGCCCGGTACGGCGCGGACATCGGGGAGTGCGTGCTGAAGACCGTCGCCTCCGTCGCCCCGTACATGGCCCGCACCACCAGGCCGGGGTGCGCGTCCAGTACGGCCTGGACGGCGCCGGGCGCGATCGTGTCGCCGCCCGTGAGCACCTGTCGTACCCCCGCGAAGACCTCGGGGCTCTCCTCGGCCAGCACCCGGAACAGCCCGGCGGTGACGTGGAGCCCGGTGA
This sequence comes from Streptomyces sp. NPDC059788, assembly GCF_042732265.1. Taxonomy (NCBI): domain Bacteria; kingdom Bacillati; phylum Actinomycetota; class Actinomycetes; order Kitasatosporales; family Streptomycetaceae; genus Streptomyces; species Streptomyces sp. NPDC059788. Next base: position 64,686 of record NZ_JBHWHY010000052.1, on the reverse strand, counting down.
CGCGCTCCCGTGCGACGAGATCGCGGAGGGCCTCGGCCGTGAGGTCCCCCGGCGGCGGCACGACGATCTGCCCGCCGCGCAGGAGCGGGACCCACAGTTCGTAGGTGGACACGTTGAAGGCGTACGGCGCCAGCATCAGCACGCGCTCGTGGTGGGACGCCTCCCAGCAGCTGTCGTAAACGAGCCCCAGCACGTCCCGTTGCGCGACGGCCACGCCCTTCGGCTCGCCGGTCGACCCCGACGTGTGGATGACGTAGGCGAGCCGGTCGGGATCGGCGGGCGGCCGCGGAGGGGGTGCGGGGCGCTCCGGGAGCTCGTGGCCGGGGCCGACGACGACGGTCCGGGACGCCCGTACACCGCGCCGGGAGCCGGCCTCGTCCGTCAGCAGGAGTGGACTGCCGTGGTGCGCCATGATCCGGCGCAGCCGTTCCGGGGGATGGGCAAGGTGCAACGGCACGTAGTAGCCGCCCGACTTGAGCACGGCGAGCGTCGCCACGACCAGGTCGGCGGAGCGCTCCATCAGCACCGCGACCGGCGTCTCCGGCCCGGCCCCGTAGCCGGCCAGCAGCCGGGCGAGGCGGCCGGCCCGCTCGTCCAATTGCCGGTAGCTCAGGCACGTGTGCGGTGCGGAGACCGCCGGCGCTTCCGGCGACCGCGCGACCTGGGCGGCGAAACCTTCCTGAATCGAGCCGGGCCGGACGAGTTCAGCGGGAGAATCCGATTCCCGGCCCCGCGAGTTCGTCCCACAGCGGTATTCGGTCATGAACAGACCGTGGCACCGCGGGAAACCCCGCGGCATCTCGTGCATTGCGATCGAGCGCACGGGCCCGGGGCGCCAACGCATTTTCCGAGAACCTTCCGGCGCGCCCCGCGGGTGACGATGTCGGCCGGGCACCTTTCGTGCCGCGTGAGCGCGCGTCAGGCCGGTCCGGCAGCCCGGTCCGGTAGAACGCCCGCGAGTACAGCAACGTGATGCGCCCGGTGCGCAGCAGCCTCATTCGAGAAGGAGGATCGCCGTGGCATACCGCAGGGGGATTCGCAGAATGGTGCCGGGACTGGTGATGGTCCTTGTCGCCGCATTGTTGTTCTTCGCCACCCGCGAGTCGGCCGCGGCGCCCGACGGTGACCGGGCCGCCGAGAAGTACGGCTTCAAGGAAATGCCCATCGCCATGCCGCCGGGCTACGACCGGATACCCAAACGTTCGGTCCGCGTCGTCAATCCGGCGTACGAGAAGATCCGTTCCTGGATTTCGTCGGTGGGTGCGAGCATCGCCCTCAACGACATCACCGGGAACGGCCGGGCGGACGGCATGTGCGTCGTCGACACCCGCACCGACCAGGTGATCGTCACCTATGCGCCGACCGCCCCCGCCGCCGACCGCTTCACCCCGTTCACCCTCGACCCCGCACCGCTGCCGATGGACCGGGCGATGGCGCCCACCGGGTGCACCTTCGGTGACTTCAACGGCGACGGGCGCATGGACATCCTGGCCACCTACTGGGGCCGTACGCCGGTCCTCTTCCTGGCCCGCTCCGACGCCAGGGCGCCCTCGCGGCGCGCCTACACGCCCCGCGAGCTGGTGCCGTCGGAGTCCACCGACGGGAAGTACAACGGGCCGCGCTGGAACACGGACACGGTGTACGTCGGTGACCTCGACGGCGAGGGCCACCCCGACATCGTCATCGGCAACTACTTCCCCGACTCCGACGTACTCGACCCGGACGGCCTGAAGAACGTCGTGATGAACGACTCCCTGTCCAGCGCCAAGAACGCCGGCGGTGACCGAGTACTGCGCTGGACCGGCGCCACCTCAGGGACCTCGCCGACCGCCTCCTACACGGAGGAACGCAAGGCACTGCCCTACGACGCGTCCACCGGCTGGACCCTCGCCGTCGCGGGCGCCGACCTCACCGGCGACGCCCGTCACGAGCTCTACATCGCGAACGACTTCGGGCCCGACCACCTTCTGTACAACCGCTCCACTCCGGGCCGCATCCGGTTCACGGAGGCCAAGGGCGAGCGCGATCCCGATACCGCGAAGTCGTTCGTGCTCGGCAACGACTCCTTCAAGGGCATGGGGGCGGAGTTCACCGACCTCGACCACACCGGACGCTTCGACATGCTGGTCAGCAACATCACCGCCGCGTGGGGCCTGGAGGAGTCCAACTTCGTCTGGAAGAACCGGACGGGGAACGAGAAGGAGATGCGCGACGCGCTGGGTTCGGGCACCGCGCCGTTCACCCAGGAGGCGCAGCGCTACGGCCTCGCCTGGACCGGCTGGAACTGGGACGTCAAGACGGGCGACTTCCTCAACGACGGCAAGCAGGCGGTCGTGCAGACCGACGGCTTCGTCAAGGGGAAGACCGACCGCTGGCCATGGCTGCAGGAGATGGCCATGACCAACGACAACCTGCTCTCCAACCCCGCGATGTGGCCCCATGTCCAGCCGGGTGACGACATCGCCGGGGACGACGCCCTGGCCTTCTACGTCCGTACCGCGGGCGGGCAGTTCGCCAACGTGAGCGAGCAGCTGGGCCTCGCCGTCAAAACGCCGACCCGCGCACTGGCCACCGGCGACACCACCGGCACCGGGCGCCTCGACTTCGCCGTCGCCCGCCAGTGGGGCCCGCCCGCGTTCTACGCCAACACCGCCCCGAAGGTCGGTGAGCACCTGACGCTGCACCTGCTCCGGCCCGCCGCCGGCGAGAACGCCGGGACCGGCGGCCTGGCCGGTGCCGGGGCTCCCGCGTACAGCGCCTCCGCCCGCGTCACCACCTCCGCCGGGACCGAGATCGCCCAGCTCGACGGGGGCGGCGGGCACGGCGGCTACCGCAGCTTCGACGTGCGGTTCGGCCTCGGTTCCCAGGACGGCCCGGTGACCGCGCACCTCCAGTGGCGCGACGCGCACGGCGGCCTCCATCAGCAGACCCGACGACTCGCCCCCGGTACCCACACCCTCATGCTCACCGGTGACGCCCAGGAGGTTCCGACCCGATGACCGCAACGGTCGCCCACCCCCCGGCAGACCAGGCACGGCAGGCCACCACGGCGCCGCCCGCCGGCAAACCCGACGCGCGCTACCTCGCGCTCCGCAACTTCGCCGTCTCGATCAGCGCCCTCAACATCTTCGGATACACGCTGCTCGGCTTCGAGCAGCCCTGGATCTGGCCCGTCATCGCCGTCGTGACCGCTTACGCCGTCGAGATCGCCCTCGAATCGCTGACCGCCTGGGCGCACCGGCGCCCGCCGCGCTACCTCGGGCGGGGCGTACGGGGGCTGTACGAGTTCCTGCTGCCGTCCCACATCACCGCGCTCGCCGTCAACATGCTCACGTACGGCAACGACCGACTGCTGCCCATCCTGTTCGGCGTGGTCGTCGGTGTCGGCGGCAAGTACGTGCTGCAGGCCCCGATCGGCGGCCGGATGCGGCACTACATGAACCCGTCCAACCTGGGCATCACGGTGACGCTGCTGTGCTTCGGCTCGTGGTTCAGCATCGCACCGCCGTACCAGTTCACGGAGCACGCCAACACCTTCTTCCGGGTCGCCGTCCCGCTGATCATCGCGACCGCCGGCACCGTCATCAACGGGCTGCTGACGAAGCGGGTGGCACTGATCGTCGGCTGGCTCGGCGGATTCGTGATCCAGGCCGTGATCCGCCACTTCGTCTGGGACGTCGCCGTGTACTCGGCGCTCGGACCGATGAGCGGTGTCGCCTTCGTGCTGTTCACCAACTACATGATCAGCGACCCCGGGACGACCCCGGCCCGCCCCCGCCACCAGTTCGTCTTCGGCGCCGGCGTGGCGCTGGTGTACGGCGTGCTGATGGTCTTCAACGTCGTCTACACCCTGTTCTTCGCGACCACGATCGTCTGCGGCCTGCGCGGCGCCGGCTGGTGGGTCGCGCACCTGGCACGGCGCCGCCGGGAGCGGGCGTCCGCGACCGAGGCGGTGACCGCGTGAACGACCGCAGAACCCCCATCGCCGTTGTCGGCATCGCCTGCCGCTACCCGGACGCGGACGACCCCGGGCAGCTGTGGCAGAACGTCCTCGCGGGGCGCCGCGCGTTCCGCCGCCTCCCGGACGAGCGGATGCGCCACGAGGACTACTACTCCGCCGACCCGGCCGCGCCCGACCGCCACTACGCGCGAAAGGCCGCCGTACTGGAAGGCTTCGAGTTCGACCGGGTGGCACACCGCATCGCCGGGTCCACCTTCCGCGCCACGGACATGGCGCACTGGCTGACGATGGACACCGTCGCGCGGGCCCTGACGGACGCGGGCTTCCCGGGCGGGGCGGGCCTGCCGTCGGCCGCCACCGGCGCCGTCATCGGCAACAGCCTCAACGGCGAGTTCAGCCGTGCCAACCAGCTGCGGCTGCGGTGGCCGTACGTGCGCCGCACGGTTGCCGCCGCGCTGCGCGACCAGGGCTGGGGCGACGCCGACCTGGCCGCGTTCCTCGCGGGGCTGGAGGAGCGGTACAAGGCGCCGTTCCCGCCGATCGACGAGGACAGCCTGGCCGGCGGCATGGCCAACACCATCGCCGGACGCATCTGCAACCACTTCGGCCTCGGCGGCGGCGGGTTCACCGTGGACGGCGCCTGCTCGTCCTCGCTGCTCGCGATAGCCACCGCGTGCAACGCGCTGGATTCAGGACAGCTGGACGTCGCCGTCGCGGGCGGTGTGGACCTCAGCATCGACCCCTTCGAGATGGTCGGCTTCGCCAAGACCGGTGCGCTGGCCACCCGGGAGATGCGCGTCTACGACCGGGACTCCAACGGCTTCTGGCCGGGTGAGGGGTGCGGCGTCGTGGTCCTGATGCGGGACGACGACGCCCGCGCGCAGCGACGTTTCCGCTATGCGACCATCGCGGGCTGGGGCTGGTCCTCGGACGGCCGCGGCGGCATCACCCGTCCCGAGGCGGGCGGCCACCGTCTCGCCCTGGAGCGTGCCTACCGCTGCGCCGGGTTCGGCCTGGAGACCGTCGCCTACCTGGAGGGCCACGGCACGGGCACCCCCGTGGGGGACGCCACCGAGCTGCGCGCCTTCACCGAGGCGCGACGCGCCGCCGACCCGGACGCCCCGCCCGGCGCGATCGGTACCGTGAAGGGGAACTTCGGGCACACCAAGGCAGCCGCGGGCATCGCCGGGCTCCTCAAGGCCGTGCTCGCCGTGCGCCACCAGATCATCCCGCCCGCCACCGGGCACGTCGACCCCCACCCCGAACTCACCGTCGAGCGCCCCGCGCTGCGGGTACCGGCCGAGGCCGAGCCGTGGCCGGACGGCCTGCCGGTGCGGGCCGGGGTCTCCTCCATGGGCTTCGGCGGGATCAACGCGCACGTCGTCGTCGAGCACGCCGACGGAGTGCGCCGCACCGCGCTGCCCCGGTCGGCGGTACGGCTGATGCGCTCGCGCCAGGACTGCGAACTGCTGCTCGTCGACGCCGAGGACACGACGGAACTGCGTGACCGGCTCGCCCGGCTGGCCACCTTCGCCGGGCGTCTGTCGTACGCCGAACTCGGCGATCTCGCCGCCACCTTGCAAGCCGATCTGGCCGGACGCCGGATGCGCGCCGCCGTCGTCGCAGCCTCACCCGAGCAGGCGGAAGAGCGCTTGACCGACCTGCTCGCCCGTACCGACGACACCCGTTGCGTCGTGGACCCGGCCGCCGGGCTGTTCCTCGGCGACCGGGACGGGCAGCCGCCCCGGATCGGGTTCCTCTTCCCCGGCCAGGGCGCGGGGCGAGGCGGGGACGGCGGTGCGCTCCGCCGCCGGTTCGCCACGGTCGACGACCTCCACCGTGCCCAGCACCTGCCCGCCTCCGGTGATCAGGTGGCCACCGAAGTCGCCCAGCCCCGCATCACCGGCGCGTCCGCCGGGGGACTGCGGGTGCTCTCCGCACTCGGCATCCAGGCCGCCGCGTCGGCCGGCCACAGCCTCGGCGAACTGACCGCCCTGCACTGGGCCGGAGCCATGGACGAGGCGGCGCTGCTCCGGACGGCCGCGGCGCGCGGCCGGGTGATGGCCCGCGCGAGCGACGGTGACGGCGCCATGGCCGGCATCGCCGCCGGGCCCGCCGCCGTCGAGCCCCTGCTGGACGGCGAGCCCGTGGTGATCGCGGGGTACAACGGCCCCCGCCAGACGGTGGTCTCGGGCCCGGCGGCAGCCGTCGACCGGGTCTGCGGACGGGCCGCCGGGCAGGGACTGGACACCCAGCGGATCAATGTCTCGCACGCGTTCCACTCACCCGCCGTCGCTCCCGCCGCGCGGGCCTTCGCCGAACACCTGGCGAAAGAGGAGTTCGCCCCGCTCGCCCGGCGTGTGTTCTCCACCGTCACCGGAGGGCCGCTCGACCGTTCCACCGACACCGCTGGGCTGCTGACCCGCCAGGTGCTCGCGCCGGTCCGCTTCACGGAGGCGGTGTCGGCGCTCGCCGCCGAGAGCGACCTGCTGCTGGAGGTGGGGCCCGGCCGCATCCTGTCCGGTCTCGCCGCCGAGGCCGCCGACGTCCCCGTGATCCCCCTGGACGCGGGAGGCCCCAGCCTGGCCGGCCTCTTCCAGGCGGCTGCCGCGGCCTGGGTGCTCGGCGCGCCGGTACGGCACGAGGCCCTGTTCGAGGACCGGTTCACCCGCCCGCTGCCGCTCGACAAGGAGTTCCGGTTCTTCGCCAGCCCGTGCGAATCGGCGCCCGCGGAGGACGTACCGCCCGCCGTGACCACCGGGAAACCGGCGCTGCCCGGGCCGGCCGGGGAGCCCGCGGACGCCCCGACGACCGCCGTCGACGGGCCGGCGGGCAGCCTGGAGGTTCTGCTGCGGCTCGCCGCGCAGCGCGCCGAGCTGCCGCCCGAGGCCGTCTCCCCGGACACCAACCCACTGGACGAGCTGCACCTCAGCTCCATCACCGTCGGCCAGATCATGAACGAGGCCGTCCGCGAGCTGGGCATCGACACCCCCGTGGCCACCTCGGCCTTCGCCACCGCCACGCTGGCCGAACTGGCCGAGATGCTCGACGGGCTGTCCGGCACCGCGCTCCCCGGCGAGGCCGGCCGCCGCCCCGACACGGCGGAGGGCGTCGCGCCCTGGGTGCGGGCCTTCGCCGTCGAACTCGTCCCGGCCGAACCCGGCCGGCCTCGCGGGGCATCGGGGGAGGGCGCGTGGACGGTCTTCGCGAGCGAGGGCCACCCCCTGGCCGGACCCCTCGCCGAGGCGCTGCGCTCGGCCGGGCTCGGCAGCGGCGTCCTGCTCTGCCTGCCGCCGGACTGCGACGAGGAGCACGCCGGGCTGATGCTCGCCGCGGCGCGCACCGCGCTCGCCTCCGCCACCCGGTTCGTCGCCGTCGGCGACCGGCGCGGTCCGGCGGCTCTCGCCAAGACCCTCCACCTGGAAGCCCCGTCCATCGCGGTCACCGCCGTCACCCTGCCGGTGGCGGCCCCCGGCGCCGCCGGCCTGATCCCCCGCCTCGTCGCCGACGTCGCAGCCACGTCGGCGTTCAGCGAGGTGCACTACGACGGGGACGGCACGCGCCGCGAGCCGGTGCTGCGCGCACTGCCGCCGGCCGCGGCACCCCCCGGGCCGCTGCCGCTGGGCACCGGCGACGTCCTCCTCGTCACCGGCGGCGGCAAGGGCATCACCGCCGAGTGCGCGCTCTTTCTGGCCCGGGAGTCGGGGTGCGCGGTCGGCCTGCTGGGCCGCTCCGCACCGGAGGAGGACGGCGAACTCGCCGCCAACCTCGGGCGGATGGCCGCCGCCGGAATCCCCTTCCGCTACGTCCGCGCCGACGTCACGTCCCCCGAGGAGGTTCACCACGCCGTACGGGAGGTCCGCGCGTCCCTCGGACCCGTCACCGCCGTACTGCACGGCGCGGGCCGCAACGAACCGCGCGCGCTGACCGACCTGGACGAGACGTCGTTCCGCCGGACCCTGGCCGTCAAACTCGCCGGGCTGGAAGCGGTGCTGGCCGCCGTCGACCCGGGGGACCTGCGGCTGCTCGTGGCGTTCGGCAGCATCATCGGCCGGGCCGGCCTGCGGGGCGAGGCCGACTACGCCACGGCCAACGACTGGCTCACCGAGCTGGTCGGCCGGGTGCGGGCGGACCTTCCGAACTGCCGGTGCGTGACGCTGGAGTGGTCCGTGTGGTCCGGGGCCGGGATGGGGGAGCGGCTGGGCGTGCTCGAATCGCTCGTCCGCGAGGGCATCGATCCGGTCCCCGCCGACGAGGGCGTCGCGATGCTGCGGAGCCTGCTCGCCGACCCGGACACCCCGGATCCGGTCGTCGTCATGGGGCGCGCCGCCGGCCTGCCGACGATCACGCTCGACACGCCGGAGCTGCCCCTGCTGCGGTTCACCGACCGGGTCCGGTCGCACTACCCCGGCGTCGAACTCGTGGCCGACTCCGAGCTGTCCACCGCCACCGACCCCTACCTCGCCGACCACCTCCTGGACAAAACCCTGCTGTTCCCGGCCGTGCTCGGCATGGAGGCGATGGCGCAGGCCGGGGCGGCGCTCACCGGTCGCGCCGAGCCCCCGGTGCTGGAGGACGCGGAGTTCCTGCGCCCGGTCGCGGTGCCCCCGGACGGTGGGACGACCATCCGGGTCGCCGCGCTGGTCACCGGCCCCGACACCGTCCGAGCCGTGATCCGCAGCGCGGAGACCGACTTCCACGCCGACCACTTCCGCGCGGTGCTGCGGTACGGGGACGGGACGCCGCACGGGCACGGGAGGAACGACGCGGCGGGCGGGCCGGAACCGGCACACGCCCGGCACCGTGGAACTCCGGACGCCGACGGGGCCGCGCCCGCGCCGCTCGTCGATCCCGCCCGGGACATGTACGGCAGCGTCCTCTTCCAGGGGGCCCGGTTCCAGCGCCTGACGCGCTACCGGCACTTCGCGGCGAAGGAGTGCACCGCCGAGATCTCCACCGACGCCACCGCCCAGTGGTTCGCCGGGTTCCTCCCGCCGGACCTGGTGCTCGCCGACCCCGGCACGCGGGACGCGCTGATGCACTCCCTCCAGGCGTGTGTTCCGGACGCCACCCTGCTGCCCGTCGGCGTCGAGCGGCTGCACCTCGCCGACCCGGCCGCGGCGCGCGCTGCCGGGACCGCCGTCCTGCACGCCGCGGAGCGCTCACACGACGGTGACACCTACGTCTATGACCTCGACGTGCGCACCGCCGACGGCGCTCCACTGGAGCGCTGGGAGGGCCTGGTGCTGAAGGCCGTCCGCAAGACGGACGGCTCCGGCCCATGGCTCCCCGCACTCCTCGGCCCCTACCTGGAACGCCGGACCGAAACCCTGCTCCCGGCCCCACTGCGGGTCGCCGTCCGCCCGGACGACCACGGAGCGGAGGGCGGCACGGCGGCGCGCCGCGCCCGTACCGCCCTGGCCCTCGGCCAGGCGCTCGGCCGGCCGGCGGTGCTGCGCCACCGCCCCGACGGGCAGCCGGAGGTGGACGGCGGCCCCGCCGTCTCGGCCTCGCACGGTGCCGGCGTCACACTCGCCGTGGCCGCGGGGCCCGGGGCCCGTACCGTCGGATGCGACGTGCAGGCGGTCGAGGAACGCGGTGCGGGGGAGTGGTCCGGGCTGCTGGGCGACAGCGGCTGGACGCTGGCCCGGCTGCTCGCCGCCGAACGCGATGAGGACGTGTCGCTCGCGGCCACCCGGGTGTGGGGCGCCGTCGAGTGTCTGCGCAAGAACGGCCACGCCCGGGCGGAACTCGTCGCCGACGGCGCGCCCGCGGCGGGCGGCTGGGCGGTGCTGCGGGCCGGCGACGCCCGTATAGCCACGGTCTCCGTGCACCTGGGAGCCACCGGCACGGGGCGGCCGGCGGTGTTCGCCCTCATGTCGACGCGAGGAAACCCTCGATGAAAGGAGAGCGCGAGGTGCGGCCCTACTACGAACTGCGCCACTTGGTGGGCTTCGAGGAGACCAACCTGGTCGGCAACGTCTATTACGTCAACTACGTCCGCTGGCAGGGACGGTGCCGTGAGATGTTCCTGCGCGAGAAGGCCCCGGAGATCCTGGAGGACATCCGGGGGGACCTGAAGCTGTTCACGCTCTCGGTGGGCTGCGAGTTCTTCTCCGAGATCACGGCGTTCGACGAGCTGTCGATCCGGATGCGGCTCACCGACCTGACACAGACGCAGATCGGTTTCACCTTCGACTACCTGCGGATCGGCGGGGACGCCCCGGACGTCCTGGTGGCTCGCGGCAGCCAGCGGGTGGCCTGCGTGCGTGGCCCCAACACCGGTACCCGCCCCACCAAGGTGCCGGAAGCACTGCTCCGGGCGCTGGAACCGTACGTGGATCCGGCGCCGCAGGGCGCGGCCGGCGGGAGGTGACGGCATGGCACCCCCGCAGCCCCCGCCCGGCCGCACCCCCGGCACCGCGGCCCCCGGAGAGCGCCGGCAGCTGCGCGACGTGCTCGGTTCGTTCGCGACCGGCATCGTCGTGCTCACCGCCGGACGGACCGAGCCCCGCGGCATGACGGCCAACTCGTTCACCTCGGTCTCGCTGGACCCGCCCCTGGTGCTGGTCTGTGTGGCCCGCACCGCCGCCCTGCACGATCTGGTCCTCGACGAGGGTGGGTTCGCGGTCTCGGTCCTGTCGGCCGACCAGGAGCCGGTGGCGCGCCGGTTCGCCGATCGCGCGCGTCCGCGGGGTGCCCGGGAGTTCGAGGCCGTCGAGGCGGCACCGGGCCCCCGCACGGGCGCCCCCCTACTGTCCGGGGCGCTGGCCTGGCTGGAGTGCCGGCTCACGGCCGTCCACGACGGCGGTGACCACTCGATCATGCTCGGTACGGTGCTGGAGGCGCACAAGAGCGCGGCGGAGTCGGCGCTGCTCTTCCACCGCGGCGGCTTCCGGCGGCTGGCTCCCGTGCGGGTGCGCACCTGAGCAGGGGGCGGGCCCCGTACGCCGGTCTCCGGCCCTTCGTCACTGATCCGGCGCAGTACGGTGTCGTCGATGTCGAGAAGCTGAGCCGGGCTCCGACAGAGGGGTGAAGGGCGCGATCGAGGCGCCGTGTCACAAGGAGGTTTACCGTGAAGTTCCTGCTGATCATGCATGTGAACCCTGCCGTCTGGGAGGCGCTGCCCGAGGAGACCCGCAACGAGGTGATGTCCGGGCACGGCGACTTCATGAAGAAGGTCAAGGAATCCGGCGAGTTCGTCTGCACCCAGGCGCTCGCCGAGCCGGCACAGAGCTCGGTGGTGCGGGTACGCGACGGCGTGCCGGCCGTGACCGACGGCCCGTACGCCGAGTCGAAGGAATTCCTGGGGGGCTTCTACGTGATCGAGTGCCGGGACCGGGAGCGGGCGCACGAGATCGCCGCCATGATCCCGGACAGCCAGGTCGAGGGCCTCTGCATCGAGGTGCGTCCGGTCGCCTTCTCCGACGGCCTGCCCGAGTGATCCGGGGCGCGGCGGCCCTCGACCGGGACCACCGGCGAACGGCCGCCGCGCCTGCGGTTTTCCGTCCCTGGCGCTCTCCGGCCGCGTGTTAGCGTTGCTGGCTCCACATCGACAACCGTGTGCGCGGAGAGGACGTTCGGGGAATGGGTGCCGTCGGTGATGTCGATACCGTTCTGCGCGACTTGATTCCCCGTGTCGTCGGAGTCCTGGTACGCCGCCACGGCTACTTCGAGGAGTGCGAGGACGCCGCCCAGGACGCGCTGGTCGACGCCACCGTCCAGTGGCGCAGGGACGGCGTCCCGGCCCATCCCCTCGGCTGGCTCCTCACCGTCGCCTCCCGGCGCATGGCCGACCGGGCACGGAGCGAGGCGGCCCGGCGTACGCGGGAGGAGACCGTCGCCGCCCTCGCGCCGGCCGACACATGGGCCGTCCACGGGCCCGAGGACCAGCAGCCGGCGGACCACGACGACTCCCTCACCCTGCTCTTCCTCTGCTGCCACCCGAGCCTGTCACCGTCGTCCCAACTCGCCCTCACCCTCCGGGCCTGCGGCGGACTGACGACGGCACAGGTCGCCCAGGCGTTCTTCGTCCCCGAGGCCACCATGGCGCAACGCATCAGCCGCGCCAAGCGCCGCATCAAGGAGGCCGGGGCCCTGTTCGAGCTTCCGCCGGCCGAGGAACAGGCGAGCCGGCTGGCCGTCGTCCTCCACGTCCTCTACCTGATCTTCAACGAGGGTTACACCAGGACCTCGGGCACCGATCTGCACGACGTCGAGCTGACGACCGAGGCCGTCCGGCTCACCCGGGCGCTGCGCGCGGCGCTGCCCGACGACCCGGAGGTCACCGGGCTGCTCGCGCTGATGCTGCTGACCGACGCGCGCCGGCCGGCGCGCACGGACGCCGACGGCAACCTCATCCCCCTCGCCGAGCAGGACCGCACCCGGTGGAACCAGGGCGCCGTCAGCGAGGGCACGGCACTCATCACGGAGGCACTGGCCAAGGAGCAGCCCGTCGGTTCGTATCGCCTTCAGGCTGCCATCGCCGCCGTGCACGCCGAGGCGCCCAGCGCGGACGGGACGGACTGGCGGCAGATCGTCATCCTCTACCAGCTGCTGGAGCAGGTCGCCCCGAACCCGATGGTGCGGCTCAACCACGCGGTCGCCGCGGCCATGGCCGACGGCCCGCTGGTGGGCCTGCGCCTGCTGCGTTCCCTGGACGACGACCCGCGTATCGCCGAGCACCACCGTCTCCACGCGGTCCGCGGCCACCTGCTGGAGACGGCCGGTGACCTCGACGCCGCCCGCGCCTGCTATCGGGAGGCCGCCCGCCGCACGGCCAGCCTCCCGGAAAGGCGCTACCTGGAATCGCGCGAGGCCGCTCTTGAGGAACGCGACCGCTGACCCGCGCGGCGCCCGCGTCACATCTCGGTGCCCGCGCTCACCATGACGGGCCGTACCTCGACGGCGAAGCCCTCGAAGCGGGCGTCGGGGATCATCGCGGCCAATTCCTCGGCCCGTTCCCGCGACTCGCAGTCGACCAGGTAGTACCCGGCCGCGTGCACCGCGACGTCCGGGAGCGGCCCCGGGGCGGCCGTCGCCGTCCCGTCCTTCACCCTCACCACCGAACCCTGTGACGCATCGGCGAGGAAGTTGGTCGCGATCATCTCGCCGGCCTCCCGCACCGTTTCCTGGAGAGCGCGGTGCCCCCGCGAGATCTCGTCGCGCTCGTGTTCCGCCAGGCCGTCCCGGGCCCCCGGTTCCATATGTGTGATCAACAAATATTTCATGGCGAACCTCCTGCTACCGGGTCGTAGCCGAGCCGCTGTTCTCGACCCGGTCCGGCACGCGAGAAGGCAGGTCGGAGCGCGGACGAGCAGGCCGCGGGCGGCAGTTGGGCACCGTCGGGGCGAGGTACCCCGTGACGCCGCGGACGGGAGGCCCGGAAGGCGCCGGACAGGGGCACACCCCCGCAAGGCGCGCCCTCTCACACCGGCACGGCCTCCGGGATTCCGGTGTTCGTCCCGGGGCACACCAGCGCGAGGGGCCGCGGCGTCGCCACGAGCACCGGCACGTCGAGCCGGCTGCGGAAGGAGAGCGACAGGTCCGGCAGGCACAGCGTGGGGCCCGGTTCGAGCGCTCCGAGACGCCGGCCCCCCATGAGCCGGGCGTCCTTGTGCGTGAGCGCGTGGCGCCCGGCCGCCGTCCCGGCCGGCAGCGAAAACGCCGTCAGATGGCCCTCGGGGGTCGCCGGGACGGACAGTTCGTACGGACCGGGGGCGGTCACGAGAGTCCCGGCGAGCGGCCGCCCCTCGGGTATGGGGCCGGGAAAGAGCCCGACGAACACGGCACACCGCCGCTCGCCCGGCGGCAGCGAGACGGTGCTGCGGATGCGGCGCTGCCGCGTGGAGCGGGCCGGCGGCTCCGGGCCGCGGTGACAGGGTGCGAAGCCGCGGCAGCGGCGGTAGTTTGTCGGCGACAGGCCCACGCTGCGACTGAACCGTGTGCTGAATGTCCCCACGCTGTTGTATCCGACGGCGGTGCCGATGTCCACGACATTCCAGTCGGTCGATAAAAGGAGTTCCTTCGCCTTTTCCAGGCGAAGTGCCGAGAGGAACCGTCCTGGCGGGACACCGGTGGCCCGCAGGAAGAGGCGAGAGAAGTGGAATTTGCTGAACATGGCGGCTTCGGCCAGCATGTCCAGGGAAAGGGGTTCGCTCAGCCTGTTCTGCATGACGTCGATGGCGCGCACGATTGCCTGCTCGGTCTCGTCTCTCAACGGTTCCTCGATTCTCAGCGTCTACTGACCAAGTCATCTCTCATGCACTGTGTCGCTAGCCCGTCACACCTGCACCGACGTGCTCGTGCGACGTGACGGTGTCATATCCAAGTGCGTCAGGCATCTTCCGGATTGCGGGACCGTATGGCCTCTGACCTGCGAACGAACCGCATTGACGCGTGTTATGTGAACTGTCCGGTTTTTTTGCCGGAAGGAACGATGCCGGCTGTGTCTCTATGAGATGATCGCGGGGCGGTCACGTCGGACTGCGCTGTCGTTTTTCGGCGCGAGGATTCCGGGGCAAATGAGCAAACGGAGCCACAGAGCCGCATGATGCAAGAATTCCATCCCGTGGCCGCGTGGCAGGGAAGTAGCCGCTCTCCGAGTCGAGGAGGCGTGGGTGCGCGGAGTCACATGACGTGGATGGGAAGTGTTTTCAATTGCACCTTGAGGATAAAACGGTCGTGGTCTACGGGGTTTCGGACCCGCACGGCATGGCGCTGACGAAGGCGTTGGCGCGACGCCGCGCGCTGATCTTTCTGGCCGACTCCGTCCCGGAGAGGGCCGAGAGCGCGGCCCGCGGCATCATCGAGGCCGGCGGAGCCGCCGAATCCGCCGAGGTCGATCTCTCCGACGGCCGCGAGGTCGAGGACTACACGTCCGGCGTGGCCCAGTGGACGGGCGGGATCGACGTGGCGGTGGTCGCGGTCGGCGGCGATCGCGCGGTGATGCAGCTGACGGCGGCCCGGGTGGTCGCTTCGCACATGGCCGCCCGGGGCCGCGGCCTCATCGTGGTCACGTCCGTCCGCGCGTCGTCGGAACGGAGGCTCCGACACCTCGCCCGGATCGTCGCGCCCAGGGGGGTCACCGTGCTTCCGGTCTTCTGCGGTCGCGACGCATACCAGAGCGCTGTCCTTCCTTGAGGGGCCCCGCCTCTTCCGGGACGGCGGGGCTGTCTCCGCCGCCGCGGCGTCCGCCGACGGCGGTTGACGCCGGGCAGGCCGGCCGGGCGGTACCGGCCGAGGGCGCCGAAGAGGCGCGGATACTTCGCATTCGCAGGAGCCGCGAGCGACATCACCATTTTCGGGCGGCGGCAGTGCCGCGACACCTCTGGTCTTGCGCTACCGCTCCGGACGGGGGTGAGGACGGCGGTACGGACGCGCTCGTCCGGTGCCGTCCTCGGCCCCGGCGGACGAAGCCGGCCACAGCGGGATTCGGGCCGGACGACCGGCAGCGAGTGCCGTGCTCGCCCCGCACGGCAACGAACCGCGCTCACCGCGGGCGGCGGCCCGCAGATGTCTCAAGCTGAAGCCGGCTGAGCTGACACTCCCCGAATTCTCCCCGGCGACTTGGAGGGGGCGCCGCACGCGCTTCCACAACGATCGGCTTGCAGCGTGCTTGCGCCGGCGCCGATCGCTCAGAGCCAGTCCCGCCGTTTGAAGATGACGTACAAACTGATACACACGACCGCCATCAGGACGATGGCGAACGGGTAGCCGAACGCCCAGTGCAACTCCGGCATACGGTCGAAGTTCATGCCGTAGATGGTGCCGACGAGGGTGGGGGCGAAGAGGATGGCGGCCCAGGAGGAGATCTTTTTGATCTCCCCTTCCGGGCGGCCCTCACCTGGGCTTTTGTGGTGCTATGGCAGTCTGGCCAGGGTAAATAGATCTTTCAGGGTCTTTCATCATGGCTTGGCTTTACGCGGCCGATTCTCCCCAGGCGCTCCCCACTGGGACTTCGTTCTCCCCAGTTTCTTCCCAGAGAAGCTCATCGGTTGAATTCGTTCCCGACCGGGGATAAGGGAGTTCAGCGGCTGCGAGCTGTCACCGCCGTTTGATGTGGCGTCAGTTTATGCGGCCTCCGGCCTGCCCCCCTCCGCTGCGCTGACGGGGGTGAACAAGCTCACCGACGCGGACCGGCGGGCCCTGCCGCCGGTGTTTCGGGCCCGCGACAAGGAGGCGGTCGGCCCCACTCTGTGTGGGGCCGACCGCTGTCGGTCTTCCTCTCGCCGTCGAGCTGGGCGTGCCAGGTCGGGTGATAGTCGGCCGGTCTCCAGGGAGACGAGGGTGACTTCGTTGCCGGCCCCCCGGTCGTCGTTACATGGACGGGTAGTCGGTGTAACCGCGGTGGTCGCCGCCGTAGAACGTGTTCACGTCGGGCTGGTTCAGGGGTGCCCGGGTCTGCCAGCGCTGCACGAGGTCGGGGTTCGCGATGAAGGCGCGGCCGACGGCGACGAGGTCGGCCTGGTCGTTGTCGAGGAGGGTCTGGGCGATGGCGGCGTCGGTGACCGGGTCCCAGCCGTTGCTGACGATGCGAGGGCCGGCGAAGCGGCGGGAGAGGTCCTCGATGAGGGGCGTGGCGGGGTCTCCGATGGTGTGCAGGTAGGCCAGTCCCATGGCGGAGAGGGCGTCCACGAGCGTGCGGTAGGTGGCGGCGGTGTCGTCCGCGTTGTCCTCGATGGCGCCGTGGAGGTTGATGGCGGGGGAGATGCGGATGCCGACACGTTCGCTGCCGATGGCCTCGCAGACGGCCTGGGAGACCTCGATGACGAAGCGGGCGCGTGCCTCAGGAGTGCCGCCGTAGGCGTCGGTGCGCTGGTTGGTGTGGGGGGCGAGGAACTGGTGGAGCAGATAGCCGTTGGCGGCGTGGAGTTCGATGCCGTCGAGTCCGGCGTCGACGGCGGCCCGTGCGGCGTGGGCGTATTCGTCGATGACGGAGGGGATTTCGTCAGTGCCCAGTGCGCGGGGGGTGGGGTGGGGCTGGGGGCCGGTGGCGGTGAACATCGTGCCGGGTGCGGCGATGGCGCTGGGGGCGACGGTTTCGGCGTGGTGCTTGTTGTCGGGGTGCGAGATGCGTCCGGCGTGCATGATCTGCGCGACGATGCGCCCGCCGCGCCGGTGGACGGCGTCGGCGACAGTGCGCCAGGCGGCGGTCTGGGCGGGGGTGTGCAGGCCGGGTGAATTCATGTACCCCTGGCCTACGGTGCTGGGCTGCACGCCTTCGGTGATGATCAGTCCGGCGGTGGCTCGCTGGCCGTAGTAGGTGGCCATGAGGTCGGTCGGTACGCCGTCGGGGGTGGCGCGGTTGCGGGTCATGGGTGCCATGACGATGCGGTTGTCCAGTGTCCACTTGCCGACGGTCACCGGCTCGAAGAGGTCTGTCATGGGGCTCCTTGAAAGAATGAGGCCGCGGGCGTCGTGGCGATGGCCGGCCAGGGTGCGGTGCGGTGGGTTTTCAGAGGTGCCGGGCTGCGACCACGGTGTCGGTCACGGTGGCTTTCCGGCCGTCCGGGCCGGTCGCCTCGCGCTCGGGGGATGCCAGGCGGGCGGCGGTGAACCGATACGGTGTCGCCGCCTTCGCCGCAGCCCAGATCCAGGGCCCGTCCGGGTGGGGCGAACTGTGCGGCGGTCTCGGCGAGCACCGGGTTGGGGTCGCCCTGCCACACGATGTCCTTGCCGCGGTAGAGGTTCTCCCAGAACCGTGCCGCCTCGGCAGGGGCCTGAACTCCTCGGATGGGGGCGTTCATTGGGGGGCTTTCCGGTCAGTGGGTGGAGACGGGGGCGGTGGGCTGTGTCTGTGGGGGCCTTGGACGTTTTCACCAGGACGGTCAGGGCGAGGACGGCCGCGGCCAGGAGGGCACCGGCGACGATGAACGCGATGCGGTAGCCGTGCAGGAAGCCCTGAAGCTGCAGGGCGCGGGATGCTTCGCCGCCGGGCGGGGTGCGGGGGCCGAGGTAGTCGGTGACGGCCGCGAGGTAGAGGGTGTTCAGGAGTGCCGGGCCGAGGGCCGCGCCGATCTGCTGGCTGGTGGTGAGTGCGGCGCCGGCCACTCCGGCGTCGCGCGGATCGACGCCGGACAGCGCGACGTTGGGACCGGCCAGGAAGAACAGGCCCACGCCCACGCTCACGAGGATCTGGGCCGGCAGGACCTCCCCGGTGTAGCCGGAGACGCTGTCCAGGCGGGTGAGCCACAGCAGCCCCGCGGTGGCCAGGGCGGTGCCGGCGGCCATCAGGGGCTTGGGGCCGAAGCGGGTGACGAGGGGCGCACCGAGTGTGGTGGTGGCGATGATCCCGGCGCTGAAGGGCAGGAAGGCGATGCCGGCCTGCAGCGGGGTGTAGTGGAGGTTGACCTGGAGGAAGTACGTCATGAAGAGGTTCATGCCGAACATGCCGGCGCCGATGAGGAGGTTGGCCAGGAACGCTCCGGCACGGTTGCGTTCCATGACCACCCGCAGCGGCAGCAGAGGGTGAGCGGTGCGGCGTTCCACGAGCACGAACGCGGTCAGCAGCAGGACGGCGGCCGTCAGGAGGACCACGGTGGCGGGAGCTGTCCAGCCTCCGCCGTCGGCGGCCTGGGCGAAGCCGTAGACAAGGGCGACCAGCCCACCGGTCACCAGCACAGTGCCGGGAAGGTCGTGGTGCCGCTTTCCGGCGGCGCGGCTCTCGCGGACGAAGGGCCGGGCGGCGAGAGCGACCGTCAGGGCGATGGGAACGTTGATGTACATGCACCAGCGCCAGCCCGCGTACTCGGTGAGAACGCCGCCCAGGAGAAGCCCGACGGCTCCGCCCCCGCCCTGGAACGCGCCGAAGATCCCGAATGCCCTGGCGCGTTCCTCGGGGTCGGTGAAGGCGACGGTGACGAGGGAGAGCGCCGCGGGTGCCAGGAGCGCGGCGAAAGCACCCTGCAGGGCACGTGCGGTGAACAGAGTGCCCGGGCCGGGCGCCAGACCGCCGAGCATGGAGGCTGCCGCGAAGCCCAGCAGGCCGATGACGAGGACGCGCTTGCGTCCGGCGAAGTCGGCGATGCGCCCGCCGAGGAGCAGCAGTCCTCCGAAGGCGAGTGCGTAAGCGGTGATCATCCACTGGCGGTTCGCGTCGCCCATCGTGAGGTCGCTCTGCGCCTGCGGCAGCGCGATGTTCACGATGGACACATCCAGCACGACCATGAGGGTGGCGACAGACGCCACGATCAGCGCCACCCACCGGCGCGGATCCGGCGCATCCGCATCCGGGATGTTCCCGGCGGTGCGAACGGGTGTAGGCATCGACAGCTCTCCTGAGCTATGAGGGCGGGATTGCCTCGGTGAGCTACGAGGTGCTGCGTGGCTCACGTCGCCAGGACAGTGCGCCCAAGCCCCGAGAAGTTGCAATCCGTCATGCCGGTTCAGCAAGATGCGGTGCGTGGACGACTTCGAGAACGTGCTGGCCGGCGTCGGACCCCGACTGCGGGACCTGCGCCACCGGCACGCCATCACGCTGGCCGCGGTGGCCGAACTCACCGGGATCTCGGAAAGCACGCTCTCCCGCCTGGAGAGCGGAGGCCGCAAGCCCAAGCTGGAACTCCTGCTGCCCCTGGCCCGGGCCTACAACGTTCCGCTCGACGAGCTCGTCGGCGCTCCGGAGACGGGCGATCCCCGCCTTCATCTGCGCCCCGTCACGCGCGACGGCATGACGTACGTACCGCTGACCCGCAGGCCGGGCGGCCTGCACGCGCACAAACTCGTCCTCGGCCCCACCGATGGCGAGCCCGAGCTGCGGACGCACGAGGGCTATGAATGGATCTACGTCCTCAACGGCAGGTTCCGCCTTCGCCTCGGCGACCGCGTCCTGGTCATGGCGCCGGGGGAAGTCGCGGAATTCGACACCCACGTCCCGCACTGGCTGGGCTCCGACAACGACCAGCCGGTGGAGCTGCTGGTCATCTTCGGCAAGCAGGGCGAACGCGCCCACCTGCGCGCCCGCCCCACCTCCTGACGCCCTCGCGTCCGGGCGCAGCCCTCCCGTTACCGGCCGGAATCGGGGAGCGGCATCGCATCCGGGCCGTTCCGGCGATCCCAGGCCCCGCTTCCACACGAGCGCCTCGCATTCTGAACGAGCTGTAGAACGAGGCGGATACCGCCGACCCTGACGGCGCCCTGGCCCGCCCCCTGGAGCGTGAGTGGGCGGTGAACATCGACTCCACCTCCTGCCGGGCCCACCAGCACACGGCCGGTGCCGGGCCCCGGCCGCATCCGGCGGGCCCGGCGTGAGGGCACGGGGAGGTCTTGGCTGCTTGGCTGGATCTTGCCGGCTCTTAAGATCCAGCCATGAAGAAGACGCATGTGGTGGCTGTGCTGGCCTTCGATGCCATGGCCCCCTTCGAGCTGGGCGTGGTGGTGGAGGTCTTCGGCCTGTCCCGGCCCGAGCTGGGCGACCTGCCCTGGTACGAACTGCGGGTGTGCGCCGAGGAACCCGGCCGGGACCTGCGGGCGGTCGGCGGGTTCACGGTGCGCGCCGGGTACGGGCTCGACGCACTGGCCACGGCGGACACGGTCATCGTGCCGGGGGTGGCCGAGGCCGGGGCGGAGGTCTCGCCCGCCCTGGTGGAAGCCCTGCTGCGGGCCCACGCGCGGGGCGCGCGACTGGTGTCGATCTGCTCGGGGGCCTTCGCACTGGCGGCGACCGGCCTGTTGGACGGTCGGCGCGCCACCACCCACTGGCGCTACGCCCGCGCGCTCGCCGACCGGCACCCCGGGATCGAGGTCGACCCCGATGTGCTGTACGTCGACAACGGCGATGTCCTCACCAGCGCGGGCAGCGCGGCCGGTATCGACCTGTGCCTCTACCTGGTCCGGGCCGATCACGGTGCGGCCGTCGCCAACGCGGTGGCGCGCCGCTTCGTGGTTCCGCCGCACCGCGAGGGCGGGCAGGCCCAGTTCATCGAGGCGGCGGTGGGAGAGATCGATGCCGAGGACGACGGCGTCACGCAGAGCATGCACTGGGCGCTGCGTCATCTGCGCACACCGCTGTCCGTGCCCGCCCTGGCCCGGGCCGCGCGCATGTCGCAACGCTCGTACCTGAGGCACTTCACCCGCCGCAACGGCGTGAGCCCCATGCGCTGGGTCATCGCCCAGCGGGTGGCCGCCAGCCTGCCGCTGCTGGAGTCCGGCGAGGGCACCGTGGAGGAGATCGCCGCCGCGGTCGGCTTCGACACCGCCGCGACATACCGGCACCACTTCACCCGCCAGATGCGTACGACGCCGACGGCCTACCGCAAGACGTTCATCAGCGTCCCCGCGCGCCCGTAGGGGCCTTCCGACGGCTGGCGGCATTTTGACGGCCTCAGGCGTTTACGCCACTCGTGGGGCGGGCCCAGGGATCGGAGGATGGAGCCATCGCCGACCGGGAAAACCCGGCACGGCCCACAGAGACCGGTCCCCACCAGCAAGAACACGAGGTACTCCCGATGTCTGCCACGGCTCCTGCCGAGATCACCAGCGCGGTCCTGAGCGTGCCCGCCGCCGCCCCGGCCGAGGCCGTCGCCCACTACGCCGCCCGGCTCGCCTTCGAGGCGGACGTCTCCGATGTCCACGCCGACCTGGCATCCGGCGCACCCGGCGTCGTGGTGGTCGACACCCGCAGCGACGCCGGCTGGGACCAGGGCCACATCCCCGGCGCCCTCCACATCCCCACCCCGCGGATCGCCGACCTGGCACCGCAGCTGATCGACCCGGCCCAGACCGTGGTCACCTACTGCTGGGGCCCCGGCTGCAACGGCGCGACCCGCGCGGCGCTGGCCTTCGCCGGCCTCGGCTACCAGGTCAAGGAAATGCTCGGCGGCTTCGAGTACTGGGTACGCGAGGGCTTCGCCTACGACGCCGCCACCGGCGTCGAGCAGCGCCCCGTCGACGACCTGACCGCCCCGCGCTCGGGCGTCTCCTGCGCGTGCTGAAGGACACCGCACGGCCGGGCGGTGTGATCCGCCCGGCCACCGCGGCCGACCTGCCGGCGATAGCCGACCTGTGCGCCGCCCACGCCGCCTTCGAGCGCGCCGGACCCGTGCCCGCCGATCTCGCCGCCCGCCTGGAGCCCGCGCTGTTCTCGGCACACCCCAGAGTTTGGTGCCTCGTGGCCGACCACAGAGGCGAACTGATCGGTTACGCCACCTGCTCACGGGAGTTCTCCACCTGGCAGGCAGCCGATTACGTCCACCTGGACTGCCTGTTCGTCACCGAACCGTACCGAGGAGGAGGCTGGGGGCACGCTCTGCTCAACGCCGTGAAGGACGCGGCAGCAGCCCTCGGCGCCGCGCACATCGAGTGGCAGACACCCGACTGGAACACCGATGCCATCCGCTTCTACCACCGCGCGGGGGCCCAGGCCCGGCCCAAGGTCAGGTTCTCACTCCCCACCCGCCCAGCAGATGCCTGACCCGGGCATCAGGTCCGGCTGAAGGCGCGCCGATAGGCGCCGGGCGTGGTGCCCGGATACGTCCGGAAACGACGGCGCAGATTGACTGCCGAGACAAGCCCCACCCGGGTGGCGACAGCCTCAACCGGTAGGTCGGTCTGCTCCAGCAATACCCGCGCAGCGTCGAGGCGTTGGCGGAGCAGCCACCGTCCCGGGCTGACGCCGAGCTGTTCGGTGAAGCGCCGGGCAAGGGTCCGGCTGGAGAGCCCGGCACGTTCGGCGAGCCGGTCGAGGGTCAGCGGGGAACCGAGACGGGATGTGGCCCAGTCCAGCAGCGGCGCCAAGGATTCGTCTGCCTTCGCCGGGGCGGGCTGGGCGGCGTACTGGTGCTGGCCGCCCTCCCGGCGCGGCGGCAGGACCATGTTCCGGGCGATCTGAGCGGCGTAGGCCGCGCCGTGATCGGACCGCACCAGGTGCAGGCACAGATCGATGCCGGCGCCGGATCCGGCGCTGGTCGCCACGTCGCCGTGGTCCACGAAGAGCACGTCCGCGTCCACCTGCACCTCGGGAAAGGCGGCGGCAAGTCGGGAGGCGCTGCGCCAGTGGGTGGTGGCGCGCCGGCCGTCGAGCAGCCCGGCCTGAGCGAGGACGAAAGCACCCGTACAAATCGCGACGATCCTCGTCCCGCGCCGGTGAGCAGCCCGCAGCGCCTCGGTGACGGCCGTCGGCACCGCCGTGCCGTGCCGGGGCCAGCCGGGAATGACGACGGTGTCCGCGTCCCGCAGGGCCGACAGCCCCTCCTCGACGAACATCGCGAAGCCTGCGGTGGTCAACAGGCGGCCGGGACGCTCGGCGCAGACCCGGAAGCGGTAGCGGGACGGCACATCCTGTGAGTCGGCACCGAAGACTTCGGCGGCACAGCCGAGTTCGAAGGGCGACTGCGGCGGGGCGAGCAGAGCCACCACTCGATGAAAGGCCAAGGCGAGAAGGTACCTGATGATGTCTTTCCAGACCCGCGCCGGGAAGCCGCGCCGGAACCACGATGGCCTCATGAGCAATGTCTGCGAAACGCGAGTAGTGAGGACCACCGTTCAGGTCGACGGCGAGGCGGCCGGCTACCTGACCGTCGAGCAGGACGGGCCGCCGGTGCTGCTGCTGCACGGCACGTACTGGAGCCGGGCCTGGCTCCCGGTACTGGACGGCCTTGCCGCGGCGGGGCTGCGGCCCCTTGCGCTCGACCTCCCCGGGCTGGGGCGCTCGGGAGGCGAACTCACCCTGGAGAAGGCCGCGGCCCCCGCCCTAGCGGACTGGGTGGCGCGGTTCGCGTCCGCGCTGAAGCTCTCCGGGCCGATTGCCGTGGCGGGCCACGACATCGGCGGCGCCATCGCCCAGCATCTCCTCGTCCACGACCGGCTGGAGGTGCCGCGGCTGGCCCTGGTCAACTCGGTCACCTACGATTCCTGGCCGGTGCCCGGCGTGGCCCGGTACCGGGACCCGGTGGTCGTCGCGACAACCACCGCCGAAGATTTTCTCGCCGCCCGCCGGCAGGCTGTGGAAGCGGCGCTGGGCGGTGCCGCCACCGAGCAGCGGATCGCGGACTATCTGAATCCGTTGACCGATCCGCGGGTCCGCCGCTCCTGGATGTCCCTGGCAGGCGCAGCCGACAGCCGCTACACCCTCAGCCTGGTTCCCGCGCTGCGGCGGTCGCAGGCACCCAAGTTGCTGCTCTGGGTGTGGTCGAAGTTCATGCCGTAAATTGTGCCGACCAGCGTTGGGGCGAAGAGGATGGCGGCCCAGGAGGAGGTTTTCTTTCTGAAAAGTCCTCTTCCGGGCGGCCCCCACCAGGGCTTCTGTGTTGCGGTGTGGCAGTCTGACCAGGGCAAATGGATCTTTCAGTGTCTTTCAATGTGGCTCAGCTTTACGCAGCCGATTCTCCCCAGGCGCTCCCCACCGGGATCCCTTTTCCCCAGTTTCTCCCCAGAGAAGCTCCTCGGGTGGAGTCGTGCCCGTCCTGGACGAGGCACTCAGTGACTACTGGCTGTGACCTTCGCTCGGTGAGGCGCCGGATTAAGCGGCCTCCGGTCTGCCCTGGCCGCACACGGCTTCGGTCGCGGTGGGTGAGACGCGCAATGCCTGCCCCTGCGGGACAAGCGATGGGTGACGAGGCCCACCAGGACTCAGGCCGGGCGCGCGGGGGTGACAGGGCGCGAGCGCCCAGGGCCGATGCCGCAGCTGACGGCCGGCCGCAGGACGCCCACCGTCCGGCAGCGGTCACCAGGTGGGGTGGTGGCGGGCGATCAGTTGGGGGAACCCTCTGGTCAGGCCCTTCATGACGTTATCGCCGTAGCAGGCGAACAGGGGGTTGTCCGGGTCCACCGTCACGCCGCCCGCGGCGCTGACGTACCGGCTCGGCAGGGGCCGGACCGACGCCTCCAAACGAGGGCTGTAGAAGAACGGCATGGAGTACCGGTCGACCCCCGGGGCCGGGCGGACGACCCGGTGAACGGTGGCCTTGAGGTATCCGCGCGTGGCGACCTCCAGCAGTTCACCGAGGTTGACCACGAACGCGTCCGGCAGGACCGGGACGTCGACGAAGTGACCGTCCTCGACGGCGACCTGCAGCCCGCCTTTGTCGTCCTGCACCAGCAGGGTGAGCAGTCCGTAGTCCTTGTGGGTGCCCGCGCCGTCGCCCTTCGGGACGCTGCCCGCCGCGGCGTCCGGCCCCGGGTAGTGCAGCAGCTTGAAATGGATCTGCGGCTCCGGGGTGACCACATCATCCAGGAAGCCCTCGGGAGTCTCCAGGGACTCCAGGATGAGCCTGAGCATCCGGTGCGAGAGGCTCGTCAACCGGTCCATCCATGCCAGTACGGCCGGCCGCAGCTCCGGCAGGGCGGCCGGCCACTGGTTGGGGCCGACCAGCCACTGGTAAGCGGGCTCTCCCGGGCCGGGGCTCCGCGCCGGGCGCTCGGGGCCGATGTCCAGCTGCCGGCGCTGGTCCGGGATGCCCCGGGTGCGCTCCCGCCCCATCGCGGAGTAGCCGCGGAAGTGAGGGGAGTTGAGGACGTCGAGAGCCGCGTGCTCCGACTCCGGCAGGGAGAACAGCCGACGCGTCAGGTCGAGCAGCTCGGCGGCGCCGGTGACGCCGTGGCCGGTGAGCTGGAAGAACCCGATGTCGTGGACGGCGGCCCGCAGCCGGTTCAGGAACCCGGCGCGCGCTTTCGGACCGTGTTCGCTGTCCCGGAGATCGATCACGGGAATCGCTTCTGGCATGGAGTGCTCCTGGTTTCTCGATACGGTTGTGAACCTCACCCCTGCGTTACGGTTCCGGACCGGGCCGCACGGAGGCGGCACGCCGGGACGGGGAGAAGAGAGAAGACGGGGCGGTTACAGGGGCGTGGGAACAGCCCGCGTCGACCAGGTGTCCGGCCGACGCCGTTGTCGATGCCCCGTCAGGACAGCGGAGTGCCGTGCAGGGTCACCGCGTCGGCCGCCCGCTCCAGTGCCGCCGCGCAGTCCCGCTCCGTCTCGGCGACGGCGACGAGGAGGGCATACCGGGAGCGGGAGTCGCCCGGCGGGTACGGCCGCAGCTCCCGGCCCGGGGCCGTCAGCACCCGTACTTCCCGGATCTCGGGCGGCAGCCGGTCCTCCGCGATCCCGACGGACTCGACCCGTACCTCCCTTTCGGGATACAGGAAGCGGACCGCGGCCGTTGCGGAGGCCCCGGACGTCCGGAAGTCCGGCGTGGCGCCGACCGCCAGATCGGCCGCCATCAGGCCGATCTCCAATCCGGTGACCAGGCCGCCGAGGTACGGGACACGGCCGCCGCCGATCCGTGCGTTGATCTCCACGACCTTCGGGCCGGAGGAGGTCAGGCGCAGCTCGGTGTGGGTCACCGTGTCGGTCAGGCCGACGGCGGTGTGGGCTTTCTGGACCACTTCGAGCAGAACGTCGTCGGACAGCAGCGGGTCGTCCGCCCGGACCGTGTGGCCCACCTCCTGGAACCCGGGGGCGTAGCCGAGCTGCTTGTGCGCCACGAACAGTGCCGTGACCTGCCCGTCGCGGCAGACCGCCTCCACACTGATCTCGGGTCCGTCGAGGAACTCCTCCACCAGGGTGGGCTGTGCGTACCGGGGCACCTCGTCGAACCAGATCCTGCCCGCCTGCTGGTAGGCCCGTGCCAACTGCCGCTCGCCGCCGACATAGGTCACTCCGCAACTCGCTGAAAGCGCCCGGGGTTTGACCACCACCGGATAGCCGATCCGGGCTGCCGCCTCGCTCGCCTCGGCCAGACTCGCGACGGCTGCCGACCGGGCCTGCGGGACGCCGGCCCGGTCGAGCGCCTTCCGGCCGGCGTACTTGTCCCGGCATGCCCTCACGGCCTCGCGCGGGCTGGTACGCAGCCCTAGCGCGGTCGCCAGCTCGGCGACGGCCTCCACGCGCGTCTCCTCGTAGGTGAGCACACCCGCGAATCGCTCGGGGTGGGCCCGGACGGCGGCGGTCATCGCCGCGACGTCCAGGGTGTCCACCACACCGAACGAATCGATGTAGGGCTTTTCCCAGGCGGGAGGCGCGGGGCACAGCAAATGCAACCGGTATCCGGACGCCATGGACCGCAGTACGTAAGCGCGCCAGTGCTCGCTGCCGCTGCCTACCAGCAGCAGGAGCGGCCGCCCCGAGGAACCGGCCGAAGAGCAAGCCGCATCAGTGGTGTCGGTGTTCGATGTCGGCATGTGGGCCGGTTCCTCCGTCGTGTCATGCGTGGGGCGGCAGGCGGGGCGAGTGGTGAGGGACGGGGGCTCCTGACGCTGTCCATCCGTCGGTGGTGGGCGCATCGGCCGGTGACGGGCCGGTCGTGGGCGCCCTTGGCCCCGGTCCCATCGTGAGCGCTGTGGGCCCTGGTCCCAGGGCACTCACATCATCACGTGACCGGCGGCCGTTAACCACCCCTGCGTTTTACGCCGAATGGGCACCCACACTATTTGGTTCGGGTTCTCTTCCCGGCAGAGTTGACGGGTGAACCGAGGAAGCGCGCCGCCCTTCGCCGGAGAAACGCATCTGCGCCCACCGTTGGGGGCAGATGGCAGCAGCACACCCCGCACGGAACGCGCAAGACGAATTCGACCGTCACTTCTTCGGTGTAAAAGATGCACGTGGACAACACCGCCCGGACCGAGTGAAGATGACGAACGAACAGGGGCCGATACTTCAATGCCTGCCAGGCGCACCATTCCACTGCTTCGACAACCGTTCCTCCGCCGGCAACCGTCACACCACACCCGCCGCATCAACGCCGCGGTGCCTCCCGCCGTCGCACCACCGAAGCCGCGCCGTACGGGTCGACAGGTGCTCACTCAAGTCCACCAAGCCAGGTACCGCGTGTTCCGATATCGAGGCCGAGCGGCAGCGCTTCGGGGCTGTGCCCACTCTTGCGCGTCGGCTCTTCTTCTCCTTCCGGGGTCCGACGGTGTCGCCTTGACAGGGCGGGTGCCCGGCTGGTGCCCCCACTCCGTGCACGTCGTGAGCGAAGGAGTACCCATGCTCTCAGCGGACAAGAACCGCATCCTTTCCCAGGTCGAACGCGGTACGCGAATGGGTGAACTGCTGCGCAGATATTGGCATCCGGTGGCGCCGGTCCTGGAGCTGACCCAGCGTCGCGTCAAACCCGTACGGCTGCTGGGAGAGGACCTCGTCCTGTTCCGCAAGCCGGACGGCAGCCACGGCCTGATTTCCCGGCGCTGCCCGCACCGGGGCACCGACCTCGGTATCGGCTGGGTGGACGGTGACGTGATGCGGTGCGCATACCACGGGTGGGGATTCGACTCCGAAGGCCGTTGCACGAGCCAGCCGTTCGAAGAGGCGGGCCCGTCCGGCGGATTCCGCGGCAAAGTCGGTGTCACCGCGTACTCCACCACCACGCTCGGCGGGCTGATCTGGGCCTATCTCGGCCCCGCCCCCGCGCCGCTGCTGCCCGACTTCGAGCCGTTCACCTGGGAGCACGGCTTCGTCGAGATCATCATGACGGAACTCCCGTGCAACTGGTTCCAGTGCCACGAGAACAGCATGGACCCCGTCCATTTCGAGTGGCTGCACCAGAACGGGAACGCCGTACGCAGCGACCCGGAATCCCCCACGTATGTACCCCGGCACCTGTCGATCGACTTCCTGGAATTCGAGCACGGTTTCGTCAACGGGCGGGTGGTGGAAGTCCCCGAAGTCCGCCCGACAGGTTCCTACTCGAGCACGAACGACGTGACCGACGGCGGGATCCTCAGCCTGTGGCCCTACACCCTCGCTTCCGGGAACACCATCGAGTTCCGGGTGCCGGTGGACGAACGGCGCACCCTCAATTTCACCTGGCAGTACTCCGTGCTCCCCGACGACGTACCGCCCGGCCGGCAGGATGCCGGCGCGATTCCGTACTGGTACGGCCCGCTCACCGACCCGGCGACCGGTGACATCATCACGTCGCACACCGGGAACCAGGATTTCGCCGCGTGGATCGGTCAGGGAACGTTCGCGGACCGGACCGTCGAGCAGCTGGGGCGCGGCGACAAAGGCATCACCCTGCTACGGCGGAGGTACTTCGAAGCGATGCGGAAAGTGGCGCAGGGGGAGGACCCGCCGGGCACGGTGCGCGACCCCGCGGCCAATGTCAGCATTCAACTGCCCCTCCTCGGCAAGGCCCGCTACACACAAGGGGTACCGCGCGAGGTTTTCGAGAAGAAACTCGCTGCCCGCAAGAAGAACGGGCTCCTCGGGATCGGCGGATTCTGGACGGTGCAGGCCGGGCGGCCGAGCCACCTCCAGAAGGAGTACGACGAGATCGCGGGCGTCGTACGGAAGGCACCTGCCGGCAGCGTGTGACGCCTTTCGTGCAGGCGTCACTCATACGGACCATTCAGCTGCCCGAGTCACTCACCCGGACCATTCACCACAGTGACTCGGCCGGCGAAAGGGCACCCTCACTACCCGGGCTGAGCGGCCGTCGGAGGAGATGATGACAGCGAGGATCCCAACAGGCGGGTGCATGGCTGTATCGCCGTGGTCTCTCCGTCGGCGCGACTCATGGGGGGTTCGAACGACACGCCCCGTCGGGGAGTTGATTGATGTGAGTACATCGGGCTGTCCGGAACCACTGACGCCGCTTCGAGGTCGCTCCGCGTCACGTGTCTCCGGAGAGCGGCATCACGAGAGGACGGAGATGAATGCGGAGGCACTGCGGTCGCTCCTCACGGAGCGGCGAGCCTCAGTAGCGCCGGAATCCCATGGCCTCACGCGGCCCAGGGGAAAGGGCCGACGTGCCCCCGGTCTCGCCCAGCACCAGGTCGATCTCCTGCTCAACCGGGGCTGGGGGACCTATCAGCGTCTGGAGTCCGGCAAGTACCGGAATCCGCCCGTGGACTTTCTGCGGGACCTCGCCCTGCTGCTGCGGCTTTCCGAGGTGGAATGGGTGGCCCTGTGCCGCTACGCCGGCATCGGCGACCCGCCCAGGCCCCTCACGCCGCAGTCCGGGCAGGAGGTGCCCCAGGTGTGGCAGGAGGCTGTCGCCGGAATGACCCACGCCGCCTGTGTCATTGACGCGTCATGGAACATTCTTGCCCATAATCAGCCCTTCACCGATATTTTTCCGTACGGGAAACGCCCCACCAATACGATGCAGTGGATACTCTTCGACGGTCGGCCCCTGCTCACCGACTGGGCCACCACCTGGGCACCGCACCTCCTGCCCCTCCTGCGGGCCGATCTGGCCGCCCGCCCCGACGACAACACGCTGCGCCGGTTCGAGGCGGCCGTGCTGACGGATCCCTGCGCGGCACCCCTCTACGAGACCGCCGGTGTGGCCGTCCACCCGGACGAGGACAGGCGTCCGCTGCAGCATGCGCGGAGCGGTCCGGGCTGGGTCAAGATGTGCATGGCGCAGCCCACCACCTCACCAGGCACCCGCCTCATCATCCTGATCTTCACACCCTGCGCGGGAGGTCCGGCCCGTCCGGCGAGTGGCGTCTGCGACTCGGCCACGTCGGTGGCCGGACGGATAGCCAGGCCGCCGTGTTGCGACAGCCGGCCCCCGCGTGACGCGCCGGCCCGAGCCGCGGAGAATCTCCGCGCGATACTTTCCGCCCCCCGCTGAACCGTCGTTGCGGGCCATCACTCCCGAACGTGGTGGCTGTCCGTCTCCCCTCCGTACCAGGGATCGAGTCGATGTCTGCTGCTCCGGAAGTGTCCGCCGCCCCGGACGGCCGTGCCCCACGGCGTCTGCTCTCCAGTTACCGGGACCTGATGGCGGTCCCGGGCTTCTGGAGGAACGCGCTCGTCGGAATGATCTCCAAACTCCCGCCCAGCATGGTCACGTTGAGCCTGCTGCTGTTGGTCGGCCGGGACTACTCGTACGGCACCGCGGGCCTGATGGTGAGCGGTTCGGCGATCGGGCAGGGGGTGACGGCGCCGCTGCGCGGACGGCTGATCGACCGGTACGCGCCACGTCCGGTCCTGCTGGGCTGCCTGACCGCCTATCTGACGATGACCGCGCTGCTGCTGTTCATGGTGCGGAACGGGGGGCCCGTGCCGGTGATCCTGATCACCGCGGTCGGTCTGGGGGCCACTGCCCCGCCGGTCGCGGTCATGATGCGCTCGGTGTGGTATTCGGCGGGCGAGGGGGCGACGCTGACGACGGCCATGGCCCTGGATTCGTCCATGATGGGTGCCGCGCTGATCACCGGCCCGGTGCTGGCCGGCTGGCTGAGCCTGTCGGTGTCGCCCGTCGCCCCGTTCTTCGTCACCGCGACGCTGACGGCGCTTTCGGTCCTCCTCCTGCTGGTGGACGCCACGGCCGCGCCGCGCTCCGCCGCCGGCGCCGGGAAGCACTGGCTGGGGCCGCTGGCCGCACCCCCTTTGCGGCGGCTGCTGGCCGCGAGCGGACTGTTCGTGACCGCCGTGACCGCCGTCGACGTGCTCCTGCCGCTGTATGCCAAGGAGCACGACGCCGGCGCGTACACCGGTCTCTACCTCGGCGCACTGTCCGTCGGCAGCGTGGTGGGGAGCTTCGGTCTGGGGGCCGTACCCGACCTGCTGGCCCGTGGACCGAAGGCATTCGTCCTCCTGATCGTCTTCGTCCTCGGTACGGGAGTGCTGTGCCTGGGCACGCGGCTGTCCCCGGAGATGGTGCTGCTGCTCTGCCCGGTGGCCGGGCTGGCCATCGGTTCCACGTTCGGGACGCTGCGGACGATCGGCGGCGATCTCGCGCCGCCCGGCCGGATGACCGAGACGATGTCTTGGCTCAGCAGCCTCGATCTGGCCGGGGGTGCGGTCGGCGCCGCGGTCTTCGCGCATTTCGCAGCCGTCCGGGGAAGCGGGACGGCACTGCTCGTGGTGCCCGCGGTGGCTCTGCTGGCCGCGGTGTTCGGCTGGGGCGCGCGGACGCGTGCGGAGCCGCTGACGGCCGACGCGAACGGCTCCGGTGCCACGCGCGGCTGATAGCGCAGCTCCGGTGTCCGCGGGGTGGGCCACGAGGCGCCGGCGGTGTGTTCGTGCGTGCGCGCCGCGAACTCCCCGACCTCATGAACGGCTGCAGAAAAACCGCCCTCCACTGACCCGATAAATGGGACTAATAAGGTGGAGAAAGGCGGGGAACGATAAATACAGAGAGTTCTGTTTTATCGCTCTCCAGGAAACCTGTGCGCGGGCGCGGTAGGTG
Source organism: Streptomyces sp. NPDC059788 (assembly GCF_042732265.1). Classification (NCBI taxonomy): domain Bacteria; kingdom Bacillati; phylum Actinomycetota; class Actinomycetes; order Kitasatosporales; family Streptomycetaceae; genus Streptomyces; species Streptomyces sp. NPDC059788. The sequence goes on along the minus strand of NZ_JBHWHY010000052.1, from coordinate 32,640 downwards.
CGTCGGTAACAGCGCGGACCCGTTCGCACCGTCGGACGGCATCCCGTCCTCGCCTCCCACACTTGCCACCCGGAAGAAACCGCGTGCGGTGCGCCCCGGCCCGATGGGGCTCGCCACCTGCTGCCTCACAGCCCGCTGCGCACGCCCGCCCGGGCGCGGCGACCGCCGGATGACGTAACGAGCGTCCCACTGCCCCGCGGAGCTTGCACGCCCGGGGCTCCGGTGTCTTGTCATCGCTGTTCGAAACGACGGAGGTTGACTCCCCATGTCCAGCATCGTCGTCCTCAACCCGGTGAAGTTCGGCCTCCATTACAAACGGGCGGTCCAGGCCAGAGGACACCGGCTCATTTCACTCTACTCCTTCAGCAAGGAGTTGCTGGAAGAACGCTGGCCACGCCATGCCGATGGTGACGATGTCTCCCTCTACAGCCGGGACCTCGATGGGATGCTGAATGAACTGGAGCCGTACCGGGACGACATCCGCGCGGTGCTTTCCGGCAGCGATGCGTCCGTCGACCTCGCCGACCGTCTGGCCCACACGCTCCGCCTCCCCGGCAACTGCGTCGAACTGGCCCATGCCAGGAACCACAAGGACGCGATGCGCCGGGTGGCCGGACAGGCGGGGCTGCGCATCCCCCGGTACCGGTTGGTCACATCGATCGCGGACATCCCCGCCGCCGCGCACGAGGTCGGCTTCCCCGCCATCGTGAAACACACCTATGGGGGCGGGTCCCACGGCGCGGTGCTGCTTGCCGACGATGCGGCGCTGGCCGGCCTGGACCGCCTGGTGAAGTTCGACCACTTCCGTGAACCGGTCCGGAAGTGGCTGGTGGAACAGTACATCCGCGGCCGGGAGATCGCGGTGAACACCATGAGTTACGACGGGCAGCACCAGATCATCGACATGTGGTTCTACTCCCAGCCCGACGACTCGGACTACGACTTCCCCTACTGGAACAACGTCCAGATCAACCGCGAGGACCCGGACTGGGACCGGGTGGCCGCCTTTACGCACGAGGTTCTGGATGTCTTCGGCGTACGTATCGGCCCCGGGCACACCGAGGTGAAGTGCAACGCGGACGGCGTATACCTGATCGAGGTCGCCGCACGCCTGGCCGGCGGTCCCGTCACGGAGATGTGGCTGGCGCACAGCGACTTCAACCCCTACTACGCCGATATCGACTGCCGTACCGCCCGGCGCCCGGAAGCGCTGGGGCAGCACATCGCGTTCGACGCGGTCTTCGGCGCGATCGCCGTTCGCAACGAGGGCGCCCCGGGAGTCCTGCGGGAGATCAAAGGGCTGGACGCGTTCTCCGCGGGCCCGGGTGTCGAAAAGGTACTGGTCGCCTATGCCCCCGGTGACTGGGTCCCCACCACGGACAGTACGACCAATATCCCGCTGGGCGCGTGGGTGTCCGGTGACACCGTGGCCCAAGTCCGTGAGCGAATGCACCGCTTGCGCGATCTCGTACAACTCGATATCGACCGGGAAGCGGGCGGGCCTTCTGATGCTTGACTTCCGCAGCGACATCCTCACCGGGCCCCGCCCCGGGGTGACCGCGAGCAACCAGGTTGCTCCGCGGCGGTGCGCCCTGCCCACGCTGCTCGGCCTGCGGAAGACACCCCCGCGGGAAAGAGCGACGTACGGACACGAACGGAAAGGGAAAGGCCGATGACGTCGGCCAAGACGCTGGTCGTCCTGTCCGGCGGCATCGACTCCGTCGTGCTCGCCCACGCCTGCAAGGCCGAGGGAAGAGAAGTATCCGCCATCGCGATCGACTACGGCCAGCGCCACCGCAAGGAACTGGAGTACGCGGGACGGGCCGCCGGAAAGCTGAACATCGACCTGACCGTCGCCGATCTCGGCGGCTATTCCCGGCTGATGCGTGGCTTCTCCCTGACGGACGCCGACGTCACGGTCCCCGACGAGCATTACACCCGTACCGGAAGCGTCAATGTCGTCCCGAACCGCAACCCGGTCTTCATGACGGTCGCCTACGCCCATGCCGTACTGGCCGGAGCGCAGGAAATGTGTCTCGGGTTCCTCGCCGAGGACGCGGCCACCGCGCCGGACACCTCGCCCGCGTTTCTGACGGCGTTCAACGCGATGGAAGCCCGAGCCCTGGAAGGGCTCGCTGATCCACCACCCCGTGTGACCGCCCCGCTGCTCACCCTGCGCAAGGCCGACGTTCTGCTCCTGGGCACGGAGCTCGGCGTCGACTGGCGCGAGACTTGGACGTGCTTCAAGGGCGAGCGGTTCCACTGCGGAAGCTGCGCGTCCTGCCACGACCGCCGCAACGCGTTCGCCGAAGCGGACCTCACCGACCCGACCCGATATCAGAGGTGAACTCCGCTTCCGGCGAACCGAGAAGACCAGGAGAAGCCGAGCCCAGGCCGGCTGAAACGGCCTGACGAGTATCGAGACACCAGAACGGACGGAGCTGCACCCATGTATGCGATCACCAAGGAATTTCACTTCTCCGCAAGCCACCAGCTCGGCGCCCTGCCGGCCGGACACCAGTGCGCCAGAACGCACGGCCACAACTACCTGGTGGTTCTCGAACTCCGCTGCGACGACACGGAACTCACCGAGCCCGGTTTCGTACGCGACTACGGGGAACTCGACGAGTTCAAGAACTGGCTCGACGCGACCTTCGACCATCGACACCTCAACGACGCCGTCCCCGGAATGAACCCGTCCGCAGAGAATCTGGCCTGGTGGGTCTATCACCAGTGGGTCGAACGGCTGCCGGAACTGAGCTGTGTACGGGTATCGGAAACGCCCCGGACCTGGGCCACCTACCGTGGGAAGTAAGAACGGTGCGATGAGCCGGCAGGAGACACCACGCGGCCGGAAGATCGTCGTCAATGAAATCTTCGGCCCGACGATTCAGGGCGAGGGCCCCTCCATGGGGCGCGTCTGTTCCTTCGTCCGGCTCGGCGGCTGCAATCTGACCTGTACCTGGTGCGATACGCCGTACACCTGGGACTGGACCGGGCAGAGCAACGAGGGCACGGCGTACGATCCGAAGGCCGAATTGCACGCGATGCACGTCGCCGATGTGGCGGACCGGCTCAGGGCCATGGATGTCCGGCTGGTCGTCATCTCCGGTGGTGAACCACTCCAGCAGCAGCAGACCGTGACGCTCCTGAGTCACATGCTGAAGGAGAGTGGGGTATCCGTCGAGATCGAAACCAACGGGACCATCGCGCCATCGCCCGCATTGACGGCGACGCAAGCCCGCTTCAACGTCTCGCCCAAATTGCGGCACAGCGGCATGGGGCCGGAACGGACGGTGGTACCGGTCGCGTTGCGGGCCCTGAGCGCCACCGGTGGCGCGGCTTTCAAGTTCGTCTGCCGTGGCCCGGCTGATCTCGAAGAGGTCGACGCCATTGTCGCGCGCCACGGCCTGGAATCCGTCTGGATCATGCCGGAGGGACAGGACCAGGAGACGCTGACCCGCCATATGTCGTCGCTCGCCGACGCCGTCGTCGCCCGGCGGTGGAACATGTCGACCCGTATCCATGTGCAGGCGTGGGGGAACCGCAGGGGTGTGTGATGGTGAAAGCCGCCTGGGAAAGGCAGGAAGCGGTCGACGTATCCGTCGACGCCGCCCGGCTCGAAGAGCTGGCCCGGCAGATTCTGATCGAAATCGGGGAGGACCCCACCCGCGAAGGACTCCGCGAGACTCCGCGACGTTATGCCAAATGGTGGAAGGAGTTCGTGGAGTACGACGCCGGAAAGGTGGATACCCTGTTCGAGAGCAGTACCCTGGGCCAGACGGTCATGGTCTCGGGCATGACCGTCTGGTCGTTGTGCGAACACCACTTGCTTCCGTTCAGCTGTGACCTGACTGTGGCCTACAAGTCCGGCGGGGTACTGCTCGGACTCTCGAAGTTCGCCCGTATCGCGCACAAGCACGCACACAAATTGCAGGTACAGGAACGACTCGTGGTCGACATCGCAGACGAGATCTCCGACATCACCGGGACAAATGACTTGGCCGTGATGGGGCGGGGCGAACATCTCTGCATGACCATGCGCGGTATCCGTACGTCTTCGACGATGTCGTCATCCATTTTCCGTGGGGTGTTCGACCAGTCGGAGCGTGCCCGGGCGGAACTCTTCGCCCAGCTCGGGGTGAAGTAACCGCGGTCGGCCGCGGGGCGATGGCCGGGGGCGCGGTCCCCGCGCGTACGGGGCGGCCTCCTGTGGCCGCCGACGCCTGGCCGGCTCGGGGGCGGGCGGCCCAGCGCGGCCGGTGCTCCGTCGGGCAGGTGGCTGTTCATGCCCCGGCAGCTGGGCCCGACCGCCTCGGTGAGGTCCTCTGCGCCGGCCTCGGGCCAACCGTCAGCGACCAGTTCGACAATGAGGTTCCCGGACGAGAGAAACACGTGACATCCCGTGCGGTCGGCGGCCTCCGAGTCGAGGGCTACCGCTCCGCCGAAGGCCGGGGCGCTCAGCGCGGGCCTTCGGTGGAGCGGGTTCGGCGGGGCGCGGGTGGGTGCGGTTGCCGCGTTGCACGGACGCCGAGGGGTCTCCACATCGAGTTGCCCTGGGAAGGGCCCCGAGCCCGAGCGGGAGGCGAAGGCGTTCCCCCTGATGTTGACCACGACCTACGGTAGCGCTGTACGCGCCGACATCTTCAACGTCGAGGTCTGGAAGCCAACTCTGGCTGCGGCCGGTGTTATCCCCATGCGGGAAAAGGGCGGACGGTGGCAGTTTTCCCGGAAGGACGGCTTCCACGTCCTTCGGCATACCTATGCCTCGATTATTCTCGAAGCCGGTGAGTCCGTGGTCACGCTGGCACGTTGGCTCGGTTGTTCGAGCCCTACCATCACGCTGAGCCATTACGCCCACTTCATGCCCGAGGCCGGAGGCAAGGGGCGCAAGTCCGTTGATGTGTGACTCAACCAAGTGGCCGTAGCTGCGTAGTCAACCAGACGGCTTCGCTTCAATGGGGCCATCAAGACAAGTGCGGGTGCAGCTTTCGCTGCACCCGCTCCCTCATGCTGTTCTTCCGGTTCGGTCATCACTCTTGGTGACGTAGGGCGCTCGTCGCCGGGCTGGATGTGATCTGGTGAGTGGCGATCCACGGCTGTCTCGGCCGGAGACCGGCCGAGCTCATTCTCCCCAGCGGCCTGAAGGGGGCGCGCCGCGCGCACCCTGCTGCGGCGTTCGACCCGCAGCGCGCTTGTGCTGACGCCGATTACTCAGAGCCAATCCCGGCGCTTGAAGATGACGTACAAACCAGTACATACGACCGCCATCAGGACGATAGCGAAGGGGTAGCCGAGCACCCAGTGCAACTCCGGCATGCGATCGAAGTTCATGCCGTAGATGGTGCCGACCAGGGTGGGGGCGAAGAGGATGGCCGCCCACGACGAGATTTTCTTGATCTCCTCGTTCTGTTCGAAGCCGGCTTCCGCGAGGGCTCGCATCTCGGCGTTCTGCTGCTGGTTCACGAGGGTCGCGTTGACGGTGAGGATGTCCTGGAGGGCCTGGCGGAAGCCGTCGACGCGTTCGGTGGTGTGGGTGGCGTGGTCGGCCACGTCGCGGAGATAGCGGCGCAGTTCCTCGTCGATGCCGTACTTCTCGAAGCCCGCGGTCAGGCTTTCCAGCATGCTGTTCAGGGGGCGGGTCGCGCGCTGGAATTCGACCACTTCGCGGGAGAGTTCGTAGATGCGGCGGGAAACGCGCGGATCGCCGCCGAAGACCTCTGTCTCGATCTCGTCGATGTCGTTCTGTACGCCGGCGACGACCGGCGCGTAATCGTCCACGACGGCGTCGAGGATCGCGTAGAGGACCGCCTCGGGGCCGCGTGTGAGGAGTTCCGGGGTGCCTTCCATGCGGCGGCGTACGGCGGGCAGGTCGGGGGCGCCGCCGTGCCGTACGGTGATCACGAAATCGGGGCCGACGAAGACGTGCAGCTCGCCGAAGTCGACCTCCTCGGGATCGTCGAGGTAGCGCGCCGCGCGCAGGACGACGAAGAGGGTGTCACCGTAACGTTCCAGTTTCGGCCGTTGATGGGCCTCCAGCGCGTCTTCCACGGCCAACGGGTGAAGGTCGAATTCCGAAGCCAGGGTGACCAATTCGGAGGACGACGGCCGGTGCAGGCCGATCCAGGCCATGGAACCGGCCGTGGTACGAAGGTGCCGGAAGGTGTCGGCGAGAGTTTCGTGGGTACTGAGGCGATGGCCGTCGCGGTAAAGCGTGGCGTTGATGACACTGCCGACGGGCGCGGGGCCGGGGTCCGGCGCCTGCGGGTCGCCCGGGGCGTCGGCGGGCGAGGCTGCGGCGCCGGGCCGCTTCTTCGCGGGCTTGCGCAGTCCGCGCAGGGCACGCAGCCCGCGGCCGGGGGGATCATCGCTCATGGCGGGACCGACCTACGTAACAGATGGAGTGAACAGGAACACGGGAACTCGACGCAGGATATATGCCCAGGGTGTCGGCACTGGTCAGCGGCCATGGTGCAGGATGGAGGAGCCAGGTGACGCCATCCGTGTGTCGCACCCGAAGAGACATATATGTTTATCCCTACAATTGCGCGATGCAGATAGCGAAGTTGTCCAGTGCCCCTCCGGGAGAGGTGATTCGGTGAACGGGCCCGACGCCACCGACGAACAGTGGGAAGGGCTCGCCGAGGTCGTTCCCCTTCGCAGCGGCAGTGAATGGCCCTCGTGGCCCGATCACCGTGCCCTGCCCGAGGAGGAACCGGGCGAGGAGATACGGCGGTTCGTCGTCATCCGGGTGCAGACCTTCGCCGACGCGCGTGAGGTCGCCGAGTACCTGATGGCGCAGATCCCGGTCCTGCTCGACCTCAGCAGCGCCGACGCCGACGTGGCCAAACGCATCCTGGACTTCTCCAGCGGCGTCGTCTTCGGGCTCGCCAGCGGGATGCACCGGGTCGACACCAACGTCTTCCTGCTCGCGCCCGTCGGCACCGAGGTCGCCGAGCCGCCCGCCGGTCTCGTACCCCGATCGTAGGAAGGCGTTGCAGCCGTAACGGTTTTGCTTTCGCCGGTTGCCTAGCGTCCTCGTATGGACACAGAAAGTGTGCGCCCGGCGGTCACCGAATTACGCCTGTCCGCCTTCAAGTCGCATCGCGGCGCGACCTTCCCGCTGGGCCCGTTGACACTCCTGACCGGCGCCAGCGGCAGTGGGAAGTCCAGCGTGCTCCAGGCGTACGAGATCCTCGCCCGGCTCGGCAGCGGTGCCCGGCTCGGGCGGGCCGTCGCGGTGGCACCGGGGGGTGCGGCCGGGTGCGTACCGGTGTGGGCGCGGCCCGACAGCCAGGGGAGACGCGGGTTCCGGATCGGCTGCACGGTCGACGGACCGGTCGGTCCGGTCCGGCTCGACGTCGCCGTACAGGCCGAGCCGGAGTTGCGCATCGTCGGCGAACGGCTGACGGGCGGCGGCGAGACGCTGCTGTCGACGGCCCTGACGGACCCTGCCCGGCGTGCGGTACAGGCGGCCTGGTACACGGCCGGTTCGACACCGGTGACGCGCGCGCCGCTGCCCGACGACCGGCTGGGGACGGCTCTGCTGCCGTTGCGGGTCGCGGGCAAGACGGCCGGTCAGCGACTCGTGCTCGCGGCGGCGGAGCAGGTGGTGGTGGCGCTGCGGTCGGTGTTCGCGTGCGATCCGCGGCCGGAGGTGATGCGGGGGGCCGGGCCGGGGGGCGAAGGCTGGGCCCGGCCTGGGGGCGTGTCCGGGGCCGCGCCCGGGGGCGGGGGGGTGTCCGGGGCCGGGCGTGGGGCCGGCCGTTCTGGTGCCGGCGGTTCCGGGGGTGGGAGTGGTGGCAGTAGCGGCAGCGGCGGCGGGGGTGTGACCAGCGTCATCAGTGGTGTTGGGGCCGGTGCGCCCGATGGGTCCGGTGAGGCCGACGGGGGTGGAGGTGGAGGCGGGGGCGACATGGCTGGCGGGTCTGGTGGGGCTGGTGCGCCTGTCGATGCTTCAGGTTCCCGCGTGCGGGCCGAGGCTGGGCTGTCGGGTGGCTTCGCAGGTGCATCCGGTGGTGATGGGATGGCGGACGACGGCGGTACCTTCGGCGGTCACTGGGGTTGGTCCGCCGGGGACGGGCGGCTGCGTACGGCCTGCGACAACCTCCCCGCCGTACTGGGACGGACGAGCCGGGAATGCGCGCGCCGGCACACGGTCCTGGTCGAAGCGGTACGCGCCGGCTGCGTAGGGCCGGTCGAGGGGCTGCGGGCGGAACCTGTGGAACGTGGGGGAACCGTCGGCATACAGGCGCTGGTCGAGCGCGGCGCGCTGCCGGCGATGCCGCTGGAACAGCTCGGGGACGGTGAGCTCCGTTACGTCGCGCTCGCGCTGGTGCTCCTGACGGGCCCGGAGGTCCTGGAGATGGATCCGGCGGGTGAGGTGCTGTCCGCCCGTCAGGTGCTGGGGCTGATGGCGGACGGTTTGGACCGGTGCCTCGACGGTCGGCAGTCGCGGGCGCTGCTGGAGCTCGCCGTGCGGATGGTGGGCCGCGGCCACATCCGGCTGCTCGGGACGGTGCGGGACGCGTCGGCCGCCGAGGGGTTGCCCGAGGTGAGGGTGCTACACCTAGGAGTATGAGTGAAGATCTCCATGCATTGCAGCAGCGGCTCGCCGAGTTTGCCGCGGCCCGCGACTGGCAGCAGTACCACACCCCCAAGAATCTGGCGGCGGCGCTCAGCGTCGAAGCCTCCGAACTGGTCGAGATCTTCCAATGGTTGACGCCGGAGGAGTCGGCGAAGGTCATGAGCGACGCGGCAGCCGCCGGGCGGGTCGAGGACGAGGTCGCCGACGTGCTGGCGTACCTGCTGCAGTTCTGCGAGGTCCTGGGCATCGATGTGCTGCAGGCGCTGGCTGCGAAGATCGAACGCAACGAGACACGATTTCCCGCGAAGGGGGTCGAACGAGCCAATCGTCACTCTATGGAGTGAAGGATCTTTCCACATCGTCTTGGTTGTCCACAGATTTGCGAATTCCTCTGGCCTTTTTGGCCTTTCAAGTTCACGCTGGGTAGTGGCAGGTAGGTGCGGCGAAGCTGACAGTGGTCTGAGGGAGGGGGCGCGGATGGACGCGGTGCGCATCATCGCGGCCAGTCGGCGCGGTCTGGCACAGGCGCGGACGGTCCAGGAGATCGTCGTCGAGGCGTGGCAGGCACAGGCTCTGGCTGAGGCGGTGGGCAGTCACCTCGCGATATCCGGGCCGCATGAAGTGCGGTCCCGGGCGCGGGGACTGGGCGACGCGGGAGGGAGGACGAGTGCGGCGCTGCTGATCCCGGCGCCGAGGATCGGTGGGCCACGCGCGGCCCAGCTGTCCGAGGTACGGGACACCCAGGCGGCACTGCGCGGGCTGTCCTGGCTGCTCGGCGAGGTGTGCGAGGCGCTGGTGGGCGTGGTCTGCGCGGCGGACGAGGAAGGGATGTACTGGACCTGCGTAGAGGCGATGGACGTCGCCGACGAGTCCCGGGACCGGGTGACCGGAATACTGAAGTACCTCGCCGTACGGGACCGCGACCCCGCCTGAGGGCGCACGCTCCGGCGCGAGCTCCCCCAGGAGTTCCGGCGCGCCGCTGATGGCGGATGGTGGTGGGCTGAGGAGAGGGTGGGGCGGTTGGGCAGACGGGGTTTGGTTGGTCGCGGGTGGCCGGGTGGCCGGGTGGTGAGGTGGTGGGTGGGTTGGTTGCTCGGGTGGCTGGGTGGTTGGGCGAGGTGGGGCGATTGGGCGGTTGGTTGGCTGGGGTGAGGTGGGGCGGGTGGTGTTGGGAGGGGTGCGGGCTGGGCTTGGGTGCGTGAGGGGGCTGCTCTTGGGATGGGGCTGCAACTGGGGAGGAGTGCGTTTGGTGGTGGAGGTGGAGGTGGAGGCGTCGGTGCCCGTGATGGTGGCGGTGGTGGCGGTGGTGGTGGCGGCGGTGCCCCGTGATGGTGGCGGGGTGGTTCGGGGCGGCTCGGATGTGGCTGGGGCGGGGCTGGGCGTGGGTTGTGGGTGAGGGTTGTAGGTGGGTGGCGGGTGGCGGGTGGCGGCTGGGGATGCCGTCCTGCTGGGGGATTGCCGAGTCCGGCGCATGCCCTCCGGGGCGGGCCCTCCGGGGCGGGCCGGAGGTGGGCGCGGGTGCCGGGCTGGGTTCGGGCGGGGCTTAGGTGGGGGGACTTAGGTGGGGGCTGTGCTTGGTGGGGGTTTGAGGAGGGGCGGAGGTGGGGCGGGCGGGGGGGGGAGGGAGAGGAGGCCAGTGGCCGCAGGGTGGGAGGGGGCTGGGGTCTGTTGTGAAAGTGCTGGTCACAGCCGCTCGTTGCGGACTGCGGCCAGCACGGTCGCCTCGTAGCGGACCGGGAGCTTGTCCTACCTCGTGGCTACAGCCCGGTGCCGCTTGAGGCGGTTGATCCCGCACTCGACCGCGTGCCGCTGCTTGTAGTCGTCCTTGTCGAACTTGGGCGGCCGTCCGCCTCGCGAGCCGCGCTTGAGGCGGTTGCGGACGCGATCCGTCGGGACCGGGATCGTGGCCATGGTCCTGCGTCTGCGCAGGTAGGCGCGATTGCTGCGGGAGTCGTACGCCTTGTCGGCCCGGGCCCGGTCCGGCCGTTTGCGCGGCCTGCCGACTCCGGGCCGGCGCACCCAGATCGCTTCCAGGACCGAATCGAACTGAGGCGAATGCCCCCGCTGTCCGGCGGCGATCACCACCGATAGCGGCTTCTGACCCTGCTCGACGGCGGGCGGATCTTGCCGGTCAGGCCGCCCCGGGAGCGTCCGAGCCCGTGGTCGGCCGGCTCGACGGTGATCCCGCCGGGCGGTTCCTTCTGGAGATCCTCCTGTTCGCCGCCCCAGCCGCGTGCTGGTGGGCCCGGCAGACCGTGGAGCCGATGTTCACGTCCCAGGTGATCAGGCCCTTGGTATCCGCCTCGGCCTGCAGGTGAGTGACGCCCCGGGCCCAGGCGCCATCGCGCTGCCAGCGCCGGAACAGGTCATAGACCCGGTGGCCACGGCCCGTAGCGTTCCGGCACGTCACGCCGGGGAGCACCCGTCCGGGTCCGCCACCGTATGCCGTCTATGAGCTGCCGCCGCGTCTATACCGGCGGACGGCCCGACTTGATGCCCCGTGACAACAGCGACTCAAGTCGGGCCCACTGGCTGTTCGTCAGATCCCCACGTCCCACAGGACCTGATCATCAACGATCGAGATCAGCTTTCGCGCCGACAGGCCATAGGCGGCCTACGCGGTTGTGGCGATGCCGCCGTCGACGGGGATCACGGCGCCTGTCAGATATGCGCCTGCCCGGCTGGCGAGGAACACGGCGACACCCGCCATGTCATCGTCGCGGCCGATCCGGCGCAGTGGGGCCGACGCCGCGATCGCCTCGCCGAACTCATCGAGGGTCGCAGCCATCATCGTCGACGGGAACGGTCCCGGCGCCACGGCGTTCACGGTGACGTGCTGCGGTCCTAGTTCCTTGGCGAGCACTCTGGTGAGTTGATGCAGTGCGGCCTTGCTGCTGGAGTACGAGTAGTTGGGCCGCTGGGGGATGTGGATGGCGGCGATGCTGCCGATGTTGATGATCCGCGCGGGATCGTCGGCGGTGCCCGCCCTGCGAAGTGCGGGCAGCAGCGCCTGGACCAGCCAGAACGGCGACTTCAGGTTGAGGTCGACGACCGTGTCCCAGGCCGCGTCCGGGAACGTCGCCAGCGGCTCGTCCCACATGGCGCCCGCGTTGTTGACGAGGATGTCGAGACGCTCCGAGTCGGCGGTGACGAGATCGGACAGTCGCCGGCACTCGTCGTGGCGGGACAGGTCGGCGGGGATGGCCCGCACCTCACCGAATTTGGACAGCTGTTCCTGCGCCTGAGCGCACGCTTCCGCGTTGCGTGAGCTGATGACTACGCGGACGCCCGCCTGGAGAAGGCCACGCGCGATCATCATTCCGATGCCTCGGGTGCCACCGGTGACGAGCGCGCGCTTTCCACACAGATCGAAAAGTTCTGCATGCGTGGTGAATTGGTTGTCTGCCACTTGCCGCCTTTCCAGTTGGTTGTGCGGGGTGATGCGTCGACGCGTTGGGTGTTCGGTTCAGCTGTCTCAACGCTATGGCCTTGGAGCGCACTCCAAGCAAGCGGATCAGGGTCCCGACGGATCGCGTCCGCAACCGCCTCAAGCGCGGATCGCGAGGGGGACGGCCGCCCAAGTTCGACAAGGACGACTACAAGCAGCGGCACGCGGTCGAGTGCGGGATCAACCGCCTCAAGCGGCACCGGGCTGTAGCCACGAGGTATGACAAGCTCCCGGTCCGCTACGAGGCGACCGTGCTGGCCGCAGTCCGCAACGAGTGGCTGTGACCAGCACTTTCACAACAGGCCTAAGGCGCGTCCTGGTTGGTTGGAAGCGCGCGGCCGGTGTTGAGGGGAATTGGGGGGGCGGTATTGCTCGCGGAGTTGAGGGGGTGTGTCGGCGCTCGGTGGTGGAGGGTTGTGGTGGTTGATGAGGTGGTCCTGGGATTTAGGTGGGGTGGGGTTGCCAGGACCAGGGGGCGACGAATGGAGTTGGGGCGCGAGGGTGTGGGTGTGGAGGGTGGTTCGGGCGGTCAGTGCATGTCTACGTCGACGGAATTGTGGGCGGAGGCGGGGGTGTAGCGGGGGCTGCCGTCGAAGGTGGCGTCGTAGCCGCCGGTGAGCAGTTTGACGGCGGAGGCGGGGAGCGGGGGCAGGGGGGAGTTTTGGCACTCGGCGAAACCGTGGGTGTCTGTGGTGGCCTCGCAGAGGAAGGCCTTTTCGCCGGCGACGGTGAACTTGACCGGCAGGCCTCCCACCGGGGTGCCGTCGGCTTCGGTGAACTTCGCTCGCAGGCCGCTGGTTTGGCGTGCCAGAACGTCGAATGATCCGTAATAGGCCGCCGCGTGGAGGTGCTTGGGAGCGATGGGGTGTTCGCGTTGGTCGAGTGCGGAAGCCGCGGTGACGGTGAGGGCGCTGGCCAGGGTCAGCACTGTGGTGGAGATCGCGGCCGTACGGGTGGTGGGGCAGGGCACGTCATACCTCTTTCAGTAAGTCCTAACTCCGACTAACCGATCAACGCGTCGCCACAAGAAGGGGTGCGAAAATGGGACTGGTTGAGCCGAAAGGGTGAGGCGGGGTGGCTGGAGTGAGGTGACGTGGGGAGGGGGAGGTTGTGGGGGTGGTTGCGTGCTGGGGTGGGTGGTTCGGAAGGCCGGAGGCGGGCGGTGCGGTCGGATGATCGTCGTATGGGTATTTCTTCCGCCTGGCATTTGGCTTTTTTGGAGCCGGCCCGTAGGTAGAGCCTGGTTTGGGTGGGGGCGTCCTGTGCGCGGTCCTGGATAAGGGCAGTCGAGATCGTCGTGTTGCGTTGCTGTCCGAATGGGGCTGGGAGCAAGTGCGCGCCAGGGGTTGCGGTCGCGTTCGATATCAGTGGTGGTGACGGCCGAGAGGTGGCTGGGAAAACGATCCCGAGGGCTGAAACGGCGCCGGCTACGGCGTCGGCTTTGGCCTCGGCCCCAGCCTCGCCCTCGGTGTCGATGTCAGTTTCGGTTGGTGTGGGTTTTGTTGTGTTCTAGGACGGGAGTGGTCCCCACGGAAGCTCCAGGATCTTGCGTAGGGAGCTGACCGACTCGGGGCCGATGCGTTCGGCGAGTTGGTGTTCCAGGTCTTCGAGGAGGCGTTCGGCCTGTTGGTGGGCCTGTTCGCCTTGTGGGGTGCGGCGGATCAGTCGTTGGCGGGCCGAGGTGGGGTCGGGGGTCTGTTCCAGGAGACCGGCCGCTACGAGGGCGTGTACGGCCTGGTGGGCGGTCTGCCGGGTCACGCCCATGCGCCGGGCCAGGGTGGCGATCGTGGTGCCCTCCGCGTCCAGTACCGCGAACAGTTGGACCTGGGTCGAGGTCACCGGGTGGCCGCCGGACGCGTTCATGGCTGCCAGGAGGGAGTCCTCGAACCAGCGCCGGGCGTCGCCGAGCAGTTGGGGGAGGTGGCGATGGGGTGGGTGCACGGGGACCTCAGGGGAGGGGCGATGGGGTGGGAGTGGGTTGCGGTTGCCGGTGGAGTGTGTCAGGGTACCTGACATTTACCTCGTCAGGGTGCCTGACGTTTTGGGGTTGCTGTAGGAGGATTCGTGACTATCGAGTACGCCACGCGGTACCGCCGCTCCTCGCGGATACCCGCGGAGCCGGGCCGGCCGTACTTCATCGAGAAGGGTGAAGGGGACCGCGCCCAGCTGTTCGGCGATCTGATCACCGTCTACGCCGGGGGCGAGCAGACCGGGAACGCCTTCAACTTCTTCACCTGCGAGGGCCCCAAAGGGGATCTCATCCCGGCCCATCTGCACACCGACACATACGAGGTCTTCTACGTCACCCAGGGCGCCGTCCGGCTGTTCGTCGAGGACACCGAGGGGGACCAGCAGGAGAAGCTGCTGACCCCGGGAGACTTCGGCTTCGTCCCCATGAACTGCCCGCACGCCTACCGCATGGAGCGGCACCACAGCCAGATCGTCGGCGTCGCCGCGGGCCCCGGCGGCACCTTCGAGCGGTTCTTCGAGAACCTCGGCGTCCCCACCGAGCAGCTCGGTCTGCCGCGGGAGCCCGTCGTCCCGGACAGCGGGAAGTTCGAGACGGTTCCGGAGCGGTACGACGTGCGCTTCCTGCCCGGTCATGAGTGGCGTACGCGGTGAACGGCCGACGGCTCCGCAGCAGGCGCCCGGGGACGTCCGCAACCCGGTCGGGGGAATGACGGGTGCCGGAGGATCGCCCGGACGGCGGGGGTGCGGGCGCGGTGCGAGACTGCGGTAGGAGGTGATCACGATGGCCGGGGAAGCCTTTGCGGATGCCTACCCGGGAGCCGAGGGCCACGGGATGCTCGAAGCGCTGCTGGAGCAGGCCCAGCGCGCGGCACCGACGGACCTGCCCGACCTGGTGAACCGGCACGCCGCTGCCCTCGGCCTGCGCCACGTCGGCATCTATCTGGTCGACATCCAGCAGCGGCAGCTGTGCCCGTTGGGCGTGGGGCGGCATGCGCTGTCCGTGGACTCCTCCCTCGCCGGATGGACGTACCGCACGCTGGCCATGCGGGTGGAGGACGTGGACGCCCCGGAGGGCGGCATCCGGGTCTGGCTGCCGCTGGTCGACGGGGTGGAACGGCTTGGCGTGCTGGAAGCGCGCACCGACTCGCTGGACGGTGAGCGGCTGCGGCGCTGCCGTACGCTGGCGGCGCTGCTGGCGCCCATCATCACCTCGAAACGGGCCTACAGCGACACGTTCGTACGGCAGGCCCGTACGCAGCCGATGCAGCTGCCCGCGGAAATGGTGCGGGCCTTCCTGCCGCCGCGCACGATCGGCAACGAGCAGGCGGTGTCCACCGCGGTGCTGGAACCGGCGTACGAGCTGGGGGGCGACGCGTTCGACCACTCCATGACGCGGAGCACGCTGCACGCCGCCATCATCGACTCCATGGGCCACGACCTGGCCGCCGGACTGGCCACCTCCGTCGCCCTGGCCGGCTGCCGCAGCGGGCGGCGCGCCGGCGCGGACCTGCGCGAGACGGCGGAGACCGTCGACCAGGCGCTGTGCCAGTGGCTGCCCGACCGGTTCGCGACCGGCGTCTTCCTGCAGCTCGACCTCAGCGACGGCCGGCTGCGCTGGGTCAACTGCGGCCACCCGCCGCCGCTGCTCATCCGGCGGCACGCCGTCCTCGACCGCGCGCTGGAGCGGCCCGGTCAGCTGCCGCTGGGCCTGCCCGGAGCGCTGAGCCCCGAACCGCGTACCGTCCACGTCGCGGACCTGGAGCCGGGCGACCGGGTGCTGCTCTACACGGACGGTGTGACCGAGGCGCGGGACTCCCGCGGCGCGCTGTTCGGGCTGGACCGTTTCACGGACACGATCATCCGGGCCACGGCGGGCGGCGAGCTGGCCTTCGAGACGCTGCGCCGCCTGATCCACTTCATCGTCGACGACCAGGGCAACGAGCTGCGCGACGACGCCACGCTGCTGCTGGTGGAGTGGCTCCCGGGGCCGTGGGGGCCGGGCGGGGAGATTCCCGCCGCGTGACGGCGTGGGCCGGGCGCCCGCCCCCGGCGCCCCGCCCAACGAGGCGCCCCGCCCGACGAGGCACCCCCAACGAGGCACCCCCAACGAGGCGGCCCCCACCCGGCGCCTCCAGGACTCCGGCCCGCCCCCAGGCCCCGAACGGCCCCTCAGGCCACCTGCGGCATGACCTCCGAAGCGATCAGCTCCATCTGGTCGAGGTCGGTCAGGTCGAGCATCTGCAGGTAGGTCCGCCGGGAGCCGACGGCTGCGAAGCGGCCGAGGCGTTCGACGACCTCGGCGGGGGAGCCGGCCAGGCCGTTGGCCTTCAGCTCGTCGACCTCGCGGCCGATGGCGTCCGCGCGGCGCTTGACCTCCGCGTCGTTCCTGCCGACGCAGGCGACCAGGGCGTTGGAGTAGACGAGGTCGTCGGCGTCGCGGCCGCGCTGCTCGGCTGCCGCCCGTACCCGCTTGAACTGCTGCTCGGTGTCGTCCAACGAGGCGAAGGGGATGTTGAACTCGTCCGCGTACTCGGCGGCGAGGGCGGGGGTGCGCTTGGCGCCGTGCCCGCCGATGAGGACCGGCACCTTCGGCTGGGCCGGCTTCGGCAGCGCGGGCGAGTCCGCCAGCTGGTAGAACTTCCCGTCGAAGCCGAAGCGTTCGCCGGCGGGCGTCTTCCACAGTCCGGTGATGATGGCCAGCTGTTCCTCCAGACGGCCGAACTTCTCCTTGGGGAAGGGGATGCCGTACGCCTTGTGCTCGTCCTCGTACCAGCCGGAGCCCAGGCCGAAGTCGATCCGGCCGCCCGACATCTGGTCGACCTGGGCGACCTGGATGGCCAGCACGCCGGGGAGGCGGAAGGTACCGGCGGTCATCAGGGTGCCGAGGCGGATGCTGGTGGTCTCCCGGGCCAGGCCGGCCAGGGTGATCCAGGCGTCCGTCGGGCCGGGCAGCCCGTCGGTGTTGCCCATGTGCAGGTAGTGGTCGGAGCGGAAGAAGGCGCCGTAGTTCAGGTCTTCGGCGGCTCGTGCGACGCGGAGAAGGGTGTCGTAGGTGGCCCCCTGCTGGGGCTCGGTGAAGATCCGGAGTTCCATGCCGTCCATCTTGCCCTGTGCGCGCCGGGGGCCTGCCACAGGCACGGCCACGGGCCGGGTGCCGCCCCCCGGCCCTCGCCGCCCGCTCCCACCTGCGAAATCATTTTGTCGGGAACGTCGGTATCAGGCGATACTCGTACGCGTGTTCCTGACGATAACCACCACCGGCAGCGCCGAGCGGCCCGCGACCGACCTCGGGTTCCTGCTGCACAAGCACCCCGGCAAGGCGCAGGCGTTCTCGACGTCGCACGGCACGGCCCATGTGTTCTACCCCCAGGCGGGCGACGACCGGTGCACGGCCGCGCTGCTCCTGGAGGTGGACCCGGTCGCGCTGGTGCGGCGCGCCCGGGGCAAGGGCCGGGGCGGCGGCCCCGACTCGGCACTCGCGCAGTACGTCAACGACCGTCCGTACGCGGCCTCTTCGCTGCTGGCCGTGGCGCTGAGCACGGTCTTCGCGAGCGCGATGAAGGGGCAGTGCAAGGCGCGTCCGGAGCTGCCCGCGCGGCCGCTGCCGCTGCACGTCGCCCTGCCCGCGGTGCCGGCGCGCGGCGGTGCCGACCTGGTGCGCCGGTTGTTCGAGCCGCTGGGGTGGACGGTGCGGGCCGAGCCGGTGCCGCTGGACGCGACGTTCCCGGAGTGGGGCGACTCGCGCTACGTACGCCTCGACCTGGAGGGCGAGCACACGGTCGCCGACGCGCTGCGGCACCTGTACGTGCTGCTGCCGGTGCTGGACGACGCCAAGCACTACTGGGTCTCGCCCGACGAGGTCGACAAGCTGCTGCGGGCCGGCGAGGGCTGGCTTGCGGACCACCCCGAGCAGGAGCTGATCGCCGGCCGTTATCTCGCGCGCCGCCGGTCGCTGACGCGCGACGCGCTGGAGCGGCTGGAGCTGGCCCGGCTGGCGGAGACGGACGACGCGGACGTCGAGGAGATCGACAACGCGGTGGAGGAGTCGGCCGACACCGAGGAGCGGCCGGTGCCGCTCGCCGTGCGGCGGCGTGCCGCGATCCTCGGCGCGCTGCGGGACGTACGGGCGGCGCGGGTGCTCGATCTGGGCTGCGGTCAGGGGCAGCTGCTGGGGGAGCTGCTCAAGGAGCCGCAGTTCACCGACATCGTCGGGATGGACGTGTCGATGCGTGCGCTCCAGGAGGCGCGGCGCAGACTGCGGCTGGACCGGATGTCCGAGCGGCAGGCCGAGCGGGTGCGTCTGGCGCAGGGCTCGCTGGCGTACACCGACGCCCGGCTGAAGGGGTACGACGCGGCGGTGCTGAGCGAGGTCGTCGAGCATGTCGACCCGCCGCGGCTGTCCGCGCTGGAGTACGCGGTGTTCGGCGCGGCGCGGCCGCGCACGGTCGTCGTCACGACGCCGAACGTCGAGTACAACGTGCGCTGGGAGTCGCTGCCCGCCGGGCACGTACGGCACCGTGACCACCGTTTCGAGTGGACGCGGGCCCAGTTCCGGGCGTGGGCCGGGGAAGTGGCACAGCGGCACGGGTACGAGGTGGAGTTCCGGCCCGTGGGCCCGGACGACCCCGAGGTGGGGCCGCCGACCCAGCTCGCGCTCTTCCGCCAGGAGGAGCCCGCCCCGCCCCGTACACCCACTCACACGAAGGAGGCCCGGGCATGACCGGCTCCACCCCCGGCCGCCGCTCCCTGGGCGTGCCCGACCTGTGCCTGGTGGTGCTCGTCGGCGCCACCGGCTCCGGCAAGTCGACGTTCGCCGCTCGGCACTTCAAGCCCACCGAGGTGCTCTCCTCGGACTTCTGCCGCGGGCTGGTCAGCGACGACGAGAACGACCAGAGCGCCAGCGGCGATGCCTTCGACGTCCTGCACTACATCGCGGGCAAGCGGCTCGCGGCCGGCCGCCGGACCGTCGTCGACGCCACCAACGTGCAGCCCGAGGCGCGCGCCCAGCTGGTGAAGCTGGCCCGTGAGCACGATGTGCTGCCGGTGGCCGTCGTCCTGGACCTGCCCGAGGAGGTGTGCGCGGAACGCAACGCGGCCCGCGCCGACCGGGCCGGGCTGCCGCGCCGCGTCATCCAGCGGCACCAGCGCGAACTGCGGCGCTCGCTGCGGCACCTGGAGCGCGAGGGCTTCCGCAAGGTGCACGTGCTCAAGGGCGTGGAGCAGGTCGAAGCGGCGGAGATCGTCACCGAGCGCCGCTTCAACGACCTGCGGCACCTGACCGGGCCGTTCGACATCGTCGGCGACATCCACGGCTGCCGCTCGGAGCTGGAGACGCTGCTCGGGCGGCTGGGGTACGAGGTCGGGCACGACGCGCTCGGGCGTGCCGTGGACGCGCGGCACCCGCAGGGCCGTACCGCGGTCTTCGTCGGCGACCTGGTGGACCGCGGCCCGGACAGCCCCGGTGTGCTGCGCCTGGTGATGGGCATGGTCGCCGCCGGGCACGCGCTGTGCGTCCCGGGCAACCACGAGAACAAGCTCGGCCGCTACCTCAAGGGCCGCAAGGTGCAGCACAGCCACGGGCTCGCCGAGACCGTCGCGCAGCTGGAGCGGGAGGACGAGGCGTTCCGCGGCGAGGTCGGCGCGTTCATCGAGGGCCTGGTCAGCCACTATGTGCTGGACGGCGGGGCGCTGGTGGTCTGCCACGCCGGGCTGCCGGAGAAGTACCACGGGCGCACGTCCGGCCGGGTGCGGTCGTTCGCGCTGTACGGCGACACGACCGGCGAGACGGACGAGTTCGGGCTGCCGGTGCGCTACCCGTGGGCCGAGGAGTACCGGGGCCGGGCCGCCGTGGTCTACGGGCACACCCCGGCGCCGCGCGCGAGCTGGCTGAACAACACCATCTGCCTGGACACCGGCTGTGTCTTCGGCGGCCGGATGACGGCGCTGCGCTGGCCGGAGCGGGAACTGGTCGACGTACCGGCCGAGCGGGTCTGGTACGAGCCGGCCAAGCCGCTGGCCACCGAGGCGCCGGGCGGTGCCGACGGGCGCCCGCTGGACCTGGGCGACGTCGCCGGGCGGCGGGTCGTGGAGACCCGCCACATGGGCCGGGTAGCCGTCAAGGAGGAGAACGCGGCGGCGGCCCTGGAGGTGATGAGCCGGTTCGCGGCCGATCCGCGTCTGCTGCCGTATCTGCCGCCGACGATGGCGCCCTGCGCGACGTCGAAGGAGGACGGTTACCTGGAGCATCCGGCCGAGGCGTTCGCGTCGTACCGGGCGGACGGCGTACGGGAGGTCGTGTGCGAGGAGAAGCACATGGGTTCGCGGGCCGTGGTGCTGGTGTGCCGCGACGAGGCGGTGGCGCGGGAGCGGTTCGGCGCGGGGGAGGGTGTGAGCGGCGCGGTCTGCACGCGGACCGGACGGCCGTTCTTCGACGACCCGGCCGTCACCGAGCAGGTGCTGAAGTCCGTACGGGACGCCGTGGAAAGCGCGGGCCTGTGGGCGGAGTTGGCCGATCCGGCTGCTGACGGTTCGGGGCACTGGCTGCTGCTGGACGCGGAGCTGCTGCCGTGGTCGCTGAAGGCGTCCGGGCTGCTGCGCGGGCAGTACGCGGCGGTCGGCGCGGCGTCCGGCGCGGCCTTCCCCGGGGCGCTGGACGCGCTGGAGGCGGCTGCCGCCCGTGGCGTGGAGGTGCCGGACCTGCTGGCGCGACAGCGGGAACGGGCCGCGGACGCCGCCGCGTTCACCGAGGCGTACCGGCGCTACTGCTGGCCGGTCGACGGCCTGGACGGCGTGCGGCTGGCACCGTTCCAGATCCTGGCCGCGCCGGGCCGCAGCCTGGCCGCCGTACCGCACGACGAGCAGCTGGCCTGGCTGGACCGGCTCGTCGAACACGACGGCACGGGCCTGCTGCGGCGCACCGGCCGCCTGCTCGTCGACACGGAGGACGAAGCGTCGGTCGCGGCGGGCGTGCGGTGGTGGCTCGACCTGACCGCCGCGGGCGGCGAGGGCATGGTCGTCAAGCCGCTGGGCGCGTTGGTGCGCAAGGGCGACGGGCGGCTGGTGCAGCCGGGCGTCAAGTGCCGCGGCAGGGAATACCTGCGGATCATCTACGGTCCGGAGTACACCCGCCCGGAGAACCTGGAGCGGCTGCGCGTCCGGCACCTGGGCCACAAGCGCTCCCTGGCGCTGCGGGAGTACGCGCTCGGTCTGGAGGCGCTGGACCGCCTGGCCGAAGGCGAGCCTCTGTGGCGGGTGCACGAGGCGGTCTTCGCCGTCCTGGCGCTGGAGTCGGAGCCGGTGGACCCGCGGCTGTAGCGGTCGGCTTGCGGCGGTCGCGGCCCGGTCGGCTATGGCCGGGCCGCCGCCACCGGGTGTGTGACTGTGCGCCCGCTGCGGTAGGACCGCCGGTAGTCGATGGGCGGTACGCCGACCGCCCGTGTGAAGTGGCGGCGCAGGTTGGCCGCCGTGCCCAGGCCGCACTGTTCCGCGACGCGGTCCACCGGCAGGTCGGTGTTCTCCAGCAACTCGCGGGCGCGCGCTATGCGTTGGGTTTGCAGCCACTGCATGGGCGTCGTCCCCGTCGCCGCGTGGAAGCGGCGGACGAGGGTGCGCGCGCTGGTGTTGGCGCGGTCGGCGAGACCGGCCACGGTCAGCGGCTCGTCGAGATGCTCGCCGGCCCAGTGCAGGAGCGGCGCCAGCGAGTCGTCCGTACGGGGCGGCAGCGGCGTCTCGATGAACTGGGCCTGGCCGCCGGGGCGGTGTGCGGGGGCGACGAGCTGGCGGGCGAGGGTGTTCGCGGCCTGAGTGCCGAAGTCCTCGCGCACCAGGTGCAGGCAGACGTCGATGGCCGCGGTCGAACCGGCGCCGGTCAGTACGTCGCCGTGGTCGACGTACAGGACCGACGGATCGACGGTGACCGCGGGGTGGCGCTCGGCGAGCAGCGCCGCGTACATCCAGTGGGTGGTGGCGGTCCGCCCGTCCAGCAGGCCGGTCGCGGCGAGGGTGAAGGCGCCCGAGCACAGGGAGACGAGGCGGGCGCCGCGGGCGTGCGCGGTGCGCAGGGCCTCGGTCAGCTCCGGCGGCGGGTCGCCGTGCACATCCGCGGCGGCCGGTACGAGGACGGTGTCGGCGGTGATCAGTTCTTCGGGGCCGCAGGGGGCGTGGGTGCTGAACCAGGAGCGGGCCAGGGCGGGCGCGCCGTTCGTGCCGATCGCGCAGAGCCGCAGGTCGTACCAGTCGGCGGGGGTCTCGGGCCGGTCGGTGCCGAAGATGTGGCAGGGGATGGCCAGCTCGAAGAAGGGCAGTCCGTCGGTGACGGCGATGGCCAGGGAAGGCATGGCAGTAATGTAGCGGATGCTGTCAGTCCTGCCACTCGTGGCGGGGTGCGGGGGCCGCGATGCTTGATCCGCATGATGATTCCGCTCTCTTCCCGCCGGGGGCGCGGTGTGCCCGCCGCCCGTGCCGGCGCCCCGTGTCCGCCGGCGGACGGGACGCCCGGTCCGGCTCCCGACCGGCCCCCGGTGCCCGCCCCCGTCCGCACGTCGGCCCCTGCCTCCGCGCCCGACCCGCGCCGCTGGCTGGTGCTCGCCATCGCCTCCGCCGCGCAGTTCCTCGCCGTGCTCGACATGATCGCGGTCACCATCGCGTTCCCCGCGATCAGCCGGGACTTCGGGACCGCGTCCCCGGCCGCGCTCTCCTGGGTGCTCACCGCCTACACCGTCGTGCTCGCCGCGCTGCTCGTCCCGGGCGGGCGGCTCGCCGACGCGGTGGGCCGCCGGCGCGGTTTCCTCGTCGGCATGGTCCTCTTCGGGCTGGCGTCGGCGGCCTGCGGTGCGGCGCCCACCCTGGCCACCCTGATCGCCGCCCGGGTCGCGCAGGGCGCGGCGGCGGCCGTGCTGATCCCCACGTCGCTCTCGCTCGCGCTGCCCGCCTTCCCGGCCCGTGAGCGGGCCACCGCCGTCGGTGTCTGGACGGCGGTCAGCGCGGTCGCCGCCAGTTCCGGGCCGGTCGTCGGCGGGCTGCTGGCCGCCTCCGACTGGCGGTGGATCTTCCTGGTCAATGTGCCGGTCGTGGTCGCGGCGGTGGCCGCGGGCCTACGGTTCCTGCCGCGCGCGGCGGCGCACACCGGACGGGAGCGGTGGCAGGGGCTGGACCCGCTCGGCACGGCGCTGGTCCTGGTCTGCATCGGGGCGCTGGTGACCGCCTGCGCCATGGCTCCGCAGTGGGGCTACACCGCTCCCGGCACCCTCGGCTGCCTCGCCGCCGGGGTTCTCGCGGGCGTGCTGTGCGCCGTGCACATGCGCCGTGCCGCGGAGCCGGTGGTGCACCCGGGCCTCTTCCGTACGCCCGGCTTCACCGCCGCCACCCTCGGCCTGCTCGCCTACTTCGTCGCCTACGCGGCCACCACGCTCGGCTCCACCCTGCTGTTCACCGACGTGTGGCACTACCCGGTCCAGCAGGCGGGTCTCGCCCTCGCGCCCTGGCCGCTGACGGTGCTGGTCGTCTCGTCGGTCTCCGGGCGGCTCGTACGGGCCGTGGGGGAGCGGCCGGCGGCCCTGGCGGGGGCGCTGTGCTTCGTCGCCGTACCCGTGTGGTGGCTGGTCGCCGGCCCGGCCGACGGCTCGCACTACGCCACCGCGCACCTGCCGGGTCTGATCCTCGCGGGGATCGGCACCGGGCTCTACCAGCCGGTCATGTTCGCGGCGGCCGGGCGGCTGCCCGCGGCGCGGCTGTCGCTCGGCTCGGGGGTGCTGATGGTGTCCCGGCAGGGCGGTACGGCCCTGGGGGTGGCCGCGCTGGTCGCCGTCACCGGCGGTCAACGGCACGTGAAAGCGGCGGAGTTGACGCACGGCTGGTATCTCATCGCGGTGACGGCGGCCCTCGCGGTGGGTGCCGCCGCGGTGCTGCCCGCGCGCGGCCGGGTGGAGTGAGGCACAGGTGTTCGGTGAGGTCAAAAGGCGTGTGTGTGGGCGCAGTTGAGGTCAGAGAAAGCGTTGACGTGGCCTGATCGCAACCCTAATCTTCTGTAACTCAACCGAGCGCAGCTCGATCAATTTGCGCAAGAACCCCGCCTGTAGCGAAAGAAATCAGAGACAAGCCCATTTCTCCGCCACGCTGAGGAACCGGGTCGGGGCCCTGGGGCGACCACATGCACAGAGGCGGACCGTCCGCCGTGCCACGGGCGCCCGGGGGCCGGGGTGAGCGAACCAGCGGGGGGAGGGGGCGGATGAGTCTCTTCGAGGACGGCAGGCCCTTCTTGAGGGCGCTGCCGGCGCAGGACCGGCGGGCGCTGCTCGCGCTCGGCCGGGGCCGCAGCTACGCGCCGGGCGAGGTCGTCCTCAGGGAGCACGACACCACCACCTTCGTCGTGGCCATCGTCAACGGCTGGGCCAGCGTCTCCCTGGAGACCGAGCGGGGAGTGCGGCTGATCCTCGCACTGCGCGGCAGCGGCGAGGTCGTCGGCGATCAGGCCGCCGTCGACCACCGCCCGCGCAGCGCCACGGTCACCGCCCTCGGCCCGGTGGACGGGGTGGTCGTCCCCGGCGACCGGTTCCGCGGCTACCTCGCGGCGCGGCCCGTCGCCACCGTACTGATCATGCGTCAGTTCAGTTCCCGGCTGCGCAGTTCGGACGGTGAACGGCGGTCCCTGGCCTCGGAGAAGGTGCTCCAGCGGCTCGCCGCGCGGCTGGTGGAACTGGCCGAGCGCACCGGACACCCCGGGTCGGGAGGCGTGGACGTCGACCTGCCGCTGCCGCAGCACGACCTGGCGGCCGCCGTCGGCTCCACCCGCGAGGCGGTGGCCAAGGCACTGCGCCTGCTGCGCGAGCAGGGCGTCGTGCAGACCGGGCCCAGGCGGCTGGCCGTGCTCGACCTCGCGCTGCTGCGCCTGCTCGCCGAGGGCAGAGCGTTCGGCGGGCGCGCGGCGGGCGATCCCGCGTCCGTACGTCCGGAGGAATCCCCGCCGGCTGTGTAAACGGCTACAGCCGCACCTTCCCGCCCCGGCCATGCTGCTTCATGTCGGCACGATCCAGGAGGTCCAGTGAGCACGGAAGCCTTGCACCGACTCGTCGTCAACGGAGACGTCTGCGGATCCGGACGGCTCGGGCTGCGTGCCAAGCTGCGGATGCGCGAGGCCATGTACGACGTCTTCGAGGCGGGCTTCACCGCCGCGGGAGTCGCCGAGACCTCCTTCCGCATGGAGGACCGCGGAGACGGCGTGCTCGTCGCGCTCGCCCCCGACGTGCCGTCCGCCAAGCTGGTCGGCCCCTGGCTCGAAGGGGTCTACCAGCAGCTGCGGCAGATCAACGAGGGGCGCTCGGAGCCGCTGCGGATGCGCGTCGCCATGCACGCGGGCCCGGTCGCCCAGGACGCCAGAGGGCTGGCCGGGCGCGCCGTGGACCTAGCCTGCCGGCTGTGCGACAGCGGAACCGCCCGTCAGGTCATGCAACTGGCCGACCGGGCACCGCTGTTGTGCGTCGTGTCCGATTCGCTCTACCACGACGTCGTGGCGGAAGGCGGCACCTGCATCGAGCCCGAGCACTACGGGCGGGCGCGGGTGTCGGAGAAGGAGACGGACGAGGAGGCGTGGTTCCACGTCCCCCGGCTGCCGTTCCCGCCCCTTCCCGCCGGGACGTCCCACGAGGCACCGCCGTCCGCGGCGGTGCCGGCGCGGGACCGGCCGTGCGCGACGGGGGTGCGCGCGGCCCAGGGCCCGGCGCCGGAGCAGGGCGGCGGGGCGGGGCATGGGGGTACGGCCCCGCCGCCCGCTTCCGGCGCCGTACCGGCCGCCGGTACGGCCCCGGGGCCCGCGCCGGAACCCGCCGCGTACACCAGCAAGTACCACTTCGGCCACATCGGCGGCGGCAACCAGATCTTCGACGGCAACACCTTCGGCGGGGAGTTCACCGGCATCCGCCAGGCGGGCGCCGCACCGGAGCCGCCCGCCGCGGCCGAACCCGCCGCGGCCGAACCCGGCCCGGCCACGGACGACGACGCCCGGCGGACCGGCACCGGACCGGAAGGCGGCAGCCGGTGACCGACGTGGACGAAGCGGCCGCGCCCGCCGGCGAACCGCCACCGGAGCGGCCCGACGGCAGGGCGGGCGGCCGCGAGGACGACGCGAAGGCGGCCAAGGACGGCCGGCCCGACGGCCCCGAACAGCCCGAGGAGAAGCCGCGCCTGGACGCCCCCAGGGGCAGCCCGCTGGGCGGCGCGGGAGAGGCGGGCGGCGCCCGCACGGCCCGCGAGGCGCGCACCAACCTGCACATCGAGGGCGACAACCAGATCTACGACGGCAACACCTTCTACCAGACCCAGATCCGGGTCGGCACCGACGACGTCTTCGTCGACGGACCGGTGCCCGACGAGGAGCTGGAGCACCTGGGCCGGGTCTACTGCCGGGCCCCTGGCTACGACGCGATGAAGACCCGGCTGGAACGCACGCACCTGCTGGCGCTCTGCGGCGAGCACGGCACCGGTCGTACCTCGACGGGCCTGGCCCTCCTCCGGGACGTGGCCGCCGGGGTGTCCCGACTGGACCCGGCCACCGCGCTCGGCAGCGTCGACAGGGAGAAGTTCGACGCCGGCCGCGGCTATCTGCTCGAACTGCCCGCCGAGGACGCCGGTGCCGTACCGGCCGCGTCCGCGGAAACCGGCAAGGACGGCGGCAACGGGCGTCACGCCACCGGCCCCCGGCCCTCCGACCTGCACCTGGACCGGCTGAGCGCCCTGCTCGCCGACCGCGGCGCGTACGGCGTCCTCGTCGTGGGCGGCGGCGACTTCGCCGACCGGCTGGTGCGCGGGCGCTACGGCGTGCTGTGCGTGCCCCCGCCCGCCGACGACGTCCTCGAACGGCACGTCGCCGATCTGCTCGCCGCCGCCCCCGGGCCGCTGCTGGAACGCGCCCGCACCAACGCGGCCCGCCCCGACGTGAGGCAGGCGCTGGGCCTGGACGAACTGCGGCCGGGCGAGGCGGCGCGGCTCGCCGGGCATCTCGCCGCGCACGCCAAGGGCGAAGCCGACGACGCCCAACTGCTGCGTGAGTGCCGTGGGTTCGCGCCACGCCAGGCGCAGGAGTGGCTGGCCGGGGCCGACCGGCCCGGCACCCTGCCCGAGGCGCTGCCCGCACTGCGCGCCGCGGCGCTGCGGCTGTCGCTCGCGGTCTTCAACGGCTCGGCGGAGAGCCTGGTGACCGAGGCGGGCGAACTGCTCGCCTGGGAGCTGGCGGTCACCCTCGACCCCCAGCACGCCCCGGGCCGCCCGCTGTTCACCGCGCAGACCTCGGCCCGGCTGGCCGCCGCGCGCGCCGTACCGGACCAGGGCGAGGAGGATTTGGGTGAGGCCACCATCCCCGTACGGGTGACGCGGTTCCAGGGGCGCCGGCTGGCCACCGCCGTGCTGTTCGAGGCGTGGGACGGCTACCACAACGTACGCGGCCCGCTGACCCGCTGGCTGCGGTCCCTCTGCGACGACCAGCGGCCCCAGATGTGGGTGCGCGCCGCGATGGTCGCGGGCGAGCTGTGCGCCCGCGACTACCTGTACGGCTTCTCCGAGCTGCTGCTGCCGCTGGCCCGTGCCGACAGCCCGGTGCAGCAGATGGCCGCCGCCACCGCCCTCGCCGCGACGGCCCGCAACGAGCGGGTGCAGCCCGCCGTGCGCGGCCTGCTGCGCGACTGGGGGCGCGGCGACGACCGGTCCGCGTGCGAGACCGCGGCCTTCGCCCACGGCTACGGCGTGGCGGCGGGCTCGGTCGCCGGTTCCCTGGACGAACTGGCCCGTATCGGCTGCCGGGAGGAAGGCGGAAAACCGGCCGACGCCGCCTCGTACAGCGTCGCGCGGCTGCTGGCGGGACCCGAGCCGGACGTGGTGCTCCGGCGGCTGGCGCGCTGGCTCGGCGACCGGCAGCAGAACCGGCAGAACCTCGCGCTGGTGGTGGTGCTGCGCGCGCTGTCCACCCGGACCTCCCACCTGTGGGGGCTCCAGGACAGCCCCGTCCTGGAGTCGTACGGCTCCTGGCCGTTGGCCGCGGCGCTCGTCGCGGCCCACCCCGAGCGGGCGCCCTGGGTGGCGGACCTGGTGCACGAGACGCTCAACACGGCGCGGGCGGGTGCCGCGGCGCAGGAGGAGATGGGCCGCTGGATGCGGCGGGCGGCCAAGGACGAGCGGCAGCTCGACGTGCTCTGCGCGTTCCTGCCGCGGCTGGTGGAGGGGCGGCGGGACCGGGACCGGTTGCTGCTGCTGGTCGTCCGGCTGGAGCGGGACAGTGACGAACCGCTCGCCCCCCGGGCGGCCGCGCGGATGCGGGCGGTGCTGGAAGGAGAGGGACGACGATGACGCAAGACGGCCGAAACGGCGCGCAGCCCGGCCACGGGCCGGGAGCGGGCGTGCCGGCAGGCCACGGCCAGGGGCCCGGGGCGGCGGTGCTGGGGCCGCTGGTGCAGGAGTACGAGTCGACCGGCCGCTTCCGGCGGCCCAGTATGCAGGTGGCCGCGGTCCTGCGGTACGACAACGGCGGCTACAGCGTGATGTGGCCGGACCGCCGCGAGGACGTCAACAAGCCGCTGTTCAGAGGGCCGTTCCGGGTCATGGAGGTGCGCATGGGCTGGCACCTGACCGAGTTCCGCACCGAACTGCCCGCGGCGGGCGACGCGGAGTCCTTCCGCGCGTCGGTGGAGGTGCGCTGGCGCGTCGTGGACGCCTACGCGGCGGTCTGCGCCAACGTCTGGAACCTTGCCGAGCACTTCTCCCCGGTCCTGCTCAAGGCCCTGCGCGGGGTGACCAGGCGCTACCGCATCAGCGAGGCGGAACGGGCCGACCGGGCGGTGGAGGGCGAACTGGCGGAGCTGCGGCTCGGCGACGAATTCGGCCTGGAGACCGACGTGTTCGTACGGATCGACCTGAGCGAACGCGGGATCAGCGCGGAGCGGCAGCGCACCGACATCGACCACGAGGGCGACATCGCGCGCCGGCAGCACGCGGAAGAGCTGAAGAAGGAACGGCGGGAACAGGAATTGACCCGGATGAAGGCCGCCGAGCTCCAGGAGGTGCTCAGCGGCAGCGACGACAGCCGGATCGCGTGGTTCATGGCGCGCGACAAGGCGCACGCCTGGGACATCCACCAGGCCATCCTCAAGGAGCGCCGGGAGGAGCGGGCCCTGTCGATCGAGACGGTGTTCCGGTTCGTCGACGGCGGCCTGATCGAGCGCCACGACCTCAACGACCAGACCCTGGCCGCCATCGACTTCCTGCGGTCGACGACGAGCGGAGTGGTGGGACGGGCGGCCGACTCCTTCCTGGAGCGGCCGCACCGCCGTGAGCTGGAGGACGGCGAACACCGCGCCGGACGCGAACGGTCCGGCGGACGGCAGCGGATGGACTGGGCGCGGGAACCCGATCCGGACGACGGGTCCGCGCGTGACCACGGGTCAGACCGCGAGCCCGCCCACGACGACCGCGATCACGAACCGGAGCCCGGACGTGCCCGGCCCGGACGCGACGGCGGATACGACGACGGGCACGACGGACCGTACGACGACGACCCGTACGCCGGGAACGACCGCGGCCGCGTCTACGAGCCCGACCGCGTCCAGCCCGCCGCCGAACGCGACGACTACCGCAGCGACCGGAGCGGCGACTTCCGCGACGGCCGCAACGGCGACCGGTACGACGACCGGTACGAGGACCGGTACGACTCCGGCCACGACGCCCTCCGCGACGCCCGCCGGGACGACGCCCGCGACGACCACCGGGACGGCCGCGCGCCGCGCCGGGCCCGGGGACTGGAATGGGGAGAGGAATGACCACCAGCGCTCCGCCCGCCCCCGCACCCGCGCCCGCGACCGCCCGCGGCACCGGGACCTGCCGTTGCGCCGGCGCCGGACCGGCCCCCGGCACGGGCCCCGACTTCGTGGCCGAGCGCCTGCTGAAGGTCGTACGCGAAGAGATCAGCCGCGCCGACACCAAGGCGTCCTTCATGATGACCTGCGCCACGGCGGCGCTGGTCCTGCTCTTCGGCCGGGACGGCCAGCTCCTGGCGCTGCCCGCCGGGCGCGCCGCCCTGCTACTCGCCGGCACCGTGCTGTGGACGCTGGGCATCGCCATGTTCGTGGCGGCGGTGCTGCCCCGCACCCGCACCTCCGGGGACAGCCACCTGACCTTCTTCCCCCTGCTGACCGGCGGAGCGTCCGCCGAGGTCCTGCTGCCCCGGGTCGCCCTCGCGGGACGGGACACCGGGCTGTGGGCCGTCGAACAGGCCTGCGCCCTCGGCCGCATCCTCGGCGCCAAGTACCGCTGGCTGCGCTGGGGCGTCGGCTGCCTGGCCGCCGGCGGCTGCTGCGCACTGGCCGGAGGACTGTGGTGAACGCGATGCACAGAACCGGACAGGCGGCCCCGCGCACCCGGCGGGGGTCGCGCCGCGCCGTCGTCGCGGCCCTCACCGCGCTCTGCGCGGCCGTGCCGCTCGGCCCGCCGCCCGCGTGGGCGGTCCCCACGCCCACCGCCCCCGCCGGGGGCCCCGCCCCCGTCGACTTCTCCGTCGTCGTGGACGCCTCGGCCAGCATCGGCAAGGAGGCGCTGGCCCGGGAGGCCGAAGCCGCCGCGCTGATCGGCCAGGGCGAGATCTCCGACCGGTCCCGGGCCGGCGTCATCGGCTTCGGCAGCGCCGAGAAGGAGGGGCAGCAGCCCGTACGGGAAGTCTGCCCGCCCACCGTCGTCGACGCCGCCGGACGGCAGCGCATCAGCGACTGCGCCCGCCGCCTCACCGACCGTGAGAACACCGGCCTCGGCCCCGGCACGGACTTCCCCGCCGCGCTCACCCAGGCCCTGACCCGGCTGCGCGAGAGCGGCACGGAAGGCACGCCCAAGGTCGTCTTCCTGCTCACCGACGGCAAGCTGAACGTCGAGGACAGCCCCGCCTACGGAGCCGACAAGGCGGCCCGGCAGCAGGAGGGCGAGAAGCGGCTGCGCGAGGTCCTCGACCAGGCCCGCCGCGAACACGTACAGATCTGGCCGCTGGGCTTCGGCAAGGGCATCGACAAGAAGGCCCTCCAGCAGATGGCCGACGGCGGCTACCGCAACGGCTGCGCCGACCTGCCCGGCTCCCGGCCCCGGCCGGAGGTCGTCGACGGCGCCGCGGACGTGGACCAGGCGCTCCAGAACACCTTCGCCGCCGCCCGCTGCGCCCGCGTCGAGCAGGGCACCAGCAGCAAGCCGCCGGGCGAACTGACGGTGACCATCCCGCCGATCGCCACCGACGGCTCGATCACCGTCACCAAGCGCGACCCGCGGGTGACCGCCACCTACTTCGACCCCAAGGGCCGCGAAGTGCCCCTCCAGGGCGATTTCGACGGTTCCCGCTTCGAGGCCAGCGGTCAGGACGGGCCGGTCGAGGCCCTGCGGGTCAAGGACCCGCTGCCGGGCCAGTGGCGGGTGAAGCTGTCCGCGCCGGAGGGGCACCGGGACCAGCCCGCGACCGTACGGGCCATCTGGCAGGGCGTGCTGCACTCGTCGGTCACCCTGGAGCCGTCCGCGCCCCGGCCCGGCGAGAACGTCGTCGTACGGATGCGTCTGCAGACCCGCCGCGGCGTCGTGATCACCGATCCCGGACAGCTCGCCGGGGTACGGGCCGGCGCCCAGCTGTCCGGTGACGGCTTCGAGCCGGTGGACGTGACGCTGCGCGACGACGGCAAGGGCCCCGACGCACGGGCCGACGACGTCCTGTACGGGGCCCAGGTCACGGTGCCGAAGACGGCCACCGGCGCACTGCGGCTGGCCGGCGCGATCGCGGCGCCCGGCGTCACCGGCGACCGGCGGCCCTACGACACCCGGGTGTCCGCCGGCCCCGCGGCCCTGGTGGCCGGGGTGACGCTGGAGAGCCACGGCGTGCACCCCGGCGGCACCGTCGGCGGCAAACTGGTCGCCCGCAACAACGACAGCCGCCCGCACACGCTGCGGCTGGGCCTGGCCGACCAGTCCACGGACGCCGCGCTGCGCATCAGCCCGGCCACCGTCACCGTCGCGCCCGGCGCCCAGCAGCCGGTGCCCTTCACCGTGTCCTTCGGCTCCGGCGCCCCGCCGGGCGACGCCGGCGGCCGGATCACCGTCACCGACCGGACGGACGGCGGCCGCGAGGTCGGCTCCGCCTTCCTCACCGTCACCGTCACCCCCGCGCCCACCTGGTGGGACCGGTGGTGGTGGGCGGTCGTCGGCGGCGCCGGGCTGCTGCTCGCCGTGGCCGCCGTCGTCACGATCCGGATCTGGTACGGCGGTCAGCAGAACTCGTTGCAGGGCCTCGTCATCGAACTGCGCCGGGAGGGGCGCAGCCTGGGCAAGCTGGAGGTCCGCGGCGCCCGCACGAAGACGTTCTGCTTCGCGGTGGACAACCCGTCCTCCGAGCGGCCCGGCCTGCGCCGCCGCGACGCGCGCGCGGCGCAGGCGTACCGGCTCCAGCGCAAGGGTGACGGGCTGCGGCTGCGCGTCCCCAAGGGCGACGACCAGGCCGTGCCGCGCGGCGCGCCCGTCCGGCTCGACCACGGCCTGGAACTGTTCGTGCGCGGCGGGCGCGGGCCGGGCCGGGAGCGTGCGGGCCAGGGGCGCCGGCCGGGCACGGTGAACGGCCGGCCGGGCGCCCGCACCGGCC
>NZ_JBHWHY010000051.1:0-76197 GCF_042732265.1 Streptomyces sp. NPDC059788 | reverse complement strand
CCCGGCCGGCCCGCCGACCGGCGCGGCCGGCCCGCAGCGCCCGGTCCACCGCCGCCGCGTACGCGCCGAGCGTCGGCGTCCGCAGCAGGCCGCGGACGAGGGAGGTGCCGTGCGCCGCGTCCATGCGCAGCGCGGTCATCGTCCTGGTGGTCACCTCGGCGGTGAGCAGCGAGTCGCCGCCGAGGTCGAAGAAGCTGTCGGCGGGCGTGGGGCGGACGCGCAGGACCTGCTCCCAGATGTCGGCGAGCACGTCCAGCAGACCGGAGCCGGCCCCGGCCGGGGCGCTCCCGGCCTCCGCGGTCGCCCCGGTATCCGCGGTCGTCACGGCCTCCGCCCCGGTATCGGGTTCGGCACCCGTTCCGCTCAAGTGACATTGCCCGTTTGCGTTCGCGTCGCCGTTTCCGATTGCATCCGTTTGCCCGGAGCCACCGGCCGTGTACGGACCGGCGTCCTGCCGCGGCCCGCCGGGCCCGGCACCGGGCGGGCGGCCCCCGTCACGGGCGGCGGGCACCGCTGTCCGGGCGAGCAGGGCACGGCGGTCGACCTTGCCCGCGCCGGTGACGGGGAAGCGGTCCAGGACGTGGATGCGCGCCGGTACGGCGGGCGCCGGCAGCCAGGACGCCACGTACGCGCGCACCTGCTCGACCGGGACCCGTGCGCCGGGGTGTGCCGGCGTCACGAAGGCCACCGGCCGGGCGTGCGTCCCGTCCCCGTCGATCTCGACGACGGCCTCCGCGACGGCCTCGTGCGAGCGCAGCCGCGTCTCGATCTCGTCCAGCTCCACGCGGAAGCCGCGCAGTTTGACCTGCCGGTCACGGCGCCCCCGGTACTCCAGGGTGCCGTCCGGCCGCCGCCGGGCGCGGTCGCCCGTACGGTAGAGGCGCCCGCCGGGGCGCGGGTCGAAGGGGTCGTCGACGAAACGCTCGGCGGTCAGGTCCGGGTCGTTGAGGTACCCGATGGCGATGCCGTCGCCCCCGACGAGCAGTTCGCCCTCCTCGTCCGGACCGGCGGGCGTGCCGTCGTCGCGCAGCACGTGGCAGGCCGAGTTGGGAAAGGGCCGCCCGATGGGCACGGTGTCCGCGTCGGCGGGCAGGTCACGTACGACGTACGCGCTGGAGACGACGCTGTTCTCGGTGGGCCCGTAGAAGTTGACGAGCGTGATCCCCGGGCAGGCCGCCAGCACCCGGCGGCACAGCCGGGCGTCGAGCGCCTCGCCGCCCGCCGAGACGAACCGCAGACTCCGCAGCGCCGCCGGCCGGTTGCGGGCCACGTGGTGCAGCACTCCCGTGGTCAGGAAGGCCACCGCCACGTCCTCCTCGCGCAGCAGCCGCTCCAGCGCGTCCACGGACAGCAATTGCTCCCGCTCCGCGATGACGAGACAGGCCCCGGACAGCAGCGCCGTCCAGATCTCGATCGTCGAGGCGTCGGAGGAGCAGCTGTACGCGTGCAGCACCCGCTCCCCGGGCACGGGGGGCGCCAGCCAGGAGCCGGAGGACGCCAGGCGCACCACGCCACGGTGCGGGACCGCCACCGGTTTGGGGCGGCCGGTCGAGCCGGAGGTGAACATCACGTAGGCGCAGTCCTCCGGGGAGGCGGCGGCCTCCGGCAGCGCGGGATGCCCGGCCGGGCCGTCCGCACCGGCCTCCAAAGCCGCCGCGGTGAGGTCGCCCTCGATACAGGCGCGCAGCCTGCGCATGCGGCTCGTACTGCCCGGCAGGGCGACGGCGACCCGTACCTCGGCCTCCTCCGCCATGGCGCGCAGCCGCGCGGGCGGGTAGGCGTCGTCCAACGGCACGTACGCCGCACCGCACTTCACGACGGCCAGGAAGGCCACCAGCGCCTCGGGGCACCGGCCGCCCAGCACCCCCACGGTGCTGCCGGGCCGGACCCCGGCGGTCAGCAGCCGCCGGGCGAGGGCGTCGGAGTGCCGGCTCAACTCGCCGTAGGCCAGGGTGCGGTCGCCATGCCGGACGGCGGGTGCCCCGGGGGCGGCCAGCGCCCGCTCCTCGAACAGTTCGTGCAGGCAGCGGTCGCGCGGATAGGGCGTCGTCGTGTCGTTCCAGGGTGCGGGCCGGTCCGTCCGGCCGGCCGTCTGGGTGGGTCGCAGCATGGTCAAGTACCTCGGAACGGTCGAAGTGCCCGGGAAGCCGGGGCGGGTGGGGTCCCGGGTGGACGGTTCCGGCGGAACCGGGCGGCCCGGGTCAGCTGAAGTCGGCGGCGAAGGGGGCGAAGTCGGCGGTGCGCCACCGCTCGGGCCGCATCCGTACGGTCACGTCGGTGGTGAGCTGGTCGGCCGTGGCGGCCAGGTAGGCGCAGGCGGTCTCCAGCGGCAGGTACCGGTGGGCCAGCGCCGCCCGCTCGGCCGCGTCCACCCGGTCCTCGAAGGCGGTCACCGGGCCCTCGACGCTGACGTACTGGTACGGCGCGGTCTCCCGCTGCACGCAGATGCCGAACCGGCCCGCCGCGCGGACGTACCGGGCCTTGACGGACTCCCGGCCGGTGAGGACGACGATCTCGCCGCCCGGCCGGTAGGCGTACCAGACGGGCACCAGCAGCGGTGACCCGTCCGGTGTGCCGACGCCCAGGACGGCCACGTGGGCGCCGGCGAGAAACGCCTCACGGTCGGCCACACTCATCGCTAGGGACATGCCTGATCAACTCCATCGGGTGCGGGGGAACGCGGGAGCAGCGCGGGGGAGGGTCGGGAGAGGGGCTGGAGCGGGCATCCGGGCCGGTGCGTCCGGCGGGGCGCCGCCGAAGGGCCGGCCCGGCCCCGCGCGTCCGGCCCGCGCGCCCGGTTCATGCACGGCACGGCGGAGCGGGGCCGGACGCGCGTGCCGCCGTGACTTCCATGCCACCCGGAGAAAAAGCGGGTGCACTAGGCAGTTACCCATCGATACGGGGCTGCTGTTCACTCGTGCGGATGATGCGGAACGTTTTGATGAGCAAATGTGAGCCTGCTGTGAGCGCTGTACCACCGGCCGCGCCGCCGTGCGCCCCGCGGCGGGGGTGACGCGGTCCCGACAACGGGTTTGCGGGCGGGCCCGGATGCGCAGAAATCGTGGCGAACGTGTCCACTCTGCGGAGGGCACACCGACAGCGGGTCTCCGGGAGCCGACCGGCGACGCATCCGGGCCCGCCCGCAACGGCATCCGGTTCCGGCCCCCGGCCCTGGACCCCGGCCCCGGGCCGTGCCGCTGACCCGGACCCGGACCGCGGATTCGGCTCCTGTACGCGGATCGCGGCCCCCGGGCATCGCGGCGCCGGTTCCGCCGTCCCCCTCCCGAACCCCTCGCACCCCCACCCCGTACTGCCCCGTGGAGACCCGTATGCCTGATGAGGAGACGACGGCACCACCGTGTCCGGGCCCGCCGTCGATCGGCCGCCCCGCCCCGCCCCGCGACGACGCGGACGAGCGTGCGCCGTCCCGCGACCCGCGTGCCCTGTGGCCCGCACTCGGCACGTCGCGGCAGGCGCGGCGCGCCACCCTGCTGGACCAGCTGGCGCGCACGGCGGGCCCGCCGCCGCCCCGGCAGCACATCACCTGGGTGGGAGACCTCCAGCAGGGCGACGGCGGCAAGGGCGCCATGACGGACCGGCTGGCGCCCGCCCACCAGGTCGCCGTCCGCGTCCAGGGCGGCGACAACGCCGGGCACACCACGGTCTTCAGGAGCGCGGAGGGCGAGGAACACACCCTCAAGAACCATCTGCTGCCGTCCGGCCTGCGCCACCCCGGCGTGCTGGGTGTCATCGCCAACGGCGTCCTGGTCAACCCGCAGACCCTCGCCGAGGAGATCGCGTCGTTCGCCCCGCACGTACCGGCGCTGCGCCGGCGGCTGGTGGTCAGCGACCGGGCCCACCTCGTGCTGCCGCTGCACCGGCTCGTCGACGGCCGTCAGGAGAGCGGCGGCGGGCGCTGCTCGGACGTGATCGGCACCACCCGGCGCGGCATCGGCCCGGCCAATGTCAGCAAGGCCAACCGCATCGGCATCCGGGTCCGCGACCTGCGGGACCCGGACCTGCTGCGGCGCCGGATCGAGCAGAACGTGCGCTTCTTCGGTCTGCCGTCCGGCCGCGTCGACGCCGACCTGGACTGGCTGGCGGCCTACCGGGACCCGCTGCTGTCCCGGTCCGCGGACACCGTGGCCCTGCTCAACGCCGCCGCCGACGGCGGGTATTCGGTCCTGCTGGAGGGCGCCCAGGGGCCGGTGCTCGACGTGGAGCACGGCACGTACCCGTACGTGACGACCTCGCCCACCGCCTTCTACTCCGTCACCAGCGGCACCGGTCTGGACGGTTCGCTGGTCAGCCACCGGATCGGCGTGCTCAAGGCGTACCAGACCATGGTCGGCAACGGCCCCTTCGTCACGGAGGACGCCGGGGAGCTCGGCGACCGTCTGCGCCGGACCGGAGAGGAGTTCGGCACCACCACCGGCCGGTCCCGGCGCTGCGGCTGGCTGGACCTCGCGCACGCACGGTGGGCGGCGGGCTTCAACCGCTACACGAGCGTGGTGCTGACCAAGCTGGACATCCTGGACGGCTTCGAACGGATCGGGGTGTGCGTGGGCTACCAGCTGCCCGACGGGGAGTACGGCGAGTTCGAACCTGACCACGCCTACCTGGAGCGCTGCCGCCCGCTGTACTGCTGGCTGCCCGGCTGGCGCCGCCGCACGCGCGGCCTGACCCGCTACGACCAGCTCCCGCCCGAAGCCCTCGGCTTCCTGCGCTACGTCGCCGACTTCCTGGGCGTCGAGGTGGCCGCGGCCGGCATCGGCCCGGCCGACCGGGACCTGCTCGTCGACCCCGCCGCACGCCTGGCCGGCCTGCTGCCCGCGCCCGCGGCGGCGGGACTGCTGCGGGCGGTCGGTACCGGACGAGAGAAGAGGACGAACCCGTGACACCGAACACCGATTCCGGCCGCCGGCCCGACTCCGGGCACGATCCCGGCCCTGATCACGCTCCCGGCCCCGGCCCCGCCGGTCGCGCCCTGGGGACCTTGTGCGTGTTCTGCGGCGCCAGTGCGGGCGTCCGGCCCGCGCATGTCCAACTCGCCGCCCGGCTGGGGCAGACGTGCGCCCGGCGCGGTGTCCGCGTGGTCTACGGCGCGGGCGGCGTCGGCGTCATGGGCGCACTGTCGGACGCGGTCCTCGCCGGGGGCGGCAGCATCACCGGCGTGATCCCGCAGGCCCTGATGGACCGGGAGTACGGGCGGCACGACCTGACCGAGCTGCGGATCGTCGGCTCGATGCACGAACGCAAGGCCCTGATGCACTCCCTGAGCGACGCCTTCCTCGCCCTCCCCGGCGGCTACGGCACCCTGGAGGAACTCTTCGAGATCACCGCGTGGGCCCAGCTGCGCCTGCACCACAAGCGCATCGTGCTGCTGGACGACGGCGGCTTCTTCAGCCCGCTCAGCCGGATGCTGGACCACGCCCGCGACGAAGGGTTCCTCTCCGACGCCGACCGGCAGCTCGTCCGGCACGCCAAGTCCGTGGACGACGCGCTGCGCCTGGCCGCGCTGCCACCCGTACCGCCCGCGGAACCTCCGGTGATCGGCCCGCCGCAGACCTGACGCACCGCAGCCCCCTCCGGACCGAGACAAGGAGCAGCACCCATGCCGGACGACGAAAGACCCGCTCGTTACCCCTTCTCCTTCCGGGGCGACCTGCTCGCACCCGAACTGGCCGAGTCGGCGGCACACCGCCCGATCCGGCGCGTACGCACCAACACCGGCACCGACGCCTGGCTGGTCACCGGCCACGAGCAGGTCCGCTCGGTGCTCCGGGACCGCCGCTTCAGCCTCACCCTGACCTCCGACCCGTGGATGCCCCGGCAGGACCCGCTCATCCCGCCGCTGTCGGTCACCGACGTCCGCACCCACTGCGAGAACGCCGGGCTCCTCCAGGAACTCTTCCGGGGCGTGGGTCCCCACCAGGAGTACCTGACGCCGACGCGCGTACAGGAGATCGCCGCCGGTCTCCTCGGCACCTTCCTGGCCGGGGAGCAACCGGGCGACCTGGCCGACGGGTTCATCATGCCGCTCTCCCGCGCGCTCACCATGGAGCTCCTGGGCCTGGACCCGGCGGGCTGCCCGGACAACGACACGCTCTTCCAGATCTTCCGTACGGGGCCGGACAGCCAGCTCGTGGTGCCCGCGAGCTGGGCCCTGGCCCAGGAATGGATGCTGGAGCGGCTTCCGGCGCTGCGGACGGACGGCGACGGCCTGCTGGGCCGGCTCATCGCCCTCAGCGACGCGTCCGGCGCGCTGAGCGAGGAGGAGGTCGCCGACCTGTTCGTCTTCCTCCTCATCTCCCAGTTCGGCAACCCGGCCACCTTCCTCGGCGCGGCGACCGTGGGGCTGATGCGCCACCCGGAGGTGCTGGACCGGCTGCGGGCCGACCCCGCGCTGCTGCCGCGGGCGGTCGACGAACTGCTGCGCTGGACGGTCTTCCTCGGCGACGCGCTGCCCCGCAACGCCCGCGAGGACGTGCTGTTCTACGGCGTCCTCGTACGGGAGGGCGACCTCGTCCTGGTGTCCACCGACGCGGCCAACTACGACCCACGGGTCTTCCCCGACCCGCACCGCCTGGACATCGACCGGCCGCCCGGCCCGCACCTGCGGTTCAGCGACGGCCGGCACCGCTGTCCGGGCGGCCCGGTCGCCCGTATGCAGGCCGCCGAGACGCTGCGTGTCCTGCTGGGACGGACCACCGACCTGCGTCTGGCCGTGCCCGCCGACGAGATCGAATGGCACCGCTATTACGCCGTCACGCTGCCGGTCTCGGTACCGGTCCGCTGGACGGCCGACGGCGCGCCCGCCGGACCCGTGTCCGGCACCGACGGAAGAGGCGGACGATGACCTCCCCACAGGCCGGGGCGACCGGGCACGAGAACCCCGAGGACGGCATCGAGGTGGACGCCGAATACTTCCGGACCTGGGCCGACAGCAGGCCCACGATCAGCTGTGCGCTGTGGGAGGCCCCCGGCGAACCGGACCCGGGCACGGACTCCGCGCCCGGCCGCGAGGACCGTACGGCGGCGGAACACGACGATCTGGAGCGCGCCCAGGAACGCAAACTGCGCACCATCGCCCGACTGGCCGGTGTACGGCCCGGAATGGACGTCCTGGACATCGGCTGCGGCTTCGGCGGGATGCTCGAACATCTCGTCGGGCACGAGGGTGTACGGTCCGCCCACGGCATCGAGTCCAGCGCTCCCCACTGCCGTGAGATCCGCAGCCGCGGAACTTCCCGCGTCAGCGTGGACTGCCTGGACTACGCGGACTTCCGGCCGCACCACCTCTTCGACGCGGTGGTCAGCATCAGCATGATCGAGCACCTCGCCGGTGTGTGGGCGCCGGAACCGGAGGCCGAGGTGCGCGCGCTGCGCGACTTCTTCCGCCGTACGCACCGGTGGACCAGGGCGGGCGCGGGACTCGCCCTGGAAGTGGTGATCACGGGCCCGCGGGGGATGGACGCGGAACAGGCCAAGGAGGGCAGCCAGTCGCTGGAAGGGGCGGGGGAGCCGCCCGGATCGCCGCCCGCCCTGCCGAACGTCCTGGCCGCGGCCGACGGCCTGTGGGAACCGCGGTCGGTGCGGACCCACCGCCAGGACTGGGTCCGGACGCTGGACGTCTGGATCGCGCGGGCCCAGGCCGCCCGCGCGGCCATCGACGCCCGCTGGGGGGCGTCGATGGCCGAGCAGACCCGCCGGTGCCTGCGCCTGGAACGCGAGCAGTTCGCGGCGGGCGGGCTCTCCGTGGCCCACCTCTCCTTCCGGCGCGTCGGGGAGGAGGTCGCGGGCGCCCGGACCCCGCCTCCCTGAAGCGCCGGTCAGCCCGTGAACCCCTGCTCGTTCAGGATCTTGTCGATACGGGCGCGGTGGGCCGCCTCCCAGGCGTCGAGGGTCTCGTCCGCCTCCTTCGCCAGCTTCTGGACGGCGTCGTCGAGGACCTGCTCCCGGCGGTCCCCGGGCGTGACCACGACGCCTTCCTCGTCGGCCACCACGATGTCGCCGGCGCGTACGGTCACGCCACCGCACCGCACGGGGCCGTTGAGCGGCGCGACGGCCGCCTTGGCCCCCGGAATGGGGATGACGCCGCGCGCGAACACGGGAAAGCCGGCCTCCCGTACCTCGGCGAGGTCCCGGATCAGCCCGTCGGCCACGATCGCCGCGACCCCGCGGCGCCGCGCGACGGCGCAGACGTTGCCTCCGGCCAGTGCGTAATCCATGTCGCCCGACTCCACGACGATGACCGCACCGGGCTCCGCGCGGTGGACGGCCGCGTGCAGCATGAGGTTGTCACCCGGCGGACACCGCACGGTGAAGGCCGGCCCCGCGACGCGCGGAACCGGGGACCACAACGGGCGGATACCGGCGTCCATGACCTGTTCGCGCCCCAGGAGGTCGGCGAGGGTGGTGGAAGGGACACCGGTGAAGCCTGGAATGTCAGTCATGATCCCGTTCTACCGGGGCCGGACCGGGTTCCACCAGGAGCGCCGGGTGTGACCGTCGTCTCCGTCCCCCACCGTCGGCCCCGGCTCCCGAACGCCGCACCGCCCGGGAGCCGTTGCCCTCCACCGGGCCGTCCGCCGCGGCCGTACGGCACCGATCGGTCACCCGTTCCCATGTGTGCCCGCCCGCCGTAGAGTGATCACCGTGCCGCGTGCTCCCGGGGCCGGGCGCCACCACGTACCGCACCTACGGAGACGACTGCCATGCACCTGCGCTGCGCCGTGCTCGACGACTTCCAGGACATCGCCACCACGGCCGCCGACTGGAGCCCCGTCCAGGACCGGGTGACGGTCACCGCCTTCACCCGGCACTTCGCCACCGAGGACGAACTCGCCGCCGCGCTGGCCGGGTTCGACATCGTCGTCACCCTGCGCGAGCGGGTGCCCTTCCCGGCCTCCCTGTTCGCCCGGCTGCCCCGGCTCCGGCTGCTCGTCGCCTCCGGGATGCGCAACTCCGTGATCGATTTCGCCGCGGCGGCGGAACACGGGGTGACCGTGTGCGGTACGGCGAGCGCTTCCACCCCGCCCGTCGAACTGACCTGGGCGCTGCTCCTGGGCCTCGCGCGGGGCGTGGTGAGCGAGAGCAACGCGTTGCGCGACGGCGGGCCGTGGCAGTCCACGGTCGGCGCCGACCTGCACGGCCGGCGCCTCGGCCTGCTCGGCCTCGGAAAGATCGGCAGCCGGGTGGCCCAGGTCGGTAAGGCCTTCGGGATGGACGTGGTGGCCTGGAGCCGGAATCTCACCGAGGAACGCACCGACGAGGTCGGCACCGGCCTGGCCGCGAGTCTGGAGGAACTGCTCGCCACCAGCGACTTCGTCTCGGTCCACCTGGGGCTCGGCGACCGTACCCGGGGGCTGCTCGGCGCGCCCGAACTGGCCCTGCTCAAGCCGACCGCGTACCTGGTCAACACGTCCCGGGCGGCCATCGTCGACCAGGACGCCCTGCTGGCGGCGCTGCACGAGGGCCGGATCGCCGGCGCGGGCGTCGACGTCTTCGACACCGAGCCGCTGCCCGCCGGCCATCCGATGCGTACGGCGCCCCGGCTGCTGGCCACACCCCACCTCGGCTACGTGTCCCGGGACAACTACCGCACGTACTACGGTCAGGCCGTCGAGGACATCCAGGCGTACCTGGCGGGCTCACCGGTGCGCCGGCTCGGCTGACACGCGCCGTGGAACCGGGTGCCCGCCGGGCCCTCCGCCTACGACGCCCGCCGGGCAGCCCGCCACTCCGGCGCCAGGACCGACCAGATCTCCATGTCGTGCCGCTTGCCGCGGTACAGGTAGCTCTCGCGGGACACGCCGTCCTTCGTCATCCCCAGCCGCCGGGCCACCGCGATGCTGGGCGCGTTCTCCGACGCCACCCACCACTCCACGCGGTGGATTCCGCGTTCCTCCACCGCCCAGTCGATGAGCGCCCGCACGCCCCTGGTCACCAGCCCCCGGCCCGCCGCGGACGGCTCCAGCCAGCAGCCCGCCTCGGCCGTGCCCTGCGCGACGTCCATGGTCCGGAAGAAGACCGCGCCGACCAGGGCGCCGTCGGCCCGGATGCCGCACATGCGGCCCGTGTCGGCGGCGGCCTTCTCCGCGTACGTACGGAGGAACGCCCGGCACGACGCCACGTCCGTCACGACGTCCGGCAGCCCGTTGTACTGCCCGATGAACTCCCGCCCCCGGTCGATGTGCGCCAGGAACTCCTCGGCCTGCCAGGGCTCCAGGGGGCGCAGCTCCGCGCCGTCGTCGCCCAGGGGTATCGCGTACATCGTGGCCCTCCGTCGCCCGCACCGCGCGTATGAGGACGAGATCATCGCACAGCGGTGTCGCGGCCTCCTGCCCTTTCCGAGGCCTTGCCCGCTCTCAGTGGCCGGCCGGACGGGACGCCTCCCGGCCCCCGCGCTCACAGCGTCGTGCGCCGTACGCACTCCTCGACGACCGACCGCAGGTCGCCCGTACGGTGCAGTTCCTCGCGCTGGATGCGCGCCCCGTTGCCGCGTCCCATCAGCGTGTCGAGACGCTCCTTCGCGAATCCGAGGTCACCGGTGTCCTCCAGTGCCTCGCTGACGTGGTCGAGCAGGGCACGTACCACGGCTTCGGCGGGCGCCGGGGTCCAGGTGAGCGGATGGACCAGGCGGCCGGACAGCCCGGACCGGCCGGCCCGCCAGGTCGCGAGCCGCAGCAGGCCGATCCCGGCCGGGTCCGGCGGCTCGCCCGCGCGCCACGCGCGGGCGGCCGTCTCCACCAGCCCGCGGGTCAGGGCGGCGAGCAGCACCGTGTCGTCGGACTGCAGGCAGACGTCGGCCACTCTGATCTCGACGGTGGGGTAGTGGCGCGACAGCCGGGCGTCGAAGTAGATCATGCCCTCGTCGATCAGGGTCCCGGTGGCGAGCATCTCCTGTACCCGCCGGTGGTAGTTCTCCGCCGACCCGAAGGGCTCCACCGGGCCGGAGGACGGCCAACGGCCCCACACCCGGCTCCGGTAGCTGCTGTACCGGGTGTCCGTGCCCTGCCAGAAGGGTGAGTTGGCGCTCAGCGCCAGCAGCGTCGGCAGCCACGGGCGGATGCGGTCGAGCACGGCCACGCCCTCGTCGTCCGAGTCGACGGACACGTGGATGTGGCAGCCGCAGGCCAGCTGTTCCTGCGCGGTCCGGCCGAACTCCTCCTCCAGCCGCTGGTAGCGCTCGTCGACACTGAGCGACGGCACGACCGGCAGCGGAGAGGTGGCCAGGGCCACCAGTTCCGTACCGGCCCGGCGGGCCCGGTGCGCCGCCTCACCGCGCCAGCGCCAGACCTCCGCGGCCAGGTCCTCGATCAGCGTCCTGGGCCGGGTGGCGATCTCCAGCTGCTCGCGGTGCAGCTCCTTCTCCAGGGTGGAGTCGTCAGGGGTCGAGGCCAGCACGGTCCCGGAGGCAGCTCGCGGCTCTCCCGAGCTGGGGTCCACCAGGAGGAGTTCTTCTTCCACACCCACGCTCCGCATACGACAGCCTCTCTCGACGGCGACGTCAGCAGGACGGCTTTTTGGGCCTGCTGTCATAGGAAACGCTCGCGCGGCACGGCACAAGGGGGCGGGCAGCCACCAAGTGGCGTGATGAGGGCGGGGAAACGGGGCAGTGCGGACCGCCGCACCGCGGG
Source organism: Streptomyces sp. NPDC059788 (assembly GCF_042732265.1). Classification (NCBI taxonomy): domain Bacteria; kingdom Bacillati; phylum Actinomycetota; class Actinomycetes; order Kitasatosporales; family Streptomycetaceae; genus Streptomyces; species Streptomyces sp. NPDC059788. The sequence goes on along the minus strand of NZ_JBHWHY010000051.1, from coordinate 64,555 downwards.
CACGCACCTGCCCGCGGCCCGTCCGCCGGCGGTCGGCATGTCGCCTTCCGGCGGTGCCGCCGGGGCGGGTGGGGCCGCTGCGTCCAAGTGCCGGTGCGCGACCGGTTGGACATCGGTGCGTCGGGACGGGATCTGGTCTGATGGTGGGTGCGCGGGATGTCCCGTGCTCCGGCGGGCGGCGGCAGCGGTGCCGCGGCGGCCGGTGGCGTACGGGGCGCAGGCGGACAAAGGGGCGGGCCCATGCCGGTGGTGCGGACCAACGGAGTCAGTCTCGCGTACGAGGAGTACGGCACGGGGGAGCCGGTGGTGATGGTCACCGGGACCGGTGCGCCCGGGCGGGTGTGGCGTGCGCACCAGGTGCCCGCGCTGACCGCGGCCGGATACCGGGTGATCACGTTCGACAACCGGGGCATCCCGCCGAACGACCACCCCGGGCAGTGCTTCACCCTCGACGACATGGCGACGGACCTCGCCGGACTCATCGCCCACGTCAGTCCGGGCCCCTGTCACGTCGTGGGCTTCTCGCTGGGCTCGGTCGTCGTGCAGGAACTCCTCGTGGCGCGGCCCGGGCTGGTCGGCCGGGCCGTGCTGATGGCGTCCATCGGCCGGGCGGACACGCTGGTCCGCGCCATGGCGGAGGCCGAGATCGACCTGTGCGACAGCGGGGCCGCGCTCCCGCCCCGGTACGCGGCCTACGTCCAGGCACTGCAGTACCTGTCGGGGGACACGCTCGGCGATCCGGAGCGGCTCCAGGGCTGGCTGGACGTGTTCGAGATGACGGCGTCGGCCGGCCTCGCCGCGGCGCGCGGGCAACTGGGGCTCCAGGTGATACCGGACCGGCGGGCCGCGTACCGGAACATCCGGTGCCCGTGCCTGGTCATCGGATTCGGGGACGACCGGATCGTGCGCCCGAACCTGTCCAGGGAAGTGGCCGAGTGCATTCCCGGCGCCGCCTACACGGAAATATCCGGGTGCGGGCATTTCGGCTATCTGGAAAAGCCCGACGCGGTGAATTCGGCGATCACCGGCTTTCTCGCGGGGCGGGGGCGCTGAGGAGGACGGCGCCCGGTTGCGGGCGGCTTCCGGTCCCGGCGGCCGAACCGGAGGCGGCCGGGACCGGCGCGGCCCCGCGCGGCCCGGTCACGCGCCGAGCGCGGCCCGGATGCGCTTCTTGTCGGGTTTGCCCACGGGAGTCAGCGGGATCTTCGTGACCAGGTGCAGCCCGGCGGGCGCGTACATCGCGCCCTTGTGCCGGGTGACGAACTCCCGCAGGCGACCGAGGTCGAGGGGGCGTTCCGGCGCGGGGACGACCGCGACGTGCACCTCTTCACCCGCGTCCGCGCGGCGCACGCCGAACGCCGCGCAGTGGGCGACGTCCGGGTGGGTGAGCAGCAGGTCCTCCAGCTCGCCGGTGTAGACGTGGCCGCCCACCACGATGATCATGTCCTTGAGCCGGTCGACGAGGTAGAGGTAGCCCTCGTGGTCGAGATAGCCCAGGTCCCCGGTGTGCACCCACCCGTCGCGCAGCACCTCGGCGGTGAGTTCGGGCTGCTTCCAGTAGCCGGTCATGGCCTGGCCCGAGCGCACCCGGATCTCGCCCACCGACCCGACGGGTACGGGGCCGCCGTGCTCGTCGTGGATCGCGACCTCGACGCCGGGGATCACGCGGCCGACCGTGGCCTGCCCGTCCTCGGGCAGCTTCGCGTGCTCGTCCGGGCCGATGACGGTGATGTGGCCGGCCTCGGACTGGCCGTAGCCGCCGAACAGGACCGCGCCGAAGGCCTCGTGCGCCTGCCGCAGCCGGGTGGGCGAGGCGGCGCAGCCGCCGTAGGTGATCCGGCGGACGCTGGACAGGTCGGCGGCGGCCAGGCCGGGGTGGTCGAGCAGGCGGTAGATCAGCGGGGGCAGCAGCCACAGGTGGGTGATCCGCTCGCGCGCGACGGCGGCGAGCACGGCGCCGGGGTCGAAGGAGTGCTGGAGGACGACGGAGCCGCCGGCCAGCAGGGTGGCGTCGGCGATGTTGCCGGCGACGTGGGCGAGGGTGGTGCAGGCCAGGAAGCGGGGCGGTTCCCCGGCGCCGACGGAGCCGAAGGCGAGCATGTCCTCGTAGGGGCCGTGGGGCATGCGGACGCCCTTGGGGACGCCGGTGGTTCCGCCCGTGTGGCGGATGCACCAGTCGTCCTCGGGGCGGGCCGCGCTCCGTACGGGGAGCGGTTCGTGCCGTGCGGCGCGCGACAGCAGGTCCTGGCCGTGCGGGCCGGGGCCGAAGGAGAGGACGTACGGGGGCCGGGTGTGGGCCAGGAGGCTTTCGGCGGCGTCCGGCAGGTCCGGGTCGACCAGCAGCAGTCCGGTGTCCACGCTCTCCGCGATGTGCGCGAGCGTCTCGGGAGCCATGCCCTGGTAGAGGAAGACGGCACGGGCGCCGAGCAGGTTGGCGGCGTAGCGCGCGGTGAGGGCTTCCGGCCGGTTCCCGGAGAGCAGGGACACGGTGCTGCCGCGCCCGACGCCCCGGCCGGACAGCTCCCGCGCGATGCGGTACACGCTGTCGCGGAATTCTCCGCCGGTGACCTGCCGGCCGTCCGCCGTGGTGACGACGGGGCGGTCCGGATTCTTTGCCAGCACGTCGAGCAGGGATTCGACATAGGTGCGGAATTCGCGCGGCGGGGAATTCGCTTCCACGGCGGTGTCGTTCGCGGTCATGAAGTATGTCTCCCTACTTATGTAGGCGATTACTACTTCTCGGTAAGCTAACAACTGGTTGCCGTATGAAGGTGTCGCGCCGATGAACAACGCGTGATGTCTGAAAAGTGTCTGGCGCGTCATGCTTGCGTATGCCGCGTACGGAGTCGAGCGCGGCGCAAGAAGGGGGCGGGCGGCCACCGCCGTCCGCACCCCCCCGTGCGTCAGGGGTGGCTGCCGCCGCCCCGTAGTTGCATGTCGACGTCGACCACGCCTTCGACCGCCCTGGCCAGGCGGGCCGCCACCGGGATGAGCGAGGTGTCGGCGATGGTGCCGGCGAGGGTCACGATGCCCTGGGACACCTCGACAGTGAGCTGGTGCCGCCGGGACGCGAAGAGCTGGCCGACGACCGTGCGCCGGACCTCCTCCGCGATGTCCTCGTCCTCGCGGAGGAAGACCTTGAGCAGGTCGCTGCGGCTGACGACGCCTTCGAGGCGGCCGACGTCGTCCACCACCGGCATCCGTTTGATGCGGTACCAGGCCATGGTGCGCGCGGCCTGCGCGAGGGTGGCGTCCGCGTGCACGGTGACGGCGGGCGCCGTCATCAGCTCGTCGGCCGTGACACCACCGGACTTGATCAGCGCGTCCAGTACGCGCATCTGCTCGATGCGCGAGGGGGTGTGGTCCCGGAACTCCTCCTTGGGCAGCAGATCGGCCTCGGACACCACACCGACCACCCGTCCCTCGCCCTCGACGACGGGCAGGGCGCTGATCTTCCACTGCTCCATCGTGCGGACGATCTCCTTGAACGGGGCGGCGCGGCCGATGCTGATCACGGTGCGGGTCATCACGTCGCCGACGGTGCGGGGGCTGTTCCCTTGCGTCACGGGCTCCTGCATCACGGACTCCTTCAGCGCGGGCTCCTGTCCCCAGGGTTGTGCATCGTGGGCCCGTGCACCACACACCCGTCCTCCTCGGGGCCGGAGCCGGGGCCGGCGGTGTGAGGAGGATCCGGCGGCCCCGGCGGCAGGTACCTGTGTCCGGGCCCCGGGCGCCCGGCCGGGGCCCGGACACAGGTGGTTCAGCGCACCCCGCTCCCGTACGGCCCGTACAGGTCGAGCAGCCGGGTACGGCTGCACCGCAGCCGGTCCCCGATCACCTCGGCGTACATGAGCACCAGCGCGTGCCCCAGCGCGGGGTCCTCGTGGCACAGCGCCCGGATGTCCGCGGCGTCGAACTCCCAGGCCCGTACCGGGCTCAGGGCCTCCGCGCCCAGGTGCCGGCTGTACGGCGGGAACAGCCACGACCAGCCCAGCAGGTCGCCCGGCTGCAGGGTCTCGACCACCGCGGCCCGGCGGCCCGGTACCCGGATGTCGAGCTGCACCGTGCCGGTACGGACGATCCAGAAGCGGTCGGCCTTCCGGTCCTCCTCGAAGATCCTCGTCCCGGCCGGGAAGGAGACCTCCCGTGCCCGTGCCATCAGCCGCGCGCGGTGTTCCGCCGGCAGCGCACCGAGCCGTCCGGTCATCGTCCTCACCGCTCCACCTCCGCTTCCTGCGCGGCACCGGCGCCCCGCGGCCGTCCCAGGCAGGCCGCCGGGCACCGGCGCCTCCCCGGGGCCGGGGTTCCCATGCCTTCATGGTCCGCCGCCCCAAGTGCCCGGCGGGATGGGCCGAACAGCCCTTCCACCGGGCCGAACAGCCCGGCGTCCGGCCCGTTTCACGCCGACGCGGCGCCTTCGTGGCGGGGCGTCGGCCGCCCGACGCGCCCGCTTCGCAGGAGGTGGACGGTGTCGGTGTGGGCGGCGACCAGGTCCGGTTCGTGGCTGACGAGGACGAGGGCCAGCCCGCGTTCCGTGCGCAGACGGGTGAGCAGGTTCAGGACCGCGGCGGCGGTCGCCGGGTCGAGGGCGGAGGTGACCTCGTCGCACAGCAGCAGGTCGGGTTCGGTGGCGAGGGCACGGGCTATGGAGGCGCGCTGGCGCTGGCCGCCGGAGAGTTCGTGGGGGTAGCGGTGGGCGAAGTCGCCGGGAAGGCCGACGGCGTCGAGGAGGGCGCCGACCCGGGCGGGCATCCCGGGGGCGGTGACGACCCGGTGGAGGCGGAGCGGGCGGGTGAGGGTGGCGCCGATGGTGCGCGCGGGGTTGAGGGCGCCGAGCGGGTTCTGCGGGACGAACTGGATGCGCCGCTGCTGGTCGCGGCTGCGGCTGCGGGCGTTCGCGGGCAGCGGCCGGCCGTTCCAGGTGAGGGTTCCGGCCTGGGGGATCTGGAGTCCGGCGAGCGTGCGCAGCAGGGTGGTCTTGCCGCATCCGGACGGGCCGACGAGGCCGGTGGCGCAACCGGCGGGCAGGTGCAAGTCGGCGCCCTCCAGGGCCTGGTGGGTGTGGCCCCGGTGGGTGAAGGCCACGTGCAGATTCACGGCGCGCAGGCCTTCGGGGGGTGGTGCGGGGGCCGGGGCGGATGCGGTTTCGGGGGCGGGCGTGTGCGAAGTGGGTTCCGCGGGGGTGCGCGGGGCCGTTCCGGCGGGGGTGCGGGGAGGCGCTCCGGCGTCCAGGACGATCACCGAATCGGCGCAGGACTCGACGGCGTACGGATCGTGACTGGCCATGATGACGGCGAGGCCGTGCTCGGTGGCGAGCCGGCGCAGGAGCGCGGTGATGTCGTCCCGCAGGGCGGCGTCGAGTCCGGCGGTGGGCTCGTCCAGCAGCAGTACCCGGGGGCGGCGGGCGAGTGCGCGGGCCAGCGCGAGCCGTCGCTGCTGGCCGCCGGACAGAGCGCCGGGGCGGTGGTGGGCGAGCACGGCGGGCAGGTGGCACTCGGCCATGACCCGCGCGACGGCCTCAGGCGTGCGGTCCGCGGCCAGTTCGGCGATCAGACGGCGGGCCGTCATACGGGGATCGAGGGCGGAGCCGGGGTCCTGGCCGACGAGGGCGACGTCCCGGCGGCGCAGGTCGCGCAGTGCGCGGGGCGGCAGGGCGAACACGTCCTGGCCGAGCACGTCGATGCTGCCGGAGGCGACGCGGGCGCCGCCCGGCAGCTCGCCGATCACGGCGCGCAGCAGCGTCGTCTTGCCGGAGCCGGACGGGCCGGTGAGCGCGGTGATCCGGCCGCCGCGCAGCCCGAGGCTGGTGCGGCGCAGCAGTACGGGCCCGGTGGCGAGGCGGATTTCGAGGTCGGTGACCGTGACGGGGGAGGGGGAGTCGGTCAAGGCGGAGTCCTGTGGGGGCGTGCGCGCTGGCGCGGGGCGGCCGGGAGTCATCGCAGGGCGGCCCTGCGGGCGGTGGCGGGGGCCAGGGCGTTGGCGGCGAGGTTGACGCCGATGGCGAGCAGGCCGATGGCCAGGCCGGGCGCGAGGACCGCCCACGGGTTGAGGAGGATGCCGGGGCCGTTCTCGCGGACCATCAGGGCCCAGTCGGCCTCCGGCGGCCGGGGCCCGAGCTGGAGGAAGCCGGCCATGGCGATGACGTAGACCGCGTCGACGAAGCGCAGGCCGAACAGGGCGAGGACGGTGGCGCGCAGGTTGGGCAGGATCTCGCGCAGTGCCAGGTACGCCGGGCGTTCGCCGCTCGCGACGGCCGCTTCGACGAATCCGGTGGCGGCGACCGGGGCCGCCGCGCCGGCGACGATCCGTACCGCGTACGGGGTCCCCAGGACGACGGCGGCCACGGTGATCGCGGGGCGGCCGCCGCCGGGCCAGGCCAGGGCGAGCAGCATGATGCCGAGCACCGGCGGGAGGAGGATGGCGGTGTCCGCGGCGCGTTCGACCAGCCGCCCGAGCCGTGGGCTGAGGACGGCGTAGCAGCCGAGCAGGGTCGCCAGGAAGGTGACCACGACGGCCACCACGAGTGCGCTCCCGATCAGCGCGCTCCCGCCGTGCAGGAGGCGGCTGAGCACGTCGCGGCCGAGCTGGTCCCCGCCCAGCGCGGCGCCGCCCGTGCCCGCCTCGCCGTACGGGGCGGTGACCGGCTTGTCGACCGGGTGCGCGGCCAGCAGCGGGCCCGCCAGCGCCACCAGGACCAGCAGCGCGGCGGGGACGACGGGGGCGAGGACGCGCGGCGACGGGCGGCGGGTGCCCGGCCGGGCGGGTGCCGTGGTGGCGCTCATGCGCGGGCTCCCAGGGTGCGGGCGCGTACCAGGTCGGCCAGCAGCAGGACGCCGGTGATCAGGGCGGCCGAGCAGGCGACGACGGCCGCGATGACCGGGGTGTCGCGGTCGGCGACCGCTCCGGCCAGCACGGTTCCGATACCGGGGTAGTTGAAGAGGGTCTCGACGACGACGGTGCCGCCGAGCAGCATGCCGGTGGAGGTGGCGACGCCGGTGGCGATGGCGGGCCAGGCGCCCGGCAGCGCGTGCCGGAGCAGCACCTGCCGGGTCGGCAGGCCGTCCAGGCGGGCCGCTTCCACGTGTGGCGTCGCGGCCTGGTCGGCGAGCGCGGCGCGGACGATCCGGGTGTTCCAGCCGGTCTGCGGAACGGTCAGGGCCAGTACCGGCATGACCAGCATGGTCCAGCCGGCGGGGGAGCCGTCGGCGCCGGTGACGGTGGCGGCGGGAAGCCAGCCCGTCCACAGCGACAGCACCAGCAACAGGGCGACGGCGACCACGAATTCGGGCAGCGCGAAGGCGGCGGTGGAGGTGAGGTCCACGATCCGGTCCAGGAGGCCCTTCGGGCGCGCGGCGGCCCAGCTGCCCAGGGCGAGCGCGGCGAGCACGGTCAGCACGAAGGCGGTGCCGCCCAGCAGGACGGTGTTGGGCAGCGGCGCGGCGAGCAGGTCGGCGACGCGTTCGCCGCGGGCCGAGGTGCCGAGGTCGCCGGTGGGCAGCGCGGTGATCCAGTCCCAGAAGCGCTCCCACACCGGCCGGTCCAGGCCGAGCAGGTGGCGGCGCGCGGCGACACCGGCGGCGCCCTCGCCGCGCTCGGACGTGGCCGTGGCCGCGTCGCCCGGCAGCAGTTCGATCGCGGCGAAGACGAGCGCGAGCAGCACGACCAGCACGAGCGCGCGTTTCGCCAGGACGGCCGCCGCCCGCGCGGCGAGGGCTGCGGCGCGGCGCGCGGCCGGTTCCCGCACGGGCCGGGTGGCCGCCTCGGCGGTCCGGGTGCCGGTCTCCGTCACGGGGCGAGCCAGACGTTTTCGAGCTGGACGCGCCCGTAGCCGGGCAGCCTGGGCAGGCCGTGCACCTTCGGCGCGGCCAGGTCGATGCCGTCCGCCATGCCCCACAGCAGGTAGCCGGACCGGTCGTGTTCGATGCGCTGGAGGCCGTGCAGGGCGGCGGTGCGGGCCGTACGGTCGGCGGTGCCCATCACCTTGCGGTACGCGGCGTCGAAGGCCTTGTCGGACCAGCCGGCCTCGTTCTGCCCGGCCCCGGTGGTCAGGGTCTTGGAGGCGAAGAAGACCACCGAGTCGTTGGTGCCCCAGTAGTTGGTGTAGAAGTCGCCCTTGAGCCAGGTCTTCTGGTAGAAGGCGCCGGACTCCTGCTTGACCACCTCGATCTTGACGCCCGCCTCGCGGGCCTGCGAGGCGAAGAGGGTGGCGGACTCGGCGAGCCCGGCGATGTCCTCGGTGGTGACGAGCTGGTACGTACGGGAGAAGTCGAACCCCGCTTCGGTCAGCAGCCGCTTCGCCCCGGCCAGGTCGCGTTTGCGCTGCGGGATGTCCTCGGCGTAGGCGGGGTCGCCGGTGCCGAGGATGTCGTTGGCGACCGTCCCGTACCCGGACAGCACCTGTTCGACCATCGCCTCGCGGTCCACCAGCCGCTTCATCGCCTCGCGGACCTTCGGGTCGGCGAACGGGCCGCCGGAGGCGCGCATCACGATGGGCATGGCCATGTCGTCGGGACGCCGCACGACCTGGATGTCCTTGCGGGCCCTGGCGGTTCGGGCGGCGACCGCGCCGACGTTGGAGGCCACGTCGATCTGACCGGAGAGCATCGCGTTCGCCATCGCCTGCGGGCTCTGGAACATGGTGACCTCGACGGCGTCGAGGTGGACCGCGCCGCCGTGCCAGTGCGGGTTGCGCAGCAGCCGGGCGTTGCCGCCGCGGTACCAGTCCAGCTTGAACGGACCGGTCCCGGGCGCCTTGGGTATCTCCTTGTCCGGGGTGTCCTTCTTGAGGACGAATGTCGACAGCCGGGTGAGCAGCGGGAGTTCGGCGTTGGGGTAGTCGGAGACGAGGACGACGGTGCGCCTGCCGTCGGCGGTGATGTGACCGGCCGTCACGCCGGGGAGACGGGCGGCTCCGGACGGGGTGCCGCGCAGGCGGCGCAGCGACCAGACCACGTCCTCGGCGGTGACGGGCGTCCCGTCGTGGAAGGCGGCGTGCTCGGCGATGGTGAAGCGCCAGGTCCTGAGGTCCTTCGAGGGGGTGAAGGCGGAGGCGAGGCGGCCGACGGTGTTCTCCTTGCCGCCCGGCGCGGTCAGCGTGTCGTGGACGAGGGCGATGACGAGGTAGTCGCTCTCGTTTCCCTGGGTGCCGTGCGGGTCGCGGGTGATCGCCGAGGTGCGGCCCAGGGCGCCGATGCGCAGGGTGCCGCCCTGCCGCGGGGAGCCGCCGGCGGCGGGTGCCGTTCCGTTGCCGTCGCCGCACGCCCCGAGCAGCGCCGCCGCTCCCAAGCCCCCTCCGGCCCACAGCAGTTGACGCCTTTTGAAGTCCACGCTGCCTCGCTTTGGTCGGTCGGTCACTTAGGGTTGCCTACCCTAATGACAACCATCCCCGCAAGGGCGCTCGCCGTCGAGTGCGCCTATTGCCCCTCGTCAACTGGGCCTTAACGGGCGGGAGTTGCCCGAAGGCGGGCAGGCGCGACATAAGAAGTGAGGTTTGCCTTACCTAAGTTGGGTGGGTAGCGTCGTTACTGTCCGCCGGACCCCGGACACGGAGCGGCAGCCAGGACCGCACCGCGTCCGGACTGTCGAGCGCGCCGCGCCGGTCCACACCGCGTCGCACCGGACCCGATTCCCACCCTCAACGAGACGGACTACCTCGACATGACCACGGGAGCCGCACCCGTCCGCCAGCTCGACCCCGCCGATGCCACGGAACTGCGCCGGACCGCCGAGAAGATCCTCGCCGCGGCCGGCAGCACCACCATCGCCTCACCACAACTCCTCGCCCGCGTGGCGGAGTCAGCCGCCGCACTGCCCCCGGCGGCCCGCCACCAGCTGCGCCCGGTCGACACCGACGACGGCCTGTTCGTCCTGCGCGGCCTGCACGTCGACGACGCCGAACTCGGCCCCACCCCCGCGGGCTGGGCCACCGCCGCCGACAGCGGCGCCGTGCACGACGTCGTCCTGCTGCTGCTCGCCACCGCCATGGGCAACCCCATCGCCTGGGAAGGCCAGCAGGACGGCCGCTTCGTGCACAACATCGTCCCGGCCCCCGGCCACGAGACCCGGCAGACCGGCGCCAGCAGCGCCGTGCTGCTCAGCCCGCACACCGAGGACGCCTTCCACCCCGGCCGCGCCCACCTGCTGATGCTCAGCTGCATGCGCAACCCCGACCGCATCGCCACCACGGCGGCCGGCATCCGCCGTGTACGGCTCGACGACGCCGACATCGAGCTGCTGAGCCGACCGCTGCTGCCGATCCTGCCCGACGCCGCGTACGCCGAGGCGCGGCACTTCGACGGCGGCCCGCCGCCCGCCGTCGCCACCCTCTTCCGCTCCGAGGACGGCCTGACGCTGCGCTTCGACCCCGCCTACACGCCCCTCGACGACGCCCCGCCCGCCCACCGGGCCGCCTACCGGCGCCTGACGGACGAACTCGCCCGTGTCTCGGGCGCCGTGCGCCTGGAACCCGGCGAGGTGCTCGTCGTCGACAACGACCTCGTCGTACACGGCCGGGTCCCCTTCAGTGCCCGCTACGACGGCACCGACCGCTGGCTCAAGCGTGCCTCGGTCCGTGTCCCCGCGCGCCGTACACGCTCCCTGGCCGAGGAATCGGAGCACGGTTACGGTCAGGCCGCCATCGAAGCGCACGCCGGATGACAGTTCGCAGCTCCCCGAGGACGGACATGACCGACAGCACCGTGGCCGACGACACCCGATCCATACCCGCCGACGACCGGACCCTGCGCATCCTGTCCACCAGCGACCTGGCCGGCCTGGACATCGCCCTCGCCGATGTCGTGGCCACCGTCGAAGGCGCCTACCGCACCCTGGCGGCCGGCGGCTCGGACAACCCCCGCAAACTCACCGTCAAACCCGGCGACGGGCACTCCGTCGCCTACGCGATGCTCGGCCGGGACGGCTCCCGCGACGTCGTCGCCGTCAAGACCTCGTACAAGCACGGCCTCGGCGAGGACCGCGGAAACCAGCACTACTACACGACACTGACGCTCTACGACGACGTCACCGGCCTGCCCGTCGCGATGATGGACTGCGGCCGTGTCGGCGCGCTGCGCACCCCGGCCGTCTCCGCCCTGCTGGCCCGCGAGTGCGCACCGCCCGGTGCCCGCAGCGCCCTGGTCATCGGCACCGGCACCCAGGGCCGCCTGGCCCTGCCGTTCCTGCTGACGACGCTGCCGGACCTGGAGCGCCTGATGCTGTCCGGCACCCACCCCGAAGGCATCGCGGCGGTCCGCGCGGAGTTGCGTACGCACTTCCCCGACCGGGACCTGGACATCGTCACCGACCTGCGGGCCGCCGCTGCCGACGCCGACGTCCTCGTGGCGACCGCGGGCGGCCACACCCCGGCGGCCGTCGAGGCCGACTGGCTCAAGCCCGGCGCGCTGTCCGTCCTCGTCGGGCACGGCCTGGCGCCGTCCACCCTGCACCGCGCCGACCGCGTCGTGGCCACCAGCGAGGCGCAGATGAAGGTCACCGGCACCGACATGGCCGACGCGGCCGGGCGCTTCCCCGCCGTGGACGCCGAGTTCCCGGCCGTCCTCGCCGGGACCGCCCCCGGCCGCGGCGCGGCGCAGGAACGCATCTTCGCGTACAACAGCGGCCTGGTCGTCACCGACATCGCCCTCGGCCACCGCCTCGCCCAACTCGCCCTCGGCCAGGGCCTGGGAACGCGGGTGGCACTGTGGCGCTGACCGGCCTGCGCCCCACGGACGTACCGACGCTGCCCGCCCACACCGACCCCGACACCGAACAGATCATGGACAGCGGCCTGCTGCACGAACTGTCCTACGCCTTCGACGGCCCCTTCCACTTCCTGGTGCCGCACCGCTTCGACGCCAACCTCACCGCCTTTCGCACCGCACTCGACGACACCGGGGTGGCAGGGCGCGTGTACTACGCGAAGAAGGCCAACAAGGCCGCGGTCTGGGCGGAACGCTGCGCCGCCCACGGAGCGGGCGTGGACGTGGCGAGCGTCCCGGAACTGCGCGAAGCCCTCGGACACGGCGTACGCGGCGAGCACATCGTCGTCACCGGACCGGCCAAGAGCGACGGACTGCTGCGCCTGGCCGCCCTCCAGGGCTGTCTGGTCGCCGTCGACGCCCTCGACGAACTCGACCTGCTCATCACGCTCGCCCTGACCGGCACCGCCCGCCCGGCCCGCCTCCTGCTGCGCCGCCTGCCGCCCACCCAGCCGCACAGCCGCTTCGGGATGACGGCCGCCGAGACGGACGTGGCGCTCGACCGGTGCGTACGCGCCGGGGGCGCCGTACAGCTGGAGGGCTTCAGCTTCCACCTGTCCGGGTATGCCACCCGGCCGCGCGCCGACCTCGCCGGGGAACTCGTCGAACACTGCCTGCGGGCGCGGGAAACGGGCCTGCGGGCCGACCGGATCAGCATCGGCGGCGGCTTCGCCGTCGACTACAGCAGCGCGCGCGACTGGCACGCGTTCCTCGCCACGCAGCGCCCCGAGCACTACCACGCGCACAAGACGTTCGAGGCCGACGGCTTCTACCCGTACCACTCACCCGTCGCCGGAGCCGACGCCCTGCGCGCCGTCCTGGACACCGTCCCCGAAGGCGGGCGCACCAGCCTCGCCGGGCGGCTCAAGGAGACCGGCACGCTCTTGATGCTGGAGCCCGGCCGAGCCCTGCTGGACGGCGCAGGCGCGTCCGTCTTCCGCGTCCAGGGCGTCAAGGAACGCGACGGCTACCGCGTCCTGACGGTCGACGGCACCAGCCTCAGCCTGTCCGAGCAGTGGTTCAACAGCGAGTACCTGCCCGACCCGTACCTGGTCACCCCGGACGGGCCGGCCCGCGGCGACGCGGTGCACCCCGCGTGCGTCGGCGGCGCGACCTGCCTGGAGTCGGACCTGCTGACCTGGCGCAAGATCCCGTTCCCCGCCCGGCCCCGGGCCGGCGACCTGCTGGTCTACCCGAACACCGCCGGATACCAGATGGACTCCAACGAGTCCCCGTTCCACGACCTGCCGCTGCCGCCCAAGGTCGTCGTGGACCGCCTGGGCACCCGGCCGCGCTGGCGCCTGGACCGGCACCCCGCCCGCTGAGGCCCGCGACCGGCCACGCCCCGTCGCCCCGCCGCCGTACGACCCCTGTGACCAGCCCTACTCTGCTCAGGAGTACGCCCGTGAACCAGGCCCTCGCGCGGCCCGCCGTAGTTTCGCGCCTGTCCGATCTCATCGGCTGCACCCCGCTGTTCGAGCTGTGCCGCACCGAGACGGGCAGCCGGCTGCTGCTCAAGCTGGAGATGTTCAACCCGACCGGCACCGCCAAGATCCGGATGGCCCGCCGGATGATCCTGGACGCCGAGGAGCGCGGCGCCCTGCGGCCCGGCGGGCGCATCGTCGAATCCACCTCCGGCAACACCGGCCTGGGCCTGGCGGTCATCGCCGCCGAACGCGGCTACACCTTCACCGCCGTCGTCGACCACCACGCCTGCACCGACAAACTGCGCGCCATGAAGGCCCTGGGCACCGAACTCGTCTACGTCGCCGACGACGGCACCGAAGAGCTCGCCACCGCCGCCCGCGAGGAACTGGCCGCCGAGCTGGCCCGCGGACAGGCCAACACCGTCTTCACCGAACAGCACAACAACCCCAGCAACGGCGTCGGCTACCACCCCGTCGCGCACGAACTCCACCAGGCCCTCGACGGGCGGATCGACACCCTGATCGGCGCGGTGGGCACCGGCGGCGCCCTCTGCGGCACCGCCCGCGAACTGCGCACGCTCGTACCCGGCTGCCGGACCGTCGGCGTCGAACCCAAGGGCTCCATCGCCTTCGGCGGCCCGGCCCACGACTACTACCAGTCCGGCACCGGCACGCCCGAAGGCGCCGAGATCGGCGCGCTCGTCGACTTCGACCTGATCGACGAGGGCGTGAAGGTCGGCGACGTCGAAGCCTTCGCCACCGCCCGCGCCGTCGCCCGCGCCACCGGACTGCTCATCGGCGGCTCCGCCGGCGGCGTCGTCCACGAGGCACTGGCCCGGCTCCCCACCGCCCCGCCAGGTGCCACCATGGTCGCTCTGGTCAACGACGGCGGCGAGAAGTACCTGGACACCGTCTTCAACGACGACTGGATGCACGCCCGCGCCCTCCTCGACCGCGGCCTGGAACGCGAAGTCGACGAAGCGCTCACCAAACTCCGCAGGATATGAGCCCCGCCATGCAGCCCACCACACTCCTCCGCGACAGCCGCGCCCTGGCCGCCCTCGCCGTCCCCCTCGTCCTGACCCAGCTCGCCCAGGTCGCCCTGACGACCACCGACACCGTCATGATGGGCACGCTCGGCACCACCGACCTCGCCGCCGGCGGCCTGGCCATCGTCATCTTCAACCAGCTGCGCACCATGGGCGTCGGCCTCGTCACCTCCGTCGGCAACGGCATCGCCGCGGCGGCCGCGCGGGCGGAGACGACGCGCGGGCGGAAGGACGGCGACGAGCTCCGCGCGATCGTCCGCGCAGGCCTGGCCGTCGCCACCCTCGCCGGGCTGACGGGCGCCGTCCTCATGCTGCTCATCGGCCAGGCGCTCACCTGGCTCGGGCAGGAGGCGGACGTCGTCGACCGCGCGCGCACCATGCTGCTCGCCCTCGCGCCGGGCCTGCTGCCGTGCCTGTGGTTCCAGGCCGTCCGCCAGTTCACCGTGGGCATGCGGCGGCCCCAGGCCCTGCTGCGCATCACGGTGGTCTCCGTGGCCGTCAACGCCGCCCTCAACTGGGGCCTGATCCACGGCATCTGGGGGCTGCCCGAGCTGGGCCTGCCCGGCGTGGGCGTCGCCACCACACTCGTGTACTTCCTCTCCTTCCTGGCGCTGTACGCCTGCGCCAAGCGGGACGCCGTCCTCGGCCCCCACCTCGGCCTGAACATCGCCAAGGCCGACCGCGCCGCTGTCGTCCGCCTCGTCCGGCTCGGCGTGCCCATCGCCGCGACCTACGGTTCCGAGGCCGGGTTCTTCTCCGTCACGGCCCTGATGGCCGGCTCGTTCGGCAGCGCCGCGCTGGCCGCGCACACCGCCGTCAACCAGCTCGTCTACATCGTCTTCCAGGTCGCCGTCGGCCTCTCCCACGCCGCGTCCATCAACGTCAGCCGCGAACTCGCCCTCGGCCGTACCGACACCGCGCTGCGCATCAAGAACACCGCACTGGCCTGCGCCGGCGCCGTCATGACAGTCGTCGCCGTCGTCTACGCCACGCTGCCCGGCCTCGTCCTCGGCCCGTTCTTCGACACCGGCGGGACCCGGGACGCCGAAGCCGTCTCCATCGCCACCCACCTGCTGCTGGTCGTCATGGTCCTGCAGTTCTTCGACTGCGCCCAGAACATCGGCGTTGGCCTCCTGCGCGGACTCGACGACACCAGGAGCGGCTTTCGCATCACCCTCGTCGGCTACTGGGCCGTGGGCCTGCCCGCCGCCTGGCTCCTGGGCTACGCCGCCGGACTCCACACCCTCGGCATCTGGCTCGGCCTCCTCACCGGCCTCGCCACCACCGCTGTCCTGCTCCTGCGCCGCTACAGTGCCGCACTGCGCGCCCGGACGGCCGCCCCGCGGACCGTACGGACGGCGTGACGACGCCCGCCCCTACGGCCACACCACTTTCCGGAAGGCGTACGAGCCGTCCGGCCGCAGCTCCACCAGCGCGAGCGGCTTGCCCTCCGGATCACCGTGGTCGTCGAAGCGGATCGGCCCGCTCACCCCGTACACCGGCTTGCTCCCGCTGATCTGCAACAGCATCTGGCGGATGCTGCCGGTGGTGACCGGGCTGTTGCCCTGCCGGCCGGCGCCCTCGCGAATGGCGACGCCCAGGGTCAGCAGGGCGTCGTGGCCCATCATGGCCTGACCGTCGGCCAGCTCGGTGTCCGTGCGGCGGATGTCCTGCCGGTAGGCGTCGCGGAACTGCGGCAGCGGGTTGTCGGCGCCGGGGTAGGCGTTCGTCCACTGGTCGGGGTGGGCCAGTACGGTGCTGTACACGGTGAGGCGGCTGCGCTCCCACACCTTCCGGAACGCCTGCCGCGCCTCGTAGCTCTCCGGCACGTCGAAGACGCCCACCACGTCGTCCGCGGTGACCACCGTGGTCGGGCAGCGCCGGCCGGCCGCCGCCATCGCCTCGATGAAGACGCGCAGCGCGCGCCCCCGCCCCGCGAAGTACAGGGCGTCCGGCGGGTCGGCGCACACCCGGTCGGCGAGGGAGGAGAAGGCGTTGGCGGTGGCGGGGTCGGCCGAACTGTAGGCCAGCCCGGAGTCGGTGACCTTCAGGCCGTGGCGCGCGGTGGCCGCGGTGAAGCTCCGGTACAGGGAGGTGCTGAAGGTGTCCTGCTCGCTGCGGTCCTTGATGGTCGTCACGCGGTACGGACGCTGCTGCCCCGGGCGGTTCTGCAGGTTCCGCAGGTAGCGCACCGCGGCCGACGCCTGGTCGGAGTTGGTCGCCGCGACCCGCCAGAAGCCGGTCTGATCCGCCCTGTTGATGCCGTCGGCCGTCACGGTGGAGCCCATCATGGGAATCCCGGCCTCCCGCAGGGCGTCGATCGCCTGCTGGGTGGTCCGGCGGCTCTGCCCCAGACCCGCCACGGCGACCAGGTGCCGGTCCCCGTCCTTCATCTCCTTGAGCTGCTCCACCAGCGGCTGCCACTGCTGCGACCCGGTGCCGCTGTTCGCCAGCAGCAGCTTGATCTGCGGCGAGTCGCCGCGCCCGCCGCGCCGCGGGTCGTTCAGCTCCCGCTGGGCCAGGTAGGCCCCCTCCAGCTCCCGCCGTATGCTGTAGCGCCCCCGGTCGTCGGCGCCCGGCCGCATCGGCTGGAGGTAGGCCACCGAGACCCAGGGTTTGCCGGACTTCGCCACCCGGTCGTTCTCCGCGAGGATCTGCCGCGAGATGTCCCGCAGCGCCGCGTCGAAGACGTACGAGCCGTCGGTGACGCCCACGCACTCGCCGCTCGGCCCCTCCTTGCGCACACCGTCGGCGCACCGGACGAACACCCTGTCGTAGAGCCAGCAACCGCCCACGCCCAGGGCGGCCGCGGTGACCACCGCGACGGCGACCCGCAGCCGGACGCGGGGCCGCGGCCGCGGGACCGTGATCTGTTCGTCGTCACTCATCCGGCGGTCACCACGGCTTCCTCTCGTAGGCGGCCGCCCGCTGCCACAGCACGTCGTGGTCCGTCTCGTCGCTCAGCCGGCCGCTCAGATTCTGCAGTGCATCGACGATCTTCGGATACAGCTCGGCCACCGGATCGCCCAACGGGTCGCACCACAGCGACGCGTACGGGTCGGACGCCGGGTGGGTGGTGATCCACCCGGCGACCAGCAGCCGGGTGATCATCAGCTGGTCGGGCGGGCTCTGCGCCCGGTCGATCCGGTGCTGGAACTCCGCGCCCGCCGAACGCCCCAGCGCGTCCGCCTCCCAGCGGCGCGGCGCGCGCTGAATCCAGGACAGCTCCTCGCACCACGCCCGCGCCGACCCGTCGCCCCGGCACACACCGAGGAAGCGGTCGTGCAGGTAGGACGCGGTGCCCTGGACGTCACCGCCCGCCAGCCGGTGATAGGCGCCGACCCGCCCCGACTCCGCGCCGGCGCCGAGGAGTTCGTGCACCAGCTCCCACGGCGGGGTGGCCCCGGCGGGCGCCGCGGACTGCGACAGCCTGCCCAGCAGCAGCCTGCGGACGACATCCGGGAGAGCGCTGTGCTGCTGCCCGTCGAAGGTGATCCGCTCGGCGTGCCGGTCGTCATGGGCCAGCCCGCGCAGGAGCCGCGGCGGGGCGTCGGCCTGCCGCCACAGGTCGGTGGCGCTCGCCGCCTGCCCGAGGGTGACGGCCGCCGCGGCGCGCGGCAGGGCCCAGTCGGCCAGTTCCTGCGGCAGATCCTGGAACAGCAGGTCCAGCAGGCCGTCCGCGACGGAGTGCGGCCCTTCGGGAGCCATCACCATCCGCAGCCGCCGCCCGCAGGGCACCTCCGGCGCGAAGTCCTCCAGCGCCTCCAGTACCGCCCGGGTCGCGGCCGGGTGGCCGCGCGTCAGCTCATGGACCGTACGGCCCAGCCAGGCCACCGGATGCGTGATGCCCGCCAGCGCCGACTGCGGCATCCGCTTCACGTACGGGCGGACCTGCTCCTGCACCTCGACCCGGTCCAGCGGACGCAGCTGCGCCACCTCCAGCCGGGCTCCGCCGCCGGGCCGGGTCACCACCCGCGGCACGAACAGCTCGGGCCCGTCCTCCCGCTCCGGCGGCTGCCAGCACGACAGATAGCCGCCGAGCTGCCGCGGTCCCCGCTCCAGCTGCCGCAGCACCTCCGGTGCGCGGCGCGCGCACGCCACGACCACCAGCGGGTCCGGGTGCCCCGGCCCGGCGGCCCGCGCCTCGACCAGGGCCTGGAGGAACGCGTCGCCCAGCTCGCTGTCGGCGTTGTCCAGCAGCACCAGGCAGCGCAGCGTGCGGGTGCGGTCGCCGCCGTGTTTCGTGTACGCGCCCTGGAGGTCGGCGAGGAACGCCTGGAGCAGCACCGACTCGGCCCGCTCGCGCTGGGCGGCGGTGCCGTGCCGGAAGTGCTGGTTCAGTTCGACGAGGGCGTCCGCCGGCACCTGGGGGCGGGAGCCGCCACGCGGTACGCGGCCCAGCCGCCGGTGCACGCCCCACCACACCCGGGCCCGCTGCCAGCCCTGTATCAGCGGCACGACCGCCGCCGACCAGCCGGGCAGCCCCATGGGCACGCCGACCGAGGTCACCAGCTCCCGCAGCACCGCCAGCGAGTGGTCCTCCGCGCGGCCCGTCCGCAGGGCCTCGCGCATCTGGCCCAGCGCGGCGTCCCGGCTCTCCGGGTCGGCCTCGGCGGACAGCGCCATCAGCAGGACGGCGAAGGACGGCAGGGCCAGCGGAGGAAAGCCCGGACGGCGGGCGTTGAGCTGGAAGGCGATGCGGGCCAGGACGTCTACGGGATGGTGCACCCCGTCGTCGAGCGCCGCGAGGTCCAGGGCGGCCAGCGGTGCCGGGCGGCCCCAGTTCTCCAGCCGGCCCGTCAGCTCGGTCTTGCCGCTGCCGCGGGGCCCGAGGAGCAGCAGGACCGGGTGCCGGGCGTGCTCGCCGTGGGCACGGACGAGCCGCTGCCCGACGAACTCCCGGATCTCCAGATCACGTCGGGACTGCACCGTGCCCCCTCGTGGCCACCGTCGTGAGTGATAAGGATGCAGCAAACGGCGGCCTGTGCAAGGTGGTTCGGCAGCAGATGTAACCGGTGTGCAGCATGATGCCAGTGGGGTGCGGCAGGGCCGGCCGCTCGCGTCACACGTGCGAGGAACGTGCGGTGCCAGTACTCAGTAGCGACTCCTGGGAATGCCGGCGTCACGCGGTCCGTACGGGGCGGAGTCCAGCCAGCGCCCGGCCCGGCGCGAGCGGGGCGCCGCGGCGGCGGCCAGCCGCTGGGCGGCGCGGTGCCGGGGAGCGGGCGCGGTGAGGTGGGTGAGGGCCTGCCCCGCCGCCCGGCGGTTGAGCAGCGCGGCCCGGTGGCGCGCGGCCGCGAAGCCGGCCACGTCGCCGTTGGTCAGGGCGTCGGCGGCCGCCGCGGCGTCGGCGATGCCGGAGTTCAGGCCGCGCGCACCGAAGGGGGCGAACAGGTGTCCCGCCTCCCCGGCGAGCAGCACCCGGCCGTGCGCGTCGGTGAGGGCGTCGGCGACCACCTGCTGGAAGCGGTAGTGCGAGGACCAGGTGACGGAGCAGGCGTGCCCGTCCGGCAGCAGCGCGGGCAGCCAGTCCGCCGCGCCCCCGCCGAGCGCGTCCGGGTCGTCGTCCGGCCGGCACTGCACGTCCACGCGCAGCCCGCCGCGGAACGGCACGGTCAGGACGTTGCGCCCGCCCATCCGCGGGTCGAGATAGTGGAAGGCCCGTTCGCGCGGCAGCGGGAGCGCGGGGTCGTCGGCGACGTCGAGCACGAGGAACGCGTGCGGGGAGCGGGGGCCGCGCAGCCGTACGCCGACGGCCCGGCGCACCGCCGACCGGGCCCCGTCGCAGCCGACGGCGTACGCGGCCCGGTGCACGGCCCCCGGCGTGCGCACCAGTACGCCGTCGGGCCCGGAGGTGACGCCGATGACCGGGGTGTCCCAGCGGATGTCCGCTCCGGCCCGGCGGCAGGCCGCGCGCAGCAGCCTCTCCATGACCGGCTGCGGAAGGCTGGAGAAGGGCGCGCGGTCCGCCGGGGGCGGGACGTACGTACGGCGGTGGACCTCCCGGCCCGCGAAGGAGGTGCATCTCGCGCCCCAGACCAGCCCGTTGCCGACCAGCTCCGCGCCGAGCACCGGGTCGGCGGCGGCGAGGGTGGCCAGCGACTGCCGGTGCAGGAAGATCGCCCGGCTGCCGAGCCGCGGCGCTTGCTCCGCCGCCGCTTCCAGGACGGTGACGGCCGCTCCGCGGGCCCGCAGCAGCAGTGCCGTGGCCAGTCCGACCGGACCGGCGCCCACGACGACGACGTGCGTCGATTCGGTGTGCGTGACAGCCTTGGTGTGCATGACGGCCTCCTAATGGGGCAGCCGGCCGCGGGCGATCTTGCCACCCGCGGTGGTGGGGAGTTCGGGCAGGAACGTCGTACGGCGGGGGATCTTGTACGGGGCCAGGTGCGCCCGGCAGTGGGCGAGGACCGCGGCCTCGTCGGCGGCCCCTTCGGCGACGGCCGCGATCCAGGCCTGGGGAGACTCGCCGCGCACCGGGTCCGGCATGGCGGTGACGGCCACCGCGGCCACGGACGGATGGGTGGCGATCACCCGCTCCACCTCGGCCGGATAGACCGAGTAACCGCCGCACAGGATCACGTCCTTGAGACGGTCCAGGACGGTCACTCCGCCGTCCTCCGCCACCCGTCCGACGTCCCCGGTGCGCAGTTCGCCGCCGGGCATCAGGACCCGCGCGGTGGCCTCGGGCGCGCCGAGGTAGCCGGGGGTCACGAAGGGGCCGCGTACCAGCAGTTCACCGTCCTCGCCCGTACGGACCGCGGCGTCCGGCACGGGCGGCCCCGCGGTGCCCGGGTGGCGGGGGTCGTCGGCGGGCGTGAGCGAGGCCAGGCCGGCCAGTTCGGTCATGCCCCAGCCCTCGGCGAAGACGGCGCCGGACCGCTCCTGCCAGTCGCGGGCGAGCTGCTCCCCGGCGGGCTGGCCGGCGGAGAGCGAACAGCGCACCGACTCCAGCGGCAGCCCGGCGTGGACCAGCAGCCTGCGGTACATCGTCGGCACCCCGGCCAGCACGGTGGGGCGGTGGCGGCGCAGCGCCTCGGCGACCGCCTCCTCGGTGAAGCGGGTGAGGAGGACGAGGGCGGCTCCGGCGGACAGGGCGGCGTTCAGGACGTTGGTGCCGTACGTGTGGGCCAGCGGCAGCGGGCTGAGCACCGTATCGGCGGGCCCCAGCGCGAGACGCCGGGCGATGTTCTCGCCGCCGAGGCGCACCGCGTGCCGGGACTGGAGTGCTCCTTTGGGGCGCCCCGTGGTGCCGGAGGTGTAGGCGATGGTCGCGATGCCGGCGAGGTCGGTGGCGGGGGAGCGGGGCGGGTCCGGGGGGCCCGGTGGCGGCGGGCCGGGTCCTTCCGCGGTGAGGACGAGCGCGGCGCCGCTGTCGCGGGCCGCATGGCGGATCTCGTCCGGCGCGGAGGCGGCGTTCAGCGGGACGCCCACGGCGCCCAGTGCCGCCAGCGCGAGGTGGTCGACGACCCACCGGCGTCCGTTGGGGCGGCAGAGCACCGCCCGGTCGCCGGGGCGCAGCCCCGCCGCGGCCAGCTCGGCGGCCCGGCGGGTGACCGCGGCGCGCAGCGCGCGGCGGGTGAGGGAGCCCTGTTCGTCGATCAGGGCGAGGTCGGTGTGGTGATGGCAGGACATGACAAGCTCGCTTTCTAGGAGGCCGTTTCGTGGCGTCGCGTCGGACGCGAGGTACGGGACGGGAAGCACGGGACGGGACGTACGGCTCAGGCGGCGGGCCGCCAGGCGGTCGCCGCGGCGTGGACCGTCCGCAGCACCTCGGCCGAGGTCCGGCCGTTCCCGTCGAGCAGCAGGCCGCCGGGACGGCTGCCCACCGAGTAGTGGGTGTCGAAGAACGTGTCGACCTCGGCCGCCTCCGTGGCCCCCGGCCGGGGCGCGCACACCCACGTCACCGGAGTGCCGGTGGAGGCCACGGCCTCGATCAGCGCGGGCAGTTCGGCCACCGTCCGCTCCGGGCCGAGCCGTACGGCCAGTACGAGCCGTCCGGGCACCCGGCCGGGATTGAGCGACACACACCGCGCGGCGACCTCACGGGGATGGCAGCCGGGCGGCGGGCGCAGCCCGGCCACGGCGCCGGGCCGCGGCACGCGGTCGCCGTCGGACGTCCACCGGACCTGGCCGACGACGGACGGCGGACAGGGGTCGAGGAACGTCATCAGCTGCGGGAAGTCGTCCAGCCACGCGGGGGAGCGGGCCGCGGCCCGGTACTCCTCGGCGATCCACCGGGCCTCCCGGGGCAGTACGCCCGGCGGGGGGTGCCCGCCGGTGACGACGGTGACGGGCACCCCGGCCGTGTAGTGGACCAGCCCGGCGGCCACCGTCGTCAGCGCTCCGGTCGCATGGCGGCCCAGGTGCAGGAGGAACGCCTCGCCGTCCGCCGTCGGGGCCAGCGCCGGGTGCGGTCCGGGTCCGGCGGGTCCGGCGCGCCCGATCTCCTCGGTGAGCGGGCGCGGACGGCCCAGCAGGCGCTGCCGCGGCGCCGGCGCCGGGACGACGACCGGCTGCGGCCGGACCGCGGCCGGGCCACCGCCCGGCGCCGGTGCGTCGCGCCCGTCGCCCTCCTGCCCGGCGGGCACCAGGCGCGGGTTGAACAGTTCCCGGATGAACAGCCAGGGCCGGTCGCCGTCGAGCACGACGTACGACTTGAACACGGCGGGCCGGCTGCGGCCGTCCTGCTCCCACCCGGCCACGCCCACCTCCACCAGCCGTCGGGTGCGCATGGCGCCGCTCGCCCGCAGGCCGTAACCGATCGGCGTACGGGGGCTGGTGAGGCACGCGGCCAGCGCCGGGTCGTCCGGGACGAGCCCGACGACGGTGTTGAGCGAGACGGGCGTCAGCGCGGCGTCGGCCAGCGCGGAGCGGCGCACCAGGACCTGTTCGTCCCGGCCCAGGCTCAGACAGCGGCGGGTCAGCGCGTCCTGCGCGGTGGCGGGCGCGGTGCCCTGGTGCAGCACGCGCAGCCGCAGGGGCGTGGCGAGCGCGGACTCCAGCAGCGTGGTGGTCAGGCCGTCGCTGGCGAGCAGCATCCGGGTCAGCGGGCTGGCGAACCGGGCGACGTCACCGAGGTCGAAGGGCCGCGGGGCAGGCCGGTCCGGGGACCGGCCGCCGACGCCCGCGCCGCCGTCCGGCAGGTGGCGGTCGGTGCTGGGATAGCGCAGAGGGGTGAACACGGTTCAGGTCCTTTCCATGAGAGGCACGGCGCCGAGCGCGACGGAATCGGGGTCCACCGCGTCCAGGCGGGGCCGGGGACAGCGGGCGTGGCGGCGGGCGCGTGCCGCGCCGGCCAGCTCGCGCAGCAGCTGGGCGGTGCCGCTCCAGCCGACGCACGCGTCGGTGACGCTCTGCCCGTGGACCAGCGGACGGCTGCCGGGGTCCTGGCGGCCGGGCACGAGGAAGCTCTCCAGGAGCACACCGCGCACGGTGGTGTCGCCGTCGGCGACCCGTACCGCGAGGTCGTCGGCGACCACCCGCTGCCGCTCGTGCTGCTTGCCGCTGTTGCCGTGGCTGGCGTCCACGAGGACGCGGGCCGGCAGCCCGGCACCGGAGAGCAGCTCCGCGGCCCGGCGGACGTGCGCCGCGCCGTAGTTGGGGCCGTCCGCGCCGCCGCGCAGGACGACGTGGCAGTCCGGGTTGCCGCTGGTGCGCAGCACGGACACCGCTCCGGCGCCGGACGCGCCGAGGAAGGTGTGCGGCGCGGCGGCGGCCCGTACGGCGTCGACCGCGACCTGGACCGAGCCGTCCGTGCCGTTCTTGACGCCGACCGGCATCGGCAGGCCGCTGGCCAGGTCCCGGTGCACCTGGCTCGCCGCCGTACGGGCTCCGACGGAGCCCCACGCGACGACGTCGGACAGGTACGCCGGGGTGGCCGGGTTGACCCATTCGCAGGCCACCGGCAGGCCGGACTCGGCGATGTCGAGCATCAGGGACCGGGCCTCGGCGAGGCCGCGGCCGAGGTCGGCGCCGCCGTCCAGGCCGGGGTCGCCGACCAGGCCGGGCCAGCCGAGGCAGGAGCGCGGCTTCTCGACGTAGACCCGCATCACGACGAGCAGGTCGTCCGCCAGCCCGGCCGCCGCGTCCCGCAGCCGGGACGCGTAGTCGAGGGCGGCCGTCCGGTCGTGCACGGAGCACGGCCCGACGATGGCGAGCAGCCGGTCGTCCCGGCCGTCGAGGACCCGCACGATGTCGTGCCGGGCGGTCATGACGGTGTGCGCCGCGTGGTAGGTCAGCGGCAGCTGTTCGCACAGCTGCGCCGGGCTCGGTGCGGGGAGGACGCGGGTCTGGCCGCCGGTGGGGCGGACCCGGCGTCCGTCGCGGTGGCGGATGCGGGCGGTGGACGGGGTGTCGGTCGGGGTGGTCATGGTGGTTCGCTCCTTCGGTGCGGGGCGGGCGGTGTTCTCGGGGGGCGGGTTCCGGCGCGTCATGACGTGTGACCTCCGTGGCCCCCGCCGCCCCCGGTGCCGTGGCCGCCGCCGTGCATCCCGGGGTGCATGTCCATCACCGGACCGGGCATGACCGTGAACGGCCGCATCATCGCCTCGTCCTCGTGTTCGAGGATGTGGCAGTGGTACATGTAGCGGCCCGAGCCGCCGTCGAACTGCCCCAGTACGGACACCAGCTGGCCGGACCCGGCGGGCGCGGGCGTGGTGTCGCCGACCCGCACGGTGTCCTTCCAGCCGATGCCGGCGCCGGTGGCGGGCAGCTCGCCGGTGAAGGTCACGGGGGTGACGGTGCCGTGGCCGCGTACCGTGCCGTCGCCGTGGAACAGCCGCTGGAAACCGCGGGCGTCGTAGTTCTGCCGCCGGGTCTCCTGGAAGCGGATCAGGTGGATGTGGAAGGGGTGCACGGGCCCGCCCAGGTTCAGGACGTTCCACTGCTCCCAGCCGCCTTCGCGGGCCATGATCGTCGTGGCGTCGTTGAACATCTCCGCGACCCGGCGCAGCGTCAGCAGGGGCTGTCCCGGCCGCTGCACCTGCACGATGCCGTCACTGGGGATCTCCACCGCCGAGGCGTCCTCGACGGTCTCCATCTCCCACATCATCGGCATCCCGGTCGCGGCGGGCGGGGTCAGCACGATCCACCGGTGCTCGTGGTCGGGCGCGGTGGCATGGCTCAGCCGTACGTAGGACGGGCTCAGCCGGCCGGACAGCGTGAACGGGTCGTCCGCCGCCTCGTCCGCGACCCGGAACTGCAGCACCTCGGGCGAGGGCGCCGGGCCGGGCGGGTTGGTGGCGGCGTCGGCCCAGTGCACGCGCATCCCGCGCAGTACGGAGAAGTCGGCCAGTACGTCGGCGCGTTCGCCGGGTGCCAGGGTCAGGCCCTGCTCCGGCAGCGGCTCCGGCTCGGGCAGCAGCCCGCTGTCCGTACCGATCTGGTGGAAGGCACGGGCGACCAGCTCCGGGTCCACCGGCGTGCCGTCCTCGTGGCACAGGCGCAGTGTGTAGAACCGCGCGTTGGAGCCGTTGACCATCCGGAAGCGGTACCAGCGCGCGTCCACGTCCAGGTGCGGCTGCACGACGCCGTTGACGACGTTGTACGGGCCGAAGAACGGCCGCGGCACGTCCTGGTCGTCCCGCAGGACCTTGTGCATCAGCACACCGGTCGGACGGCCCTCCCAGTCCGTGTCGACGTTGCGGTCGCACAGGACGAGCGGGATCTCGCGGGCGCCGTCCGGCAGGCCGAGCGCCGCCTCCTCCTCGTCCCGTATCCAGTACATGCCGGCCAGGCCCGTCATCACGTTCAGCGCGGTGATGTTCATGGCGTGGTCGTGGTACCAGAGGGTGCAGGACGCCTGGTCGTTGACGTACTCGGAGAGCTGGGTCTCGCCCGGCGGCACGGCGTTGTCGGTCCAGCCGTCGTTGACGCCGCCGGTGCGCGCACCGTGCAGGTGCACCACCGTCCAGGGCGGCAGCGCGGCCACTTTGCGGTCGAAGGTGTCCGCCGGGCCGTAGCCGGGGCGCATGGTGTTCGCCGGCACCCGCGTCTCCACCTTGATCAGCGGGTACGGGCCGCTCAGCCCGTTGGCCCAGGACACCCGCAGCCGGGTGCCGCGCCGCACCTCGATCGTCGGTCCGGGGACCTGGCCCTCGTACGCCCACATCAGCGACGGGGGAAGTTGCGAGTGCAACGAGACGCGGACGGGTTCGGTCCGTACGGTCAGCTCGGCGCGGCCGGTCTCCGGATCGGGCTCCGGCCGCAGGAGCGGCGGAATCCGCAACGGGTCCAGGAACGGTTCCAGGGCCGGGGGCGCGGGGGCGGCCGGGGTCTGCGGGACCTCCGGGGGCACCGGGGCCGGCGAGGCGGCGGGTGCCGGTGCGGTCAGGACGGCCGGCTCGGTGGCGGTGGCCGTGGGGGCGGCCGTGGGGGTGGGGGTTTCGATCAGCTCAGGCATCTCGGGACTCGATTCCGGGCGATGGGAAGGTTGACTCCCTCACCGTGCGCCCCGGCAGACCCTCCCCACATCGGGGAAAACACGGGCCCCACTACTGAACCGGTACGGACCGGAAAGGCCGCACTACTGAGTCCGCCGGCCTCAGGCCTCGGCCCCGGCCCCCACAGCCTCAGGCCTCCGGCTCCGTACGCCCGCCGGCCTCAGGCCTCCGGGCCTCGGACGCCCGCCGGCCTCAGGCCTCCGGCCCCCGGACGCCCGCCAGCTTCCCCGCCACCGCCGCCCGCGACGACACCCCCAGCTTCGCGAAGACGTGCGCCACATGTGTCTCCACCGTCCGCGGGCTCAGGAACAGCCGCTCCGCGATCCGCTGGTTGCTGAACCCCTGCCGGACCAGCTCGGCCACCTCCGCCTCCCGGCGCGACAGCCGCCCGTCCGGCTGCGCCGCCGCCCGCCTGGTCCGTACCCCCAGTCGCCGCTGCTCGCGTACGGTCCGGGCGTGCAGCCCCGGCGCCCCGCACGCGCCGAACACCTCCGCCGCCCGCGCCAGCTCCGTACGCGCCACGGCCTTCTGCCCGCAGCGGCCGTGCGCGGTCCCGGCCCGCAGCCACGCCCGCGCCGCGGACAGCCGCTCGCCCGTCCCCTCGAACAGCTCCGCCGCCCGGACCGCGCCGTGCGCCGCAGCGGCCGGGTCGCCCTCCTGGTCGGCGTGGGCCCGCGCCAGCGCCGCGTGCCCCGACCCCGCACCGCCGCCCGGAACCGCCTCGGCCCGGTCCGCCCAGCCCGCGGCCGCCGAGGGCCGCCCGCGCTCGGCCTCCGCGTCGGCCATCGCCTCGCAGCACACCAGCAGGCAGCTGCGCTCCAGCAGCGGCGACACGAACGCGTCGCACGCGGCCAGCACCTCGGCCCCGCCCGCGTCCACGTCGTCCAGCCCGACCAGGGCCAGGCCGCGGCCGACGACGCCCAGCCGCGCCCACCACTCACGGCGGCCCCCGGCGTGCCGGATCGCCTCGTCGGCCAGCGCCAGCGCGTCAGCGTGCTCGCCCGTCCAGCGGACCATGAGCGACTTGACGGCCAGCGCCAGGGCCACGCACTCGTCGGAGCCGAGCAGCCGCGCGGCGTCCAGCGCGTCCTCGGCCCGGTCCACGGCCTCCGCGATCCGTCCCGTCCGCCCGTACGTGAACGCCTGCGCGGCCAGAATCCAGGGCGACAGATAGCTCTGCCCGGTGGCGTTGGCGATGGCCAGGCTCCGTTCGACCATCCGGGCGGCCTGCGGCAGCCGGCCCATCATCGCGTCGATCCAGCACAGGAAGGACAGCGACTCCAGCCACGGGGCCAGCTCGGCGTCGGTGGCCTCCTCCGTCAGCCGCTCGGCCCGGCCGGCGAGGCCGCGGGCGGTGTCCAGGTCACCGGCGCCGTAGGCCTGGCCCAGCCGGAGCGTCACCAGCGGCACCCAGTCGTCGGGGTCCTCGGGCGCGGCGCCCGCCCCCTCGGCGCGGTCCCCGGTCTGCTTCAGCACGGCGGTCAGCCGGTCGAGCTGCCGCGCCGCGGCCGGGAAGTCGGCGCGGATGAGGCTGTCGCCGATCAGCTGGAGGTGGAGCGGGACCGCGTCCGCCGCGTGCTCCGGCGGCACCCGGCTCAGCTCGGCGCGCAGCAGGGCGCGGCCTTCGGCCTGGCGGTTGAGCAGCCGCTCCAGGATGGCGCAGAACCGGGCGGCGCGAGCCCGCTGCGCCCAGGCGTCCGGCGGCAGCAGCCGCAGCACCTCCAGCGCGGTGTCGCGGCCCTGGACGAGCCGTCCGCCGACGCCCTGGAGCCGGGTCAGTTCGACGAGCAGGGCGAGCCGGTCGGGCACGGGGCCGGCCGCCGTGCCGCCGGGTGTCCCGGGAAGCAGGTCCAGGGCGGTCCGCAGCCACTGGGCGGCGGTCGCGGGGGACTGGTACGCGGTCGCGCGGGCCGCCTCGACGAGCACGCCGACGGCCAGCAGGTCGCCGAAGCGCGCCGAGCGGGCGATGTGGCGGGCGCGGGTGACGGTGGGCGCGTCGCGCTCGTCCAGGGCGGCGGCCACGCGCGCGTGCGCGGCGACCCGCCAGCCCGCGCCGGAGGACGCGTACGCGAGGTGCCGGACGACGGGGTGGCGGAAGCGGAAGCGGCCCGGGGCCGGGGCGCAGCGCACCACGTCGCGTACGGCCAGTTCGTCGAGGGCCGCGAGTGCTTCGCTCTCGGTCATCGGCGCGGCCACGGCCACCATGCCCGGTTCGAACTCGTCGCCGAGCGTGGCGGCGGCCTGGGCGGCCAGCCGGGCGCCTTCGGGCAGCGCGGCCAGCTCCGCGGCCAGCGCTTCGCGCACCGGGCCCGGCAGCAGTCCGTCGTCGCCGTCGGCCGGGGCGGCGCTCTCGGCGGGGTGTCCCGCCGGTGCGGCGGCCGGTGCGGAGCGGGCCAGCGCCTCCAGATAGAGCGGGTTGCCGCCGCTGGCCTCGTACAGCGCGCGGCGGCGCCGGGCGCCGACGGACGGGCCGAGGAACTCCCCGGCCTCCCGGAGGGTGAGCGGCGCGACCTCGATACGGGTACGCAGGCCGGGCGCGGCGTCGGCGAGCGCGGCGGTGAGCCGGGGGCCCGCCTGGCGGGTGCGGTAGGTGACGGCGAGCAGCAGCGGGCCGCGCGGCGGGTGCCGGGCGAGGTGGGAGAGGAGCTCCACCGAGCCCTCGTCGGCCCAGTGCACGTCGTCCAGCAGGACGGCGAGGCCGCCGGGGTCCGCGAGGGCCTCCAGCAGGAGGCGTACGGCGCGGTGCACGCGGTAGCGGTTGAGGCCGGTGCTCGGGGCCGCCCCGGGGTCCGGCCCCGGGCGGTCCGCCGACAGGGCGGGGAAGACGTCGGCGAGCAGCCGA
Source organism: Streptomyces sp. NPDC059788 (assembly GCF_042732265.1). Taxonomy (NCBI): domain Bacteria; kingdom Bacillati; phylum Actinomycetota; class Actinomycetes; order Kitasatosporales; family Streptomycetaceae; genus Streptomyces; species Streptomyces sp. NPDC059788. The sequence goes on along the minus strand of NZ_JBHWHY010000051.1, from coordinate 35,038 downwards.
GCGCTCTCCTGGTCCAGGGCCGCGCGGACCTGCTCGGCCCGGCTCTCCACCTGGTCGTCCAGGGCGTCCACGGCCAGCGAGAGGGGCACGTCGTTCTCGTACTCGGTGCCCCGGCCGCGCAGCACGGTCAGCCCGTGCCGCAGGGCCGCCGCGGCGGTCTCGCCGAGCAGCCTGGTCTTTCCGGCGCCCGGGTCCCCGGTCAGTTCGACGAGCCGGAACTCGCCCCCGGCGGCCCGCTCCGCCTCCGTACCGAGGAGCCGTACGACCTCCGTACGGCCGACGAGCGCGCGGTTGCCGTGGAGCGGTACGAAGCTGTCGGGCATCGGGCGGGCCGGTTTCGGTCGGGTGGGCGGACGGAGGAACGGCGAACGGCGCCCCCATGCAATATTTTGGTCCAAGGAGACTTTACGGGCAATTCACAAAAATATTCGCTAAATGGTCTCCGGACGTTCTCGGGTCGGCGGGGGCTGATGGAGGGCCAGTGCCGTATGCAGCGCCGCATCCCCCTGTTCACCAGCGAAGGCGTCCGTGACGCCGAGGTCACCGTGCACCCGTTCGCGACCGCCGACGGGCTGGGCCTGACCCTGACCCGCTACCGCCGTGCCCCGGCCGACGCCGACGCGCGGACCGACGCGGTGCTGCTCGTACACGGCCTGACCACGTCGAGCGACATGTTCGTCATGCCCGAGCACGACGACCTCACCACCTACCTGCTCGACCACGGCTACCCCGACGTCTGGGCCCTCGACAACCGGATGAGCAACCGCTTCCCGTACGACATGGCCTGCCACCGCTTCACCCTCGACGACGTCGCCCTGCACGACTTCCCGGCCGCGCTCGCCGAGGTCCGGTCGCACATCGGCCCGGCGCCCCGGCTGCACGTGATCGCGCACTGCCTGGGCGGGGTGGCCTTCGCCATGAGCCTGGCCGCCGGCGTCGTCACCGGCATCACCAGCGCGGTCATCAACAGCTCCGCCCTCGTCCTGCGGCCGCCCCGCTGGTCCCGCTGCAAGCTCTACGTCGTCCCCGGCCTGACCGAGTACGTGCTCGGCCTGCCCTACCTCAACCCCGCCTGGCCGCAGGACGCCTCGTTCACCCGCGGCCGCTTGATCGCCCGCCTGGTGTCGCTCTTCCACCCCGAATGCCGCGTCCCGTCCTGCCACATGGTGAGCGCCATGTGGGGCTCCGGGCGGCCCGCGCTGTACGACCACGCGCATCTGTCACCGGTCACCCACGACCGCGTCGCGGACCTGTTCGGCGCGACCGGAGTGCACTACTACCGGCACATCCGGGCGATCGTCCGGGCCGGCCGGGTCGTCAAGTACCGGCCCGGCGACCCGGCGTACCGCGAACTGCCCGACGACTACCTGGAGGCGGCGGCGGGGCTGACCACCCCGCTCCTGCTGACCACCGGCGACCGCAACCACGTCATGGCCGACTCCAACCCCGCCTGTCAGCGCGAACTCGCGGCCCGCGCGCCCGGCATCTCCCGCCTGCACCTTTTCCCCGGCTACGGCCACCAGGACGTCTTCATGGGCAAGGACAGCGCCCGGGACGTCTTCCCGCACCTGACCGCCTTCCTGGACACCCACACGGACTGAGCGCCCCTGGGACCGGCGCTACCGCCCCGGCCCGTACACGCCCCACAGCTCCCCGGCGAAGAACCGCCCGAACCGGGCCAGCGCGGCGAGCGGCGCGGCGCCCGTCGCGCGCATCGAGGCCAGCTGCCGCACGAAGCCCAGCCGCCCCACGCGCACCACACCGGAACACAGCGGCGCCGAAGCGGGCTCCTCGCCCGGCCCGTGCCGGCCGCGACGGATCTCGACCGCCAGGGTGGTGGTGTCCGCCCACAGGTCGGCGCCCGGGTCGTCGCCCATCTCCTTGCGGCCGGTGAGCGTCAGCGGGCGGCCCCGCGGCCCGTCCAGCTGAAGGTGGTAGAGCATCCGCCGGCGCCCCGGCAGCCCGCTCGGCACGAACAGGTTGAACCACCCTTCCCGTACGGGCAGCCGGCCGCCCAGCGGCTCGCAGTCCACCGTGCCGCGCACGGCCGCCCGGTGATCCGGCGAGTCGACGAAGGCGTCCACATCGTCGACGGTGACGGTCAGACGCAGGGTCAGGCCCGGCCCGTCGGCCAGGGCGCCGCGCATGACCTCGTCGAACGTCAGGGCCGTGGCGGGCGCCGGAGCCGGGCGGTGTGCCCGCCGGGGCGGCCGGTTCTCCAGCAGCCGGGTGCACATCCGGTCCGCCAGCGCCGCGATCGTCAGCGACGGATTGACCCCGACCGGACCCGGCAGCGCCGCCGCGTCCGCCACATACAGGCGCGGGTGCCCGAACACCTCGCCGTACGGGTCGCAGACGGCCGCCTCCGGGCGGTTGCCGACGGGTGCGCCGCCCACCGGGTGGACGGTGACGACCCGCCGCCACCACCAGATCGGATTGTCCAGATACCCCGTCCCCATCGCGTCGGCGAGCTGCCGCATCGTGGTGCGGACGCCCTCGTAGTACGCCCGGCTCGTGGCGGTGGTCCAGCGGACGTCCAGCCGGCCGTCCCGCAGCCCCATCACCCCGTCCGGTACGTCCCGGCCCACGCCCAGCAGCGGCAGCACCCCGGGGAAGCCCTTGCCCGGCCCGAGCAGCGCGGCGATCTCGCCGGAGAGGTTGCTGTCCCGCGAACCGAGGGCACGCTCCACGGCGAGCCCGGCGGCCAGCGTGGCCAGCCGTCCCGCGCCCCCGGCGAGCCGTACGCCCTCCGCGAACCAGTTCAGGAAGCCGGGATAGCCGCCGTCCTGGACGATGTGCTGCCCCCGCCCGCCGCCGTCCGGCACGCCGACCACACCGGTGATCACCGGCCCCTCGTCGGGCCGCGGCGCAGGCGTGCCGCCACGTCCGTACAGGAACGTCAGCAGATCACCGTTGCCGCAGAACCGGGTGCCCAGCGCAGGGCCCAGGTGGGGCAGCCGCGCCCGGTTGGCCAGCAGCAGGTGGACCGTGCCGTACGTGCCCGCCGCCAGCACCAGGCGGTCGCAGTCGATGTGGCGCCGCGGCAGGTCGGCGGTGCGCGCCGGGCGCCCCGCGCCGTCCGTGTCGTGCACGACGTAACCGACGCGGTAGCCGCTGTCCAGCGGCTCCACCGTCACCGCCTGGTGCCCGGTCCGCAGGTCGGCGCCGTGGTGCCGCGCGGCGGACAGGTAGGTGTGGTCGAGGGTGTTCTTCGCGCCGTTGTTGCAGCCGAGGTCGCATTCGCCGGTGAGCCGGCAGGTGCCGCGCGGCACACCGTGCAGATTGCCGTACGGCTCGTCCGCGAGCGGCAGGCCGGGGCCGGGCGGCGCCCCGGGGCCGGGGGCGAAGCTCACCGCGAGCGGCGCCGGGGCCCACGGCAGGCCCGCCCGCCCGGCCGCCTCCCGCAGCGCCCGGGTCTTCGGCGTTCGGGCGTAGGGCTCGGTGTCCACCGGGTACGGGACCGGGCGCAGCACCGCCTCCACCGCGTCGTAGTGCGGATCGAGGTCGGCGCGCGTCAGCGGCCACGACTCGTGGCCGCCACCGGGCAGTTCCTCCCGCGCCACGAACCACTGCGCCTCCTTGCGGAGCAGCACATTGGCGTAGATCAGCGAGCCGCCGCCCAGCCCGCTGGAGACGAGGGAGTCGCAGCCCCGGAACCGCCAGACGTCGAACAGCCCGTACAGCCCCTCGCTCGGGTCCCACAGGGCCCGCCCCAGCTCCGCCGGGGTACGGGGGAAGCTCCCCGGCGCGTACGCCCGGCCGCGCTCCAGGACGACGACGGACAGGCCCGCTGCCGCCAGCCGGTACGCCGCCACCGAGCCGCCGAAACCGGACCCGACGACCAGCGCGCCGACCCGCTCGGGGCACCCCGCCCCGCTCCCCGGCGACGCCTCGGCCACGGCCCGTCCTCCCAGCTCGGCGACGGCCACCGCGCGGACCCGCGGCGGCCGGCCCTCCCAGTAGAGCAACGGTCCGCCGGGCGCACATCCGGAGCGCGGCGCGGCGCGGCGCGGACCGGACGGGCTGCGGCCCGGCCCGACCGTAGGCACGATGGTGTACGGGACGTGGGCGTACGGCCGTAGAACACCGTGAAATCCGGTTCGAACAAGGGTTTGGTTATGGCGCGGCACCGGCCGTACGGGTATACACGGGTCCACACGACGGGAGGCACATCATGTCGATCGACGGTTTCACGACCTGTCTGTGGTTCGACGGTCAGGCCGAGGAAGCGGCACACCACTACCTCTCCATCTTCAAGAACTCCCAGCTGGGCAAGGTCGGCCGGTACACCGAGGCCGGGCCGGGGACGCCGGGAGACGTGATGGTCGTCGAGTTCGTCCTCAACGGCCAGAAGTTCGTGGGGCTGAACGGCGGCCCCCAGTTCAAGTTCAGCGAAGCCGTGTCGTTCCAGATCCGCTGCGAGGACCAGGAAGAAGTCGACTACTACTGGGACCGGCTCACCGACGGCGGTGAAGAAGGGCCCTGCGGCTGGCTGAAGGACAAGTACGGCGTGTCCTGGCAGGTGTTCCCCGCCGAACTCCTCGACATGGTCGGCGACGCGGACCCGCAGGCGGCGAAGCGGACCACCGAGGCGATGCTCCGCATGAAGAAGATGGACCTCGCCGCCCTCCGCAAGGCGCACGCCGGCGAGTAGCCGGGCGCGGGCATGGGCGGTTCAGGGCGGCCCGCCCATGCCCCGCCGGCCACCGCGCCGCCCGCGGGGAACGCGGCACCCCGCCCGCCGGGACCGGGCCGCCCCGCCCGCCGGGTCCGGGCCGCCCCGCCCGCCGGGTCCGGGCCGTCCCATCCGCCCGGACCAGGGCGCGCCGCCCGCCGGTGCCTCCACCCGATCGGAGGCGCCTTTGATGGCGAACCAGGGCCGACGGGTAATCAGCCCCCATGTCTGTCGACATGTATCCCGACGCGCCCCCGACGGCCGCGCCCCTGCCGGTCGAAGCGCCGACGGCCGCCTCCCAGCTGGCCATCGGCATCGGCCCCCTCATCGCGGGCGCCGTCATCGTGCTCCTGCTGATCGGCGTCGTGGCGTACGGCAACCGGCGCCGCGCGCGCAACGGGGACCGCCCGCCGGGTGTCCCTGCGCGGCCCAGGGCCCCGCGCCGGGGGACACCCGGCGCGGGGCGGTTCCGTGGCGGCGGGTGAGGCACCTGCCGCGGCTCGGCTGCGCGGTGCTCGCCGCGGCTCAGGCCCGGTGTGTCTCCTCCGCGGTCGCCGCGCCACGGCGCAGGGACCGCAGCCGCAGCCGGCCGAGGACGCCGGGACTGCCCGTGGCGGCGGCCGGCGCCGGTACGGGCTCCGCCGCGGGAGCCGGGACGCGCCCGTTCTCCCGCGCGGGCCCGGAAGCGGGCCCGGGAACCGGTCCTGGGCGGGAGCCGGTCTGCGGGCCGGGTTCGGGCCGGGAGCCGGATTCCGGGCCGCGTCCTGGGCGGGAGTCGGCTTTCGGCCCCGCTTCGCGATGGGAGTCCGCTTCCGGTCCGGGCTCGTGCGAGGAATAGCTCAGGGCGCGCAGATAGCCTTCCAGCGCGCGTTGGGGATCGATGGGCATGACGCACCTCTCCTGCTGGTCGCTGCTGCGTGGCGCGGACGCGCCCCGCCGGGGCGGGAGCGCGGTCCCGGTCAGCAGCGCAGGACGGTGTGGCGCGCGCGGTCGTCGGCGGCGTTGCGTACGGCGGGCCGCGGATCGGTCCAGCGGGCGAGGAGGCGGGCGACGCGCCCGCCGCGGCACGGCAGCCGCGGCGTACGCGCCTGCGTCGTGGGGGAGTGGTCGGTGCGGGCCGGGCGGGGAACGCGGAGCCCGTTCGCCTGGGGCGGGCTGTCGTCGGCCGCCGGTTCGGCCGACATGGCGGCGGCCTCGGTCTGCCCCATGGCCGCTTCGAGGGCCGCGGGCGCCGAGCCGCACAGGGCGATCAGCAGGGCGATCAGCACCAGGACGCCGGTCCGTGCCACGGACCGGCGGACCTGGCAGCCCCCTCGGTTCATGCACAAAGCGTAGCTATTCGACTACTGTCTGCGCATGTCGTCGAACGGGTGAGATTGAACGCCGCGAAAGCCGGCCATCGCCCGCGGAAAGGATGTGCCATGACAGGCGGCCGACGCATTCTCATCACCGGCGCGGGTTCCGGCTTCGGCCGTGACGCCGCTCTGCGACTCGCCGAACGCGGACACCACGTCATCGCGGCGGCCGAGAACCGCCCCCAGATGACCGCGCTGATCGACGAGGCGGACCGGCGCGGTATCGACCTCAGGGTCGAGAACCTGGACGTCACCAACGCGCTGCACCGCCGCCAGGCGCACACCTGGGACGTGGACGTGCTGTTCAACAACGCCGCCATCGGGGAGATGGGCCCGCTGTGCGAGATCCCCCTGGCCCTGGTCCGGCAGGTCTTCGAGGTGAATGTGTTCGGCCACCTCGCGCTGGCGCAGGGATTCGCCCGGCAGATGGTGGAACGCGGCAGCGGCCGCATCGTCTGGCTGTCGTCCATCGCGGGCCTGACGACCAATCCGTATCTCGGTCCGTACTGCGCTTCCAAGTACGCCGTCGAGGCGATCGCCCAGGCGATGCACGACGAACTCAAACCGCTGGGCGTCCAGGTGTGCACCATCAACCCGGGCCCGTACCGGACGGGGTTCAACGACCGGATGGGCGATGCGCTGCGCGTCTGGTTCGACCCGGAGAAATCGTTCAGCGCCGAGCACTTCACCACGGACCTCGGCGTCGAGGTCCGGCTCGGCGACGACTACGGCGCGATGACCGGGGAGAGCCAGAAGGACCCCGAGGAGATCATCCAGCTCTTCGTGAAGGTGGCCGAGGGCGAGACCGGCCGCTACCGCAACTTCCTGCCGGCGGACCGGGTCGAAGAGGTGAAGCGGCAGCAGGCGGCGATCTGGGAACTCCGGCAGTGATCGGGGGCCTGTGGCGGTGATCCGGGGCTTCGGCACCGGTCCGGGAACCCCGGCGGTGATCCGGGATTTCCGGCAGGGACGGCGCCGTCATCCGGACGGGGCGGGCCGCCGGTCCCGGAGTGTCTGGCGGCGCCCGCGCGGGGGAAGGGACCAAGCGGCGGCCGGTCCGCCGCGGGGGTGCCGCCCCGGACGGTCGTCCGCGGGTTCCCGACCGGCCCCGCCGCCCCCGCCCGACCACGCCTGGAGGAGCCGTGCCCGTGCAGACCGTCCCCCTCCGCCCCGTACGCGGCCCGCGCGGCCTCCCGTGTCTCGGGAACCTGCCCGCCTTCGGCAAGGACCCCCTCGCCTTCATGGCCCGGATGCGGGACGAGTACGGGGACGCCGTGACGTGGTCCCTCGGCCCGCGGCGCAGCCTGTTCCTCTCCCACCCGCAGCACATCGCCGAGTTCCTCGGGTCCCGGGAGCACGCCTACGGCCTCCTGGAGGTCGGCTGGGCCTTCCAGCGGATCGTCGGCGAGAGCGTCGTCCGCAGCACGGGCGCCGACTGGCGCCGCAAGCGCGGCCTGGTCCAGCCGGCCGTCCGCCCGCGCCAGGTACGCCACTTCGGCCGGACGATGGTCGACAGCGCACTCGACGCGGCCGGCGGCTGGCGCGACGGCGAACGCCTCGACGTACAGCGGGAGATGACGCTCATCACCCAGCGCGTCGTACTCCGCACCCTGTTCGGCAACGACCTCGGCGACCGGACCCGCGCCCTCGTCGAGGCGATGGCGGTGGCCGAGCACATGATCTCCACCGAACTGCACGGCCTCCGTCTCTTCCTGCCGGACTGGGTGCGCACCCCCTCCCGGCGCCGCCTGCTCGACGCCGTCGCCACCGTCGACGCCGAGGTGCACCGGCTGATCGGCGCACGGCGGAACAGGCCGGGCGGCGACGACAGCGGTGACGGCGGCAGCGGCCCCTCGAAACGGCGAGCCGATGTCCGTACCGCGGCCGCGGGGGGCGGAGACCTGCTGGACCGGCTCCTCGAAGCCGCCGACGAGGACGGACGGCCGCTGTCCGCCAAGGAGGTCCGCGACGAGGCGGTGACCCTGTGGGCGGCCGGCCACGAGACCACCTCCACCGCCCTGACATGGATCTGGTACCTGCTGTCCCGGTCGCCGCGGGCGCGGGCGCGGCTGGACGACGAACTGGACCGCGTCCTGGGCGGCCGGTCGCCGGCCGTCGACGACTACGAACGGCTCGTCTGGACCCGGCAGATCGTCAAGGAGGCCCTGCGGATCTATCCGCCGGCCTGGGTGATCCCCGCCGTGGCCCGGGAGGGCGCGGTCCTGGGCGGCAGGGCCGTTCCGGCCGGCACGACGGTGTGGTGCAGCCAGTGGACGGTACACCGGGACCCGCGCTGGTTCCCCGACCCCACGGCGTTTCGCCCCGAACGCTGGGACGCCGACGCGCCGGACGCCATCCCCGACCACGCCTGGTTCCCGTTCGGCGGCGGGCCCCGTGGCTGTATCGGCGCCCGGTTCGCCCAGGTGGAGGCGGCACTGCTGCTGGCCACGCTGGCGCAGCGCTTCCACCTGGACGTCACACCCCGGGAAGTGCCCCACAAGGTCGGCCTGTTCATCCAGCCGGCCGTGCCGCTCATCGCCACGCTGCGCGCCCGTCCGCAGGGGTGACAGGCCGTACCGGGCGGAGGGCGGGCAGACACCGCCCGTACCGGGCGGAGGGCGGGCAGACACCGCCGTACGGAGCTGAGCCGCTCAGCCGAGAATCCCCAGCTCGGTGTCCGGGCGGCAGCCGTAGCACGCCTCCACACCCCGGCCGAGCGCGTCGACGGCCTGCTCGCGGCTGATGGCCCGCCCGCGGGCCTGGCGGCAGCCGCCGACGTGCACGCGCACGGGCCGGCCGGCCCGGCCGCCGAGCCGTTCGGTCTCCAGCAGCCAGTCGGGCCGGGGCGGCCGGACCGGTACGGGGCGGTCCCGCTCCTGCTGTTCGAGGTGCTGGATACGGGCCCGGACGGCGGTGAGCTGCAGACGGAGCCAGGTCTCCAGCGTGCGCAGACGCGGCAGGTCCGGGGGTAGTTCGCTCACATGTTCGAGTCTAGCCCGCCGCGTCCCGCCCGGTGACCGCGGCCTCGGCGAACGGGGGAGCGGCACGGGCCGGGACCCGGCGGACCACCGCGGCGCACAGCAGCGCGGCCGCGATGCCGCCCAGGTGGGCGCGGCTGGAGAGGGTGGCGGTCAGGACGCACTCCAGGGAGAAGGTCAGCGCCGTACCCACGATCAGTACGGGGGCCCGGCAGGCCCAGCCGACGCAGATCAGCAGCCCCACCACCGCCGCGGACGGCCCGGTGTCGGCCAGCGTCGCCTCGGCGGGGGAGACCGCCAGTGGGTGCCCCGGGCCGAGGGTGAGCAGGAAACGGGCGAAGAACGTCGCGGCGGCCGTGACGGCCAGGGACACCGTCGCCATCCGCGCCGTCCCGAGGACGCACTCGGCCGCCCCGAAGATCACGACCACCTGCGCGAGGGCACCCCACCACGGCAGCCCCGGCGCCGGCGCGAACAGCGACAGCGGCAGCCGCAGCAGCACCAGCCGGACCGGCACATCGGCCCGTACCCCGCCGAGCGACCAGACCAGCCGCGCACCGGCGTCCGTCGGCGCGAGGGCGTGAAAGGTGATCACGAGGACCACGGAGGCCGCCGTCAGCGGCACCGCGGCCAGACGGCGACGGCACAGGGCGGCCCAGGCCGGTCCGGCGACGCGGTACCACTGCGCCAGGAGGGCCCGGCCGGTGCGCGCGGCCAGGGTCGGGGGGCGATCCACCGCGACCGTCGGGCTTGCCGGGGGCGCCGCCCCCGCCGGGGGCACGGAGGCGGCGGCGGTCCGGTCCGCGCCGGGCAGGCCCCGCTCCCGCCGCGGAAGGGGCCGCCATGCGCCGGTCACGGTCCGGTCCTGTTCTTCATCGAGCCTCCGACGGGACCCGGCGACTGCGTCGTGGTCCGGCGATCGTGATCAGTCGTCCCTTACGTGTACGCCACCGGCACCTCACGCATACCGCGCACGCACCTCACACATCTCCCGCGCACGTACCCCACGAGCACCCCGCGAGTACCCCACAAGTACCTCACCGGCTCCCCGAACGGCTCCCGCGGCTCGACGGCCTCCGCCGGTTCACCCCTTCGCCACGTGTGCCCCACCGGGCCGAGTGCATGTCGGCGACCGGACGGCGGCTGAGGGGGCGTCAGGCAGCCGGTCCCCGGTGAGCGGCGGTCCGGGGCCTGGCCACCCCGCCTCCGTCCTGCGAAGATGTCAAAATACGACGTTCCTCGTACAATGATGATCCCCGGCTGGAACCGACCGCCCGGAGCCGACTGCCAGGAGCCGCCATGACGACCCCCATCACGACGACAGCGACCGACCGGCCCGGTACCCGGGTCCTGGACCACCCGGACCGTGCGGCGATCCGTCTCGAAGACGTGCTGCACGCGCTCGCCGACCCCGTGCGGCTGCAGATCGTCCGGCGTCTCGCGGCAGCCCAGGGCGAACTGTCCTGCGCGGTCATCGAGCTGCCCGTCAGCAAGTCGACCTGTACGCACCACTTCCGGGTACTGCGCGAGCACGGCGTCATCTGCCAGATCTACCGCGGTACGGCCAAGATGAACGGGCTGCGCCGCGCGGACCTGGACGAACTGTTCCCCGGCCTGCTCGAACGGGTCCTGGAGGCGGCGGAACTCCAGGACACCCGCCCGGACGCCTGACCGTCACCCCGCGCGGCCCCCGCTCCCTTCCCCGCCCCTCAACGGCCTCCGCCCCCGGCGGCCACCAGCAGCCCGGCCCAGTCGGCGATCTTCACGGTCGTCCGCCCCAGCTCCCGGCCGAGCGCGGCCTCCGCCGCCTCGATGCCCAGCCAGCCCGGCCAGCGGACCGGCCGCTGCCCGGCCCGCCGCAGCGCGGCCACCGGATCGTCCGGAAGCGGCTCGCGCGCCAGCTCGTCGGCGTCCGCCAGCAGCGCGGCCGCGGTCTGTTTGGCGCAGGGCCGGTTGGTGCCGATCACACCGGTCGGCCCCCGCTTGATCCACCCCGCCACGTACTCGCCGGGCGAGGGGACACCGTCCCGCAGCACCCGGCCCTCCACGTGCGGCACCGTTCCGGTCGCCGCGTCGAACGGCAGACCCGGCTGCGGCGTCCCCTTGTACCCGACCGAGCGCAGCACCAGCTGCGCCGCGACGTCCTCGTACTGCCCGGTGCCCGTGACCCCGCCCGCCCCGTCCGGCACCGTCCGCTCGAACCGCACCCCCCGCACCCCCGACTCCACGTCACCGAGCACCTCGACCGGCCGCAGATAGAACCGCAGATGCAGCCGGCGCCGCCCGCCGATCACCGCGTCCGGCGCCCCTTTCGCCCCTCCCGTTCTCGCCGCCCCCTCGGCCCAGCCGCGCAGCACCTCCACGTTGCGCCGGTTCACCGCGGGCAGCCCGGCGGAATCGCCGAACGCCGGATCGAGCGCCAGCTCCTCGGGCCGTACGACCACGTCGGCGCCCGGCAGCGCACCCAGCTCGCGCAGCTCCTTGGTGGTGAACTTCGCCTGCGAAGGCCCCCGCCGCCCCACCATCCACACGTTCTCCACCCGGCTCTCCGCGAGCGCGCCGAGCGCGGCCTGCGGCACGTCCGTACGCGCCAGCTCGTCCGCCCCGCGGGCGAGAATCCGCGCCACGTCCACCGCCACATTGCCCACGCCGATCACCACCGCCGACCGCGCGGCCAGTGGGAAGCGGCCGTCCGCCGCGTCGGGGTGCGCGCTGTACCAGGAGACGAAGGCGGTGGCGGAATGGCTGCCGGGCAGCTCCTCGCCGGGAATGCCCAGGTGGCGGTCGGTGGCGGCCCCCACGCAGTACACCACCGCGTGGAACACGCGCCGCAGTTCCCGCGGGCCCAGGCCGCCGGCCCCCACGTCGACGTTGCCGAGGAAGTGCACGCGTGGATGCTCCAGCACCGCACGGAGGTTGTGCTGCAACGACTTGATCTTCTCGTGGTCGGGCGCTACCCCGTACCGCACCAGGCCGTACGGGCAGGGCAGCCGGTCGAGCACATACACCTCGACATCCGGCACGATCTCCTGCCCGACCAGCGCCTGAGCGGTGTAGACGCCACTGGGTCCCGAACCGATCACTGCGACACGAAGCACGGAAGGCCCCTTTCCGCGGAGTGCTACCAGAATCGCACTGGCGTGGGCTGTGCGGGAGGTGTGCTGCCGGGGATGCCCGGCGGTCCGGCCATGCGACAGGGCGGCCATACGGCGGGACGGCCGCCCGGCGAGCCCGTCGCGCGGCAGACCCGCAGGGGTGAACCTTGTACGCGCACGGGCATTCACCCTTCGGCGTGAATCTCTCCCCGCCCCGAGGCCGTCCCCGGGGGCCCGGCGCCTACCCTTCCGCGGCGGCGTCTTCCAGGCCCGGCGGTGGGTCCTGCAACGGCGGCGGCCCCTCCAGCGGGGGTTCGGGCCCTTCGCTCGGCGGCGCGCCCAGCTCCCAGTCCAGCCCGTACCGCTGGAACAGCTCGGCCCGCAGCCGCGCGGCCGGCATCGGCGCCCCCGGCAACAACACCGCCACCACCGACCCCATCAGCAATGCCCGCAACAGCCGGTAGTCCGTGTCTGCGTCCTCGGTGCCGTACCGCTCCACCGTGTCACGCAGCAAGAACGCCAGCCGCTGCTGCTCGGGGCACTGGATGAAACCTTCCGCCGTCAGGATTCCGGCCATATGCGTACGCATCAGCAGCGGACGCTCCTGCGCCAGCCCCAAAATCGCGTCGATGGCCCGCGCCAGCCGCTCCCGGCCTGCGTCTTCGCCCGCCGGTACCGGCTCGCGTTCGAGCGCCGCCTGCAACGAGTGGTGCATCAGCCGGTGCACGGCCGACTGGAGCAACTGCCGCTTGCCCGGGAAGTAGTACGAAATCAGCCCACGCGCCGACCCGGCACGGCAGGCGATGTCCCCGAGCGTCGTCGCCTCGTACCCACGCTCGTCCACCAGCTCGACGGTCGCCTGCAACAAACGCTCGCGGGAACGCCGCCGCAACTCTTCATTGACCGAGGGGCTGCGGGGGGACATGCTGTTAACTCCTGCGTTGACTGGCTGGGAGCCAATATACTCAGCAGGTCTCCGGATGTCCGCCCCGACGCGGCCAGGACTCCGGCTGAGCTGCCTGAGTCGGGCGACGCGGGGGATCGCCCGACTCAGGCGGGGTGTGAGGGGTCGGGGTGGGTGTGCAGGTTCGATCACCTCTGGCCGTCTTCGGGCGTGCCGATGATGACTCGATGCCGATGCCGATGCCGATTTTCACCCGTCGGCAAGCGGGCACAAGTTCGGCTGAGGAACCGCTATGTCGCGGGCTCAGCACGGATGAGGGCCGCTTCCGGGAATTGCCGAGGTCGACGATCACGGTGCGTATGTCACGAAGTCGTCTGCTGGACCGGGCCGACCTGCGATGGCGTGCCCATCCGTGCCCATCCGTGCCCATCCGCGCTTCCGACCCGTGCGAATTCTCCGTTCCCCGGCCATTTCGTGCTCTTCCAGCCATCGGTCCAGCCAGGCCCGGGGGATGGTGAGTTCGTCGCGTCCCGCGCCGAATACGGGGTGCGACTGTCATGCCGCAGAGCACGTCAGTCCAGCGCTGCGCCAATTGATGGACGGTTATCCGCACACCCCGGCGTTCGTGATGAGCCGCACCCTTGACCTCCTGGCCGCCGACGCCCTGGCCGACGCGCTGCACGGCCCCTTCGTCCCTGGAGAGAGCGCACTGTCCTCGCGGGTCCACGGGCCGGATCACCCGCTCACCGGCCCCGCAGCCCGGGCCGACGCGAATTCAGCTGTCAGCCAGGCCAGCAGCCGGCCGGGGGCGTCCTCCTGGAGGAGGTGACCGGCGCCCTCGATCCAGTGCAGCTCTGCCTGCGGAACGTGCTTGTGCAGCCACTCGGCGTACTCCGGAGGGAGGATGCGGTCCTCGCGGCCCCAGACGATCCGTACCGGAATCGGGATACCGCCCAGCAAATGCTCGTAGGCGGCCGTGTCCGCCTGCCTGATCTGGCTGTACTGACGGTAGAACGCCGCCTGGCCTTCCTCCCCCCGCCACGGCGCGAGGAAGGCGTCGAGAACCCCTGGCCGGAAGCCGGTGTGCGTGGCGTGCCGCAGGTGGGCGGCGACCAGCGCTTCGTGCGCGTAGCCCGGAAGTTTGCGGAAGACCTCCGTGTGCTCCAGGAAGAGCTGGAAGAGTCCTCGCTCCCACTCGCCGCCGCTCACCGCGTCGAAGAGGGTCAGGTCCCGGTAGCTCTTCTGCTCCAGCAGCAGGGTCCGTAGCGCCACCGCCCCGCCGATGTCGTGAGCCACAACGCTGGGGTGTGACAGCCCCCAGTGATCGAGGAGCTGGGCGAAGTTCTCCGAGTGAGCCGCCAGGCTCAGGTCCTGGCCCTCGCGCTGCTCCGACTGGCCGAAGCCGAGATGGTCGAAGAAGAAGACCTCGCGGGTACGGGCGAGCGCGGGAGCGATGTCCCGCCACAGGAAGGAAGAGTACGGCGTACCGTGCACCAGTACGAGTGGTTCTCCGTTGCCCAAGCTCCCCCACCGCATCACCCCTCCGGGTGTCTCGAACCCCTCGTTCAGTGTCCAGTCCACCGCTTCTCTCCTCTCCCGCCTTGAGAGCACCGCCTTCCACGCGAAGCGTGCTCCGATGCCTCGGCAGCCCGGATTTCCTCGGCCGGGTCGGTGGCACCCCTCCGCAGGCGTCATCGTGGGGAGCGGTGCTGCTCCGGACAGTGGTGTCCGCTCCGGAGTGTGAGGCGGCTGCTCCAGTGCACCGGGGGCCTGCCCGCCCCCCCGACCTCATGGTCGGCGGCTCTGTTGGCTCGGAACAAGGCTCTTGGCCGCCGTCGCAGGGAGCCTGACTTCCCATCAGGACGAATGTCGCATGAGCGTCATTTCAGCGTCGGGATGTCGCCCGTAACGCCCGCCGCACATCATGCGCTCGGCAGCTCTGTGGAGGAGCCTGCAGAGATGTCCGCTGATGGGGGCGGGAGAGCCTCGGTCACGGTGAGGGAGTGGACGAGTCGGTCGAGGTAGGCGGCGTCCAGCGGCGGTCTCGGAACGGCTGCCTCGGTGAGGGTCTTCCAGGTGCGGTCCGCGAGGGTCCGGGGGACCAGGTATTCAGGGCCGGTGATCATGCAGTAGCGGGTGAGGTCGCGCAGGACGGCCTGGGAGCGTACCCATGGGTCGGTGGCATGGTCGTCGACATGGGACCACCATGCGTCGGCCTCGGTGGTCTCCAGGCGGTAGCCGGCCCGGCGCATCGCCTCGAACACGTCGGTCAGTGGCACCGGTTCCGGGTGGATCAGGTGGTACGTCTGCCCCGCCGCGTCCGGCAGGCGGCACAGTTGGATCAGGGAGCGGGCGACCACGTCCACCGCGTCCATGGGGATCACGCCGACGCCCTCCGGCACGCGGCCGAGAGCGGCCGACGCGCTCAGGATGGGCACCAGGAGGTCGGAGGTGCCGGTCCGGCCGGTCGTGCTGTGTCCCGTCACCACTCCCGGCCGGAAGAGGGTCAACGGGACTCCGCGGTCTTCGGCGGCGTGCAGGTCCCGTTCTGCCGTGGCCTTGGTACGCGTGTAGCCGAGTTGCCCCGCCGTTGTGGGGGTGGCGGGCGTGTTCTCGTCGACCTCGGTCAGTCCGGCGGCACGGGCGGCGCAGAGTGTGCCCAGAGTCGAGATGTATCGGATGGGGACTGCACGGCCGGTGAGGCGGGCGGCGTGTTCGGCGAAGGCGATGATGTGACGGGTCCCGCCGACGTTGACGGGGGCCAGGAGGTCGTACTCGGCGGCGAAGTCGACCTGGGCCGCGCAGTGCAGCACTTCGTCAACGGACTCGGCGAGCGCGTCATAGGCGGCGGGGGCCAGTCCCAGGCGTGTCCGTGTGATGTCGCCGGGGACATGTACGAGGCGTTCCGCGGGCGTGACGCCGAGAGCGGCCAGCCGTTCCTCGGCGCGTTGTGCGGAGCCCCGTGCGAGGCAGTACGCGGTGGCACGGGTGCGGGCCAGCAACTCGGCGCACAAGTACCCGCCGAGACTCCCGGTGACCCCGGTCAGGAGCACGGCACGGGGGCCGGGTGCGGGCTTCATGCCGGCCATCACCGTTCTTCTCCGCCGGTCAGTTCGACCGCGAGGGCGTGCAGGCTGCGGGTGCCGAGCAGTCGTGCCACCGGAATGTCGAGGCCGTGGTCACGGCGCATGCGGGTGCGCAGATCGGTGGCCATGAGCGAGTCCATGCCGAGGCGGTTCATCGGCCGGGCACGGTCGATCCGCGAAGCGGGCGTTCCGAGGACGGCGGCGAGGTGGGTGACGAGTTGCTCCTCGACGTCGGCGGTGTCGCTGCCCGGGGCGGCGGTTCCCTCGGCGTTCGAGGTGTCCTCGGAATCCGCTGCGGTGGGGGAAGCGTCACGTTCGTCGTGAGCCCGGCCGGGACGCTGCGCGGACGGTTGCTCCTGCGTACGTGCCGCCGGCGGCCTGTCGCGGTCGCGCGCCGGGGCCCGCGTCCCGGGCTTCTGGGACGATCCTGGGACGTCGGGGTGGGAGCGGGAAGCCGTCGCCGGGCGGCGGTCCGGGCCGCCGGCGGTGTCGTCCTTCTCGGCCGCCGCTCGCGTGGCGCGGGAGGCCGTGCGCTGTTCGTGCGGTCCCTTCGGTGCGCGGTACGTCTCTCCGCCGTCAGGGGGCGGCTGTGTTTCCGTCGCGCCGTGGGGACTGCGGGGGCTGCCGGATGCCTTGGGGGCCGGGGGCATGTCCGGTGTTGTCTGCGGTGCGTCCTGGCGGGCGGCCGTGCCGGTGCGTAGGCCCGTACCCCGTGCACGACGGGGCTCCGGAGGCGGAGCCGGGGCGCGGTCCGATTCGGTGCCCGCAGGCGTGCCGTCGGGGCCGGACTCCGATACGTACAGCAGGGGGTTGTCCACGTCCGGCGGATAGGCGGCCAGGTAGCGGTCCCAGTCGACTGGCGGGAAGAGCAGCCATCGCCCTGTGGTCCGCAACATCCGAGGGAAGAGCGCCGGGGCGTCCTCGGGGCGGATGGGGTCCATGCCTTCTGGCCGGACCTCGTGGCCGTTGGCTTCGCTGAGGCGGGCGGCGATGCCGACCTCGGCCCAGTAGCCCCAGTTGACGACCGTCGCGGGCAGACCGGCCGCCAGCCGGTGCGCGGCCAGTGCGTCGATGAAGGCGTTGGCCGCGGCGTATGCGCCGAGCTGTTGGCCGATGGTCAGGCCGCCCAGTACCGAGACCGCGGAGGAGAAGAGCACGAAGAAGTCGAGCGGCCGGTCGGCGAAGAGCCGGTGCAGGGCCCAGCCTCCGGCGACCTTGGGGCGAAGCGTCGCATCGAGGGCATCGGCATCGAGGTCGGCCGTCGGGCCCGGGGTGAGGACGGCCGCGGCGTGGGCTACCCCGGCCATCGGCGGCAGTCCCTCACGGTCGCGCTGGTTCAGCAGCTCGCTCATGGCCTCTTGGTCGGCGGCGTCGACGGCCGCGTACTCGACCTCGGTGCCGCCGGCCCGCAACTCCTCCAGCAGGGCGGCCCTTCGGTCGTCGGACGGCAGCTGCGCGAGGTCGGAGCGGCCGGTGAGCAGCAGGTGTGTGGCGCCTTGGTCGACGAGCCAGGCGGCGAGCAGTCCGCCGACACCGCTGAGCCCGCCGGTGACGAGATAGCTCGCGTCGGGCCGGATCTCCACCGGCTCTTCGCTCTTTCGGGGCATGGCCAGGACGACCTTGCCGATGTGGCCGGCTTTGGCCATCAGATCGCAGGCGTCGGCGGCCTGGTCGGCAGGGAAGACCCGGACCGTGGGCGCCTCCAAGGTGCCGTCGCCGACGAGGTCCGCGACGGTACGGACCAGGTCGCCCAGGTGCTCCGGACGGTACCGGTACAGATCGAGCACATTGACCGGCAGGTAACTGCGGCAGTCCGCGAACACGCTCATGGGCAGCGGCCGGCCGGCGGCGATGTCGTTGACGGCCAGATCAACGTAGCGGCCGAACGGTCTGAGGACGCCGAAGCCCGCGTCCGTGCCCTCGCCGACGAGGGTGCCCAGGACGACGTCCACACCGTCGCTGAACTCGTCGGCGAAAGCCGTGGAGCGGGAGTCGGCGATCTTCTCCGCGCCGAGCCGCTCCAGGAGCTCCCGCTTGGCGGGGGTTCCCGCCGTGGCGTAGACGGTCGCGCCGCGCATACGGGCGATGGAGATTGCGGCCTGGCCGACACCACCGGTCGCGGAGTGAATCAGAACGCGTTCGCCGGGAGCGAGCCGGGCCCGTTCCACCAAGGCGTGGTAGGCGGTGGCATGCGCGGCGGGCAGGGCCGCCGCTTCAGCAGGGCTGAGCCCGGCCGGGGTGTGGGCCACGAGATGGGTGGGGACGGTGAGGTGGGTGCGCAGCGACGGGTAGGAGAAGGCGATCACCGAGTCGCCGACGGCGAAGGCGCCAACGCCGTCTCCGATACGGGCGACGGTTCCGGCGCTTTCACAGCCCAGGGCCGGAGGGCCCTCCGTGGCGTCACCGTCAGCTCCGGCCGCGGCCAGGACATCGTGAAAGTTCAGGCCGGCGTGGGTGACGACGATCTCGATCTCGCCGGGCCCCGGCTCCGTACGGGTGAGGGGGACGAGGTCCAGGCCGTCGAGACCGCCCTCGGTGACGAGCGCGAGCGGCCGCACGGAACGGTCGTCCGGGACGGCAGCGGACAGCCGGGGCGCGTAGAACTCGCCGTCGCGCAGGGCCAGCTGGTTCTCCTGTGTGGCGGACGGGAGCAGCTCGGTCAGCCTGTCGGCGTCGTCGCGTGCCGCGCCGTGCTCGTCCAGATCGACCAGCAGCGGCGCGAGGTCCGGGTGTTCCTGGCCGGTGACCAGGCCGAGGCCCCATACGGCCGCCTGCCAGGGGGCCGGGCAGCTGTCCGTGGCACGGACTCGCTGCGTGCCACGGGTGACGAGCAGCAATCTGCAGGGGGAGTTCAGCAGGGCCCGAAGCGTCGTGGTTACGGAGGTGCACAGCCGGACCGCCTCGGCCTGCACATCCTTGCCCTGAACGTCCTCTTGCGCCTCCCCGTCGTACAGGCAGACCACGCCGTCGAGTGGTCCGTCTTCGGCTGCCTCGGCGAGTACCTCGGACGGATTCGCTGTGAGGGGGGCGACGGTGACCGTGTGCCCGGCCGCCGTCAGAGTGCGGGTCAGCCGTCGGACCAACTGCCCGCCGTCGCCCAGCAGCAGGTAACGCGCAGACCGGGCGGTGGGCTCGGGCACCCGGGCGGGCTCCCAGCGCAGGGCGTGCGCCCATTTCGCGTGGGGGACGTCAGCCTGGCTGTCCGGCTCGCGCCGCTGTTCTTCTTCCGGGGTTTGCGTGGCAGAGGCGTTCCGGGGCGCGGCGCTTTGCAGTGATAGGGCCCTGAGGCCGGTGATGTCCACGATGGGGTGCCCTTCGGCGTCGCTCACGGTGATGTCGGCGCTCATTCCGTCCGGTCCGGAGTCGGTGACACGTGCGTGGGCCCACACCTCGTCGCCGTCGAATGTCTCGTGCGGCATCCGGAGCCGGTCCGCCGAGGCCAGGACGAAGCCGTGGCCGGGATCGGCGTCCAGCAGCACGGCGAGGGGCTGGAGGCAGGAATCGAGCACGGCCGGATGCAGCGGGAGGCGGTGGCCGTCGGCAGGGTGCGCGGTGACCCGGGCGAGCACTTCGCCGGGGCCGTGCCACAGTTCTTCGATGGAGCGGAAGAGCCCGTTCCAGGCGTTGCGGTCGCCGGAGTACGTACGGTAGAAGTCTTCGCCGGTCAGGCGGGCGGGGCAGCGATGTCGTACATCCTCGGGGCACTCGGCGCGCTGTTCAGCCATGGCGGCGTCGGTCCGGGCAGGCGTTCGGGGGGCGGCGCGCGCGGTGGCGTGACGGGTCCACCCCGTGCCGGTGCGGCTCTCGACCACCAGCCGGTGTGCGTTGTTCTCCACCTCGCTCGCTTCCCCGTTGTCCTCGTCGCCGCCGTCCGCCGTCGTGTCGCCGTCCTCGGTACGCACGCGGATCTCCGGCGGATCGGACGCGTCGAGTACGAGCAGTTCATGGAAAGCGGCCTCGGCGAGTTCACCGGCCGGTCCCGCCGCGTCCGCCAGGATGCCGAGAAAGCCGGCCCCGGGCATCACGGGGACGCCGCCGACCTGGTGGTCGAGCAGGAAGCGGTCCCGCTCCAGGTCGATCACCGGCCCCTCCGGCGGCTCCCCGCCGATCGGCGGGTAGGGATAGTCGTCGGCCTGGTACCAGTGGCGTTCCCGCTGCCACGGATAGGCCGGGAGTATCAGCGCGCGCCCGCCCTCCGGATACAGCGCGTCCCAGTCGACGTCGGCCCCCGCCTCGTAGAGCCGGGCGAGCGAGTCGAGCAGGGTGCGCGCCTCGGGATCCCCGCGCCGCAGGGATTCCAGGACTACGGTCTCCTCCGGGGAACTGCTGCGGATCGCCCCGGTCAGTACGGGGTGCGGCGAGACCTGGAGGAAGACCGGCGGATGCGGGTCATGCTGGGCCGCGACGACGGGTTCCAGCAGGACCGTCTCCCGCAGATTGCGCCACCAGTAGTCCGCGTCCAGCGAGGCGCCGGGGAGTTCGCCGCCGGCGACGGTGGACAGAAAAGGCACGTCCCCGTCCGCCGGGCGCAGTCCCGCGATTGCGTCCAGCAGCGGCTCGCGGACGGGGGCGATCTGGGCGCTGTGCGCGGCGTAGGCCACCGGGATCGGGCGGCATTCCAGGTCGCGGTCCGCGCAGGCGGCCACCAGCCGGTCGATCTCCTCGACCGTCCCGGACAGCACGGTGGAGGCGGGGCTCTCGGCGACGGCGACCTGCGCGTCGATGCCCGTCTCGGTCAGCAGATCCGTCACGTCGGTGTGCGGCAGGGCGAGCCAGGCCATCGCGCCGGGCGGCGCCAGCTCGTCGATCAGGCGTGCCCGCAGACAGCTCAGGTGCCCGGCCTGCTCCAGGGTGAGGGCGCCCGCGCAGTGCGCGGCGGCGATCTCGCCCTGGCTCTGGCCCAGTACGGCGTCCGGCGCGATGCCCCAGGAGCGCCAGTGCTCGGCCAGCGCGACGCCCATGGCCCACAGCGCGGGCTGGACGTACGCCGTGCGCTCCTGCCAGGACGCGTCCTCGCCCCGCAGTGCGTCCAGCAGCGACCAGCCGGTCTCCGTCTCGATGACACGCGCGCACCGCTCCAGCGTCGTACGGAATGCCCCGCCGCGCTCCAGCAGCTCACCTCCCATGCCCTGCCACTGTGTCCCCTGGCCGGGGAAGACGAAGACGACGTGAGGGTTCTCCTCGGGCTCGGCGCCGTAGTCCCGCCGCGCGATGTCGTCGAGCGCCCTGGCCATCTCCGCACGGCTGTCACCCGTCGCGGCCGCTCGCCACTGGTGATGCGTACGCTGTCGGGCCGCTGCCGCGCACTGCTCGGCGAGCGGTAGAGAAGCGTCGGCCGTCAGCAGTTCACGGTGGGCGGCGGCCAGCTCCCGCAGCGCCCCAGGGGCACGGGCCGACAGTGGCAGCAGATGGGGTCCCGGCCCTTCGGCGAGCGGTTGGGGGCCGTGCGGCGCGGAGGAGAGCACGACATGGACGTTGGTGCCGGAGGCGCCCAGGCTGTTGACACCGGCCAGCAGTTCCCCCGTGGCGGGCAGCCGGGCGAGATCCCGGGGGACACGGAAGGGTGCCGCCGCCCAGTCCACGGCGGGGTTGGGGGTGACCAGGTGCGGGTTTCCGGGCACTTGGCGGTGTTCCAGGGAGAGTACCGCCTTGATCAGCCCGGCGATTCCGGCCGTGCTCTCGGTGTGCCCGATGTTGGCCTTGCCCGACGCGACCAGAAACGGCTCGCCGCTGCGACGGTCGCCCATTTCCTCCGCGAGCGCGTTCAGTTCGGTGCTGTCGCCGAGCGGGGTGCCGGTGCCGTGGGCCTCGACGAAGTCGACGTCGCCCGGTTCCACCCGGGCACCCTCATAGGCACGGCGCAGGGCGTCGCGCTGCCCCTCCCGCTCCGGAGCCGCGACGCCCAAACCGCTGAACCCGTTGTTGTTGACCGCACTGCCCCGGATCACCGCGCGGATACGGTCGCCGTCGGCGAGCGCCCGCCGCAACGGTTTGAGCAGCACCGTCGCCACCGCCTCGCTGCGCACGAAGCCGTCCGCCGACGCATCGGCGAACTTGCAGCTGCCGTCCGGCGAGATGCCGCCGGCCCAGGAGAAGGTGAGGGTCGTGTACGGGGTGAGGATGACATTGACGCCGCCCGCGAGAGCCGTGTCGCACTCGCCCGTACGCAGGCTCTGGCACGCCAGGTGCACGGCCGTCAGCGAGGAGGAACAGGCGGTGTCCACCGAGACGGCGGGCCCGCGCAGGCCGAGGACATAGGCGAGCCGACCGGAGTGCGCGGAGCGGGTGCCCGCGCCGAGCTCGGTATAGATATCGAGTTCGTCGGGCGCGGCGATGTGACGCAGCCAGTAGTCGCTGTAGCAACTGCCGACGAACACACCCACCGGTCGCCGTATAATCCGATCGCCGGGAATGCCCGCGTTCTCGATGGTTTCGTAAGCGGTCTCCAACAGGAGACGCAACTGCGGGTCGGCGTGCGCCGCTTCGCGCGGCGGAATGTCGAAGAAAGAGGCGTCGAACCGGTCGATGTCCGCAAGGAATCCCCCACGGTCGGTGGGAATGCGACCTGGGGTGCGTGGCTGCGGATCGTAGAGATCGTGCATCCACGGCCGGTCGGCCGGAGCCGTGCCGACGGCTTCGCGCCGGTCCTCCAGCAGCCGCCAGAAATCATCCGTGGACGGGGCTCCGGGGAAACGGCCGCTCATGCCGATGATGGCGATCGGCTCTTGGGCGGGTGCGCGGGCGGTCGTGGAAGTGGACATGCGGGAGCCTTCCAACGTGCACGTCAGCGGGTGTCACTCCGCAATCTCGGTCCGGTACGACCACTCGTACCGGTACAAGGGGAACCCGTGGCTGTCCACGCCTTCCTCGGCCGCGTAGCGGAAATGTTCATAGCCCGCCAGGTAAGGGATGCGGACCTGATCTGCCGCATCCGCACGCGCGATGGTGAGCTGACGCTCTGCGGCAGTGATTTCAGGCGGCCCGCCGATGAGTTTCACATGTACTCTCTGCACGCGCTCAGCACCTCCGTAGGAATGTTCGCTCGCCGCATGAGGCCGGCCGGGGGAGCCGGACCATACGACTCGTCCGGCCGCCCGCTGTCTGACAGACAGACAGGCTCGCAATGGGCACCACGTGGCGCGATCGTGCGTCACGACATGGGAACGGCCGAGTGCTGCCGGTTCTCTGTTCGCAAATTGCGGCATCTGTGCTCTGCCTGCACAAGGCCAGGGCGCTCGCGCGACAAATAGGGCCGCAAACGAGAGAAACCACGCCACAACCACCCGCTGCTCGATCATCTCCTGAAGACGGGGCGGCATATTCGGCGCATCCCAGGGCCCTTCCGGCTGTCGACCCATCCGGTGGGAACCCTTGGCCGCATACCTGCCGATGGGGGCAGTGCGGCATCACTCTCGGAGCTTTTCCGTTATGTCCAGTATCCTCCGGCAGCCTCGGGCGTGCAAAAGGGTGCCGGCTCGCCGAGCGCATCCGTGCGCCAAGCACGCCACCACCCACGCTCTCCTCGCCGCCGGCCACAGCAAGCGATCTGCCGCCCGGCAGCTTGGCATGACCCTCAACACGGTCTCGCGTTTCTCCCGCGCCACGACCCCGGAGGAGATGCTCACCGGGCAGTGGCAAAACCGTGCGACCAGGCTCGACGCTCGGTCGCCCGCCGCCCGCCATCGGTCCGCGCCGTAACACGCCGGCTCCTCATCCACCCCGATGCCCTACCCGAAGGCGACCGGCTCCAGCTCAAAGCAGTCCTGGCCAACCGCCCCGAACTGACGGCACTCTCCGAGCACGTGCGGTCATTCGGCCGCATGGTCGCTCACCTTCAAGGCAACCAGTTGCCGATCCGGATCGAAGCGGCCGCCTCTACACCCGACCCGCCCAGCCTGCGGCCGCAGGGCGGCGGAACGCCGGATACAAACGCCGGATACACCTGATGAGACGCTGTTTGCGGCCATCATCTAGGTGCTGGTCAGCGGATGCGCCTGGCGGCATCTGCCGTCCTGCTTCGGGATCTCGAAGTCGGCTGTCCGTCGACGATTCCTGATCTGGTCCAGAGCCGGCGTCTGGGGCCGGCTGCACGAGGCCGTGCTCCACCAACTCGATGAAGCCTGCCCCATCGACGTCACCGCGTCGTGCCCGACACCGTCCACGTCCGCGCTGAAAGGGGGTGAACACACAGGTCCGAGCCCTGTGGACCGGCGCATGCCGGGTACCGAGATGCACGTCCTGTTGGACGCGAACGGATTGCCCTGGTCGTCGGGATCTCTGCGGCGAACGTCCACGACAGCGAAGGACTGAAGCCGATGGTGGCAGGACTCCAAACGCAGTAGCACGCCCCGCATCGCGGCCGCTACTTCACACCCCAACGCCTCCATGCGGACAAGGCATACGACATCCCTCACCTGCGACGATGGATCTGAGACAAACACATCGGCGTCCGCATCGCCCGCAGGGGCATCGAATCCAGCGAACGATTGGGGCGTCGCAGGTGGGTGATCGAAAGGACGATGTAGTGGCGACGCTCCACACGCATTTCACCCGGACCGCCGACGACCCGCCCCAGGAAGTAATTGGCAACATGCGGACTCGCGTTGAGCGTGCCGCGCGGTAGCATCTGATCCTTCAACATCCAGCTTCCAGAGGGGGAAGGGAGGCGGTGTGACTCGGAAGCAGAGGATCACGCTTGTCGCGCTTGGAGTTGCGGGTGTTGTGACGACACCGCTGGTCTGGCTGCTGGGTAGCCCAGGGGCTGGGGAGATGGTCGGGGCGTCGGTGCAAGCAGCGATCGGCGTAGCGGCGTTGCTGGTGCCGATGCTCTGGCGGCCGGATTCCCACAGGGGCGGTGTCGAGGCCGTCGAAACGGGGAAGGCCGTGGCGAGCGGCGGCGGCTCTGCCAATACCGGGGTTCGGCTAGGACGCGCCGCCGGATCGACGTCGTCGGCGCGGGCCGAAAGGACTGGGGACGCGTCCGCCGAGGGCGGGGGAAACGCCAACTCAGGTGTGGATGACGCATGAGCCGACGGGCCGGGAGCGAGGGGCCGGACAGTACTGCGTCGGCGTCCAGAACGGGGAAGGCCAAGGCGGACACCGGTGGGACGGCGGTCAGCGGGACCGTTGTCGGCAGCACCATCAGCAGTACGACGATCGGCCATCAGAGCAACAACTGGTACTCACTGTTCTCCCGCAAAGAAAAGATGGCGGCGGGCTGGGGCCTTTATCTGATCCTCGCGCTGATCAGCGTAGTAGTGCTGGTAATGCAGCCGGAAGGCCCCTGGGAACAGTTCGTACTGCCCTACGTGCTTTTGATCGCTGCTCACTTCGTATGCTTATTCCTTGCCCTTGACGCGTGGGCTTGGAACGGCCAGGAGCGGCGGAATTGGTTATGGCTGAATCGTTCCAGCACCCTTCCGGGGCAGGTGCGACTGGTCATATCGTTCCTGTGCCTGGCCGTAGCTTTGCTCGCGCTGTTACGGATGGCGTATCTGAGAGATCACGGTGAGCTGGACGTCACCAACAGTGTCGCTATTTCCGGCGGGCATCGGCTCAAGGACAAAGAAGCGGCCCTTCTCACGGTCAATCCAAAGGATCCGCGCCGGTACCTGCTGCTGAACATGACGGTTGAATCGTCGAAACCCTATACATCGTGCAAGTCCGACACAACTTTAGACCTGTGGCTTGTCGGGCCGCAGTCGGGTGAGCAACACGAGAATCTCAGGAGCGGGAAACCAGTGGAACTCGCCCTTGGGGAGAAGCGAACCAAGGTCAAGGTACAGCTGATGGTCCACACGGCGCCTGGGTGCGAAGTGGATGTCCGAGTGGCGAAAGCCGCCTTGCACGACTGAGGAGTTGTCTGTGCGTACCTGGCGCCTCAACAGCAGGCGTGCAGTCGCCATGCTCGGATCGGTGGTCCTGCTGGCGGCGACCGTCTCATGCGGGGAATCGAAGCCGATGTTCGCCGATAGGGATCGCATCACCATCGCGTACAAGGGAGACCAGCCGGGCACATCGTTCCGGGAGAACACCACGGACTTCACGGGCTTCGACGTCAAGGTCGGTAATCACGTCCTGAAGGAGCTGAACATCGCGAATGGAGCCCCGGTCGACATTGCTGCCGGAGACCGGGTGGGCTTCCTGAAGAGGAACGAGGTTGATCTGGTCATCGCCACCTTCTCGGTCACGCCGGACCGGATGAAGGATGTCGACTTTGCCGGTATCTATGCGAAGACGTTCCAGGGGCTCTTGGTTCGGGGAGAGGTCTCCGATTACCGGGGGATGGAAATCTGCACCCTGGCAGGCACTAATAGCGAGAAAACCTTGAAGGATACCCAGGACCGGAGAATGAGAGGAGTGAAGCCCAGGCCGAAAAGCACATTGCAGGAATGCGTCGATCTCCTGGAGGAAGGGGAGGTCGAGGGAATCTCCACCGATCAGATGATCTTGTATGGCCTGGCGCACCGCCACGAAGACGAGGGATACAAGGTGGTTCCCAACCTGGAGATCGGGGTCGCCCAGTACTATGGAATCGGGATGCGTAAAGGGCACCGTGAGGATTGCGAGCGACTGAAGGGTGTCGTCCAGGAGTACGTGAAGAGCACTGACTGGCAAAAGGACTTCGCAGTGGAACTTCCGGGTATCGAAAAACTGGGTCCGAAAGCCTGGCCCAAAAACTTTCGACCCACTGAAGGGGAAAGCGAAAACCGGTCGTGCAGGGACGGGGAATCCTCGTAGGCGGGCCGGGAGTCCGGCCCGAGGGCAACTCGATCAAGGTCCGCAGCGTGCGCCGCGCCCTGCACCTTTGGCCCGTGAGCACGCAGCCGACGCCCATACCGCCACGCTGCGCCTCCGCCTCGTCGCCCTCTGGCCACCGCCCGCCGCGCTGCCGGGCGCGCGGGCGCGGGCGTGGGCGCGCAGGCGCTGGAACGCCTCGTCCAGGCTGATGCCGAGGCGGGCGGAGAGGCCCCCTTTGGCCTGTTCGATGATCAGGCGGCTGTCCAGTGCGGTCTGCAGCTGGCCGAGCACCTGGTCCTTCTCGGTCAGTTGCCGGCGGGCGGCCAGGGAGCTTGCGGTGGCGTCGGCCGGCGTCTGGGCCGGTCGTAGGTCCCGGCTGCTGGGGTACGGAGGGTCGGACATCAGCAGATTGAGGGCGCCCAGGGCCCAGCTGCGACAGACGCAGGGGCACCGCGGCGCCCGCCGTGATCCCGGCCCGGCGGGCGCAGGGCGCAAAGCGCGGCCAGCGGACGGTGCCCGGCGGGCCGCTCAGCGAGGTCACCGGCAGCGGCTGCTGGGCGCGGGCACTGTCGAGGCAAGGGCCCTCGTTCAATTCGCTCTGGTCCTCTTCCAGGACCATGCACAGGTCGTCGGAGGCGGTGACGTGGACGGCACCGCTGGCTTCGTGATCGAGGACGGTGCTGCCGGCGCACCGTGCCGGCAGCAGGGCGGCCGCCTGGGCGGTCAGATCGTGCAGCAGCTCCAGCGGGTCGAAGTCCGCACGGCGGTGGGTGAGGTCGAGGGCGGCACGGGCGATGCGGTTTTCACGGTCGGTGGTGGACACCGGGCGCCTGCCCATCGGCTGGCTTCCGCTCTCTGACGGCGGCGGGGGCAGGGCTGCGTGAGGCGGCGGGAGAGTGTCGGCCCCTCAGGAGCCATGTCATGCCCGCCGACAGGGACTTCGCTGTTCGCCTCGCGTTCTTGGCCGGCCTGCCCATGGCCCGTCACGCCGGCCGGCTCCACCCGGCCCGGGCGACCTTACGGTACGCCTCCACGCCTCCGTGGCGACTCTGCTTGTGGCGCTCCGCGCTCCCGGGCGCACCGCCCTCCCTCGGCTGACAGGCCACCCGCGCTGACCGCTGACAGCGACGGCACAAACGCTTCCTTGAGCCATCCCTTCACGGATCAGACACACTCACTGACCGGGGAACGGCAGCTATTCATGGGAACGCGTGCCTCAGGGCCGATGCGGGCTTGCGTTTCGCCGGTCTCTCAGACCGCCTGCCTCGTCCCGCTGCTTGCGACGTCACATAGCCTGCGGTCATGACTGAGACACCGATGCCGACTCCTGATGACGCCTTCGAGATGCTGCTGGCCGGCAACCAGCGGTTCGTCACCGGCTCACCGGAGCACCCCAACCAGGACGCGGCCCGCCGCACCGAGACAGCACCGGGGCAAAGCCCCTTCGCGGTGCTGTTCGGGTGCTCCGATTCCCGGCTGGCCGCCGAGATCATCTTCGACCGGGGGCTGGGCGATCTGTTCGTGGTCCGCACGGCCGGGCATGTGGTGGGTTCGGAGGTGTTGGGCAGCATCGAGTACGGGGCGAGCGTGCTGGACTGCCCGCTGGTCGTGGTCCTGGGCCACGACTCGTGCGGCGCGATCGCGGCCGCCAAGGAGGCCGCCGACGGCGGCAGGGCGCCCGCCGGCTTCGTCCGTGACGTCGTCGAGCGGGTGACCCCGAGCGTGCTGGCGGCCCGAGCCGCCGGACGCGGCCAGGACGAGGAGATCCTTGACGAGCACATCCGGCACACCGTCGACCTGCTGCTGGACCGCTCCCGTGTCCTGGCCGAGAAGGTGGCCGCCGGCCGCCTGGCCGTGGTGGGTCTGTCCTACCGGCTGGCCGATGGCAGTGCGCAGCTGGTCGCCTCCCATGGCCTGAGCAAGAATGCCGCCTCCGCACGGTAGTACCCGGCGGCCCGCCCGACTGTCGTACGGGCGGGCCCGCGCGGGGCTGCCGGCCTCGGGTCGTCGTAGGCGCCGACGGCCTCCCCCGCCCAGGGAATGAGGCGAGGGGAACAGTGAGAGGATCGCGAGGGTGACCGCACGAATCAGTGACATCGACATCGAGAAGGCTGCTGGCGTGTTGCGCGCCGGGGGCCTGGTGGCCCTCCCGACCGAGACCGTCTACGGCCTGGGCGCCAACGCCGAGGACGCCGCCGCCGTGGCGCGCGTCTTTCAGGTCAAGGGGCGCCCGCCCACTCATCCGCTCATCGTCCACATCGGCGGCGCGGAGCACCTCGGCGACTGGGCCGACGACGTGCCCGCAGCGGCGCGTCTGCTGGCCGAGCGCTTCTGGCCTGGGCCCCTCACGCTGGTCCTGCGGCGCGGGCGCCGGGTCCCCCTGGAGGCGACGGGGGGCCTTCAGACGGTGGCGTTGCGCGTCCCCGACCACCCCATCGCGCTCGCACTGCTCAGGACCTTTGGCGGCGGTGTCGCGGCCCCCTCCGCCAACCGCTTCGGCTCCGTCAGCCCCACCACGGCGGACCATGTCCGTGCGGAGCTCGGTGACGCGGTCAACTTCGTGCTGGACGGCGGCCCCTGCCAGGTCGGCGTCGAGTCGACCATCGTCGACGTCACGGGCGAAGCCGTAAGCATCCTGCGGCCGGGCGGGGTGACACGCGAGGACCTCGAATCGGTACTGAGGCACCCGGTCGTGGTCCCTTCGACGAGCCGCGTCCGGGTACCGGGCCAGCATCCCTCCCACTACGCGCCGCGTGCCCGGGTCGTCCTCGTCGAGCCTGAGAAGGTCATCGCCGAAGCCGAGCGCGCGCAGGAGCTCGGCGACACGGTGGGCGTCTTCTTGCCCCCTGCCCTCGCTGATGCCCCGGTGAAGGCCCACGCCGTGGTGTCGGTCCCCGCTTCGGTGGGCGCTTACGCGCGCGGGCTGTACGGGTTCCTCCGCGAGCTCGACCAGCAAGGGTGTGACCTCATCGTCGCGTCCCTGCCGGTCGAGGAGGGGCTGGGACTCGCGATCGCCAACCGGCTCCGCCGCGCCGCAGGACCCCGGCCCTGCGAAATCAGCAGTAGGTGAACGCACGCCGGATCGGGGACGACCCGGGCAGCGTGGCCACCGTTGATGAAGTCGAGGGGCGGAGCTGTTCGTGGACCAGCAGGCCAGAGGATGGGCATTCCTCGCTGTCGCAGCACACCGCGATGGCCTTCGACCGCGGCGAGGACACGAGCCGGGCTATCCCGAGCGATGTGACGCCGATGTTGTGCGCACTCCATACTCGCGACGTATTTCGAGGTTCGCAGGGCACGGTTCGCTCCGAGCCTCGGCGTCGATGTGCACCGTGTCGGGGACGAAGGCTTCCATCGCGCTCACCTGCTGCGCGCGCAAGCTGTCTGCCCTCGTCGTACCGGTCGTGTGGAAACTGCCGCAGACAGTCCACGGGCCGGCTTTGTTCACGGCTTCCGACAGTGATTGTCCAGCTCGTCGGGAGGCGGTCTTTCGTGAGCGGAATCGTTGTTCACGGGAACGAGCAGCGCCCTGTTGAGGGGGCCGTAGCCGGCCCTCGGGATCGAACATCGTCGGCCGCCGTGACACGGTGCAACCGCCATCGCGGGTCTGTCCTGGGATGGCGGTTGCCCTGTGCTCAGTCCAGCCGGCTGGTGGCGTAGGCCTCGATGGCGTCGCGCTGGTACGCAGCCAGCCCCGGGGTGATCGCTTCGTACGCGGCGCGCCAGGCGTCGTTGTCCACGCAGGAGCGGCCCAGGGCCCGGTACTCGTCGACGGTCACGGTGCGCAGCGCGGTCAGGGCCCGGTACTGTGCGTCGATCTCGGACTGCACCGGATCGGTGTCGACACGGTGCCCGGAGGTCATGAGCTCGGCCAGCCGGACCATCTGTGCCGTGCGCTCGCGCTGCCCGGCCTCGACGTCATGCGGGCTCATCTCGGCGACCCGGCGGGCTACCGCTTCGGCGTGCTCGGGGAAGTCGCGCAGGGACTGCTGGTACTGGGCGGGCGTGACGCCCTCGAACAGGTTCTCCGGGCGGTTGATGGTCATGGATCTGCCGTCCTTCCTGGACTCTTCCAGTTCGGCGATGGTGCGCGAGACGGTGCCGGCCAGGGCGTCGAGGCGGTCGCGTTCGGTGAGCAGTCGCCGGTGGTGGCCGCGCAGCGCTTCCACCTCGTCGACCTGCTCGGCCAGGACGCGGCCGATCTCGGGCAGCCCCAGGCCCAGGGCCCGAAGGACGAGGATCTGCTGCAGCCGCAGCAGCTGGAGCTCCTCGTAGTAGCGGTGGCCGTTGGTTCCGATTCGGGCAGGCGGGAGCAGGCCGATCTCGTCGTAGTGCCGCAGTGTTCGGGCCGTCACGCCGGACATCCGTGCGACCTCCGCGATCGGCCAGTCCATTACCGTCTCCCACGCACATGTGTCGCCGGGCCGGTCTCTCCGGCCCTGTCCAGGACGGTAGAAGCTGCCGCAGCGGCAACTTCAACCCCGGCGCCCATGTTCCTCTCAGTCGAACAGGCACGGTCTGCAACCCAAGCGGAACGGGCTTCGCCCGCTGCCGGAACTCGTGAACATGCGGACCTGCTCAGAACCCCGGCGCCTCCCAAAACCTCCTGGAAACGCTGCCGTCGCTCGTGAACGGAGCCAACGGGCCCTCCAGCCGGCTGGCCGCCTCGCGGACGCTGCCCAGATAAGTCGGTCCGTACGGTGTCGTCCCGGTCAGCGGCGACAGGGGCGGGCTGACTGCCTCCGGACTGATGCTGGCATTTTGCTGACCTGTTGACCGGAGACTGTTCTGACCTGCTGCTTTGCCACTGTAACGGGCAATGCGGGGGATCGCCCGGATCAGGCCTGTGCGGTGCCGGCCGCTCCCTGATCGTCAGGTGGTCAGAGCGGCGCTGGTCAGCCAGATGTGTTCGCAGGTCGCGGATGCCCCTTGCAGCGTCTCGCGGGACTCTTGCGAGGCGTGGTAGAAGGTCCGCTCGATCATCCAGCACAGGGCGCGTGCCATCGCCGAGGCTTGGTCCGGTTCGGTGCCGGCCTGGATGCCGGACCGTTCCAGGACGGCGGCGATGGCCGTGATGAACAAGTCCGCCGTATGGCTCCACAGCTCGCCGATCTCCGGCACGGTCAACGACAGGTCGATCGCCGTACGCATGACCAGGCCGTGCTCGTTCCACAGCTCGACCGTGCGCCGCATGGCCTCTGCGATGGCCTGGCGCGGCTCGTCGGCCTGCGCGGTGGCCCGGGACCGCTCCCACAGATGCTCGACGGTCCGCGCCACGAGCGCCGTGACCACTTCCTGCTTGGAGCCGAAGTAGAAGTACAGGGCGCCGCGGGTGATGCCGGCGCCCTGGGCGATGTCGCCGACGGTCATGGCGTCGTAGCCCTTCTGCGCCAGCAGGGCTTCGCAGGTGTCCAGGATGGCCCGCTCCCGGACGTCGCCCTTGCGTTCGGTGGAGCGTCGGCTTCGCGCGGGGTGGTGGCCGGGCATCAGAGCTGAGCACCCTCGTCGAAGTCGGTCGTACGGGAGAGCGTCTCCCATGCGCGGATGTCCTCGTCCACGGCCGTACGCGCGGCGGTGACCAGGCGCAGCGCGTCCGAGCCCAGGACGAGGTGGGCCGGCGGCTGGTCGACCGAGGCGATGTGCACGACGGCGTCCCCGGCCTTGGCCGGGTTGCCGAGCTGGTTCCCGCTGGCCTTCTGCCGCGCTTCGCGGATGGGGGTGAACAGCTCGTCGTAGTCGTCGACGGTCCGCGCGGCGCGTGTCATGGACCGTCCGGCCCAGTCGGTGCGGAAGGAGCCGGGCTCGATCGCCGTCACGTGTATCCCGAACTGTGCGACCTCCTTGCCCAGTGCTTCGAGGATGCCTTCCAGGGCGAACTTGCTGCCGCAGTAGGCGGACATGCCGGGCACGGCCATGAGCCCGCCCATGGAGGTGACGGCCATCAGGTGTCCGCGGCGGCGCCGGCGCATGTGGGGCAGCGCCGCCTGCAGGGTGGCCACTGCCCCGAAGACGTTGACCTCGAACTGCCGCCGCACGTCGGCCAGCGGGGTTTCCTCGAAGGTGCCCTCCAGGCCGTAGCCGGCGTTGGCGATGACGACGTCCAAGGGACCGACGCCTCGCTCCACCTCCGTGATCACCTCCGAGACGGCGCGGTCGTCGGTCACGTCCAGGATGCGGCCGTGCGCGTAACCGGGCTGGCGCCCCTCGAAGGCCCGCAGGTCCTCCTCGGAGCGGACCGTGCCGACGACGGTGTGACCGGCAGCCAGGGCGGCCTGCGCGAAGGCACGTCCCAGACCCGTGCTGACGCCGGTGATGAGCCAGTTCTGCTGCTGCATTGCCCCTCCAGGAAGGTGTCGCGGGGAGCGGAGCCGCTCCCCGCCCAGAAAGTCTACACACTGTCGATTTTTATCTTCGACGTGTTGATTCCGGGAGTGCCTGCCCTTGGGTGTCCTGTTCCGCGTCGCAGGCGCTACGCAGTGGCCTGCGGGGTCATCGACTCGGGGTGGAACTGCTCGACGCGGTCGCGCCTGGTGTACATGTTCCAGTAGTCCTGTGCGAGGTCGTCCGGGTCGGCGACCGGGAAGTGCGGACCGTCGGCCGACTCGAAGGCGGACTGGGCCGCGGCGGACACTTCACTGCGCGCGATCAGGGACGCGATGGTCAGGGCGCCGACGTAGATGCCCGTGTCGGCCAGTTCGGCGTTGAGGGAGTACAGATAGTTACGGGTGGCGGACATCACCGGGCCCAGGCCGCTGAGGTGGGGCATCGGCTGCGCCGCCGAGTAGCCCTGAGCCAGCAGGAAGGCGCCATCCCCGCGCTCGGTCCACTCCGGCAGCATGGCCCGGACCACCTCGACCGGGGTGAACAGCAGCAGCGGGGTCAGGCCCTCCAGGGTGGCCGCGTCCAGCTCGGCGGCCGGGGTGAAGCCCTGGTCGCCGCTGATCGGCCCGTACTCGACCACATCGATCCGGCCGAAGCGGTCACGGATCGTCTCGACGAGAGCGGGCACCTCGGCGGGCTTGGAAAGGTCGGCGGGGAACGCGACCGCCTCGATGCCTTCACCGGCGAGCACCTCGACGAGGGCGTCCAGCCGGTCCTTGCGGCGGGCCACCAGTGCGACCCGGAAACCTTCGCGCCCGAAGCGACGGGCCACGGACACGCCCAGACCGGTACCGGCACCGAAAACAGCGATCACCTTGGACATGGGACTGCTCCTTGCCACGACAACGTTCTTGACCCAGGGGTCAACTTGTTCGCCGACGGTAGCATGTGAGTTGACCATGGGGTCAAGTTAGTTCCGTGGGGAATGCGATCATGGAGGCACGCAATGCCGGAGCCGGGAGGAACGAGCTGATGCGGGCCGACGCGCAACGCAACGCGGAGAAACTGCGGGTAGCCGCCGCCGAGCTGTTCCAGGAGCGCGGCCTCAAGGTGCCCCTCAAAGAAATCGCCCGCCGGGCCGGTGTCAGCCATGGCACTCTCTACAACCTCTTCGGTACGCGCGAGGCGCTCATCGACGAAGTGGTGGTCGGCCTTGCCGCGGACCGGCTCGGCGAAGCCGCCGAGCGTGCCCTGTCCTTCGAGGAGGCCTGGGCGGGGTTCGCGTACTACGTCGAGAAGGTCTGTGAACTGCAGGCCACCGACCCCGCGGTCGCCGACGTCGTCAGCGGACGCTTTCCGGCCGCCGAGTGCCTGATGACCATCTGCGGTCAGGCGCAGGACGCCGCCGTGCGGATCATCGAGCGGGCCCGGCTGGCCGGTGCCATCCGCCCGGACTTCACCGGCGAGGACCTCCTGCTCTTCTTCGGCACCAGCGCCCTGCTCGCTCGCGCAGCCGCGGACGCTGTGCCCGACGCCTGGCGGCGCCAAGTCGCCTTCCTGCTCGACGGACTGAGCACGCAAGCAGCGCAAGGACCGCTTTCCGTCGCCCCACCGACCCCGCAGCAGACGTACGAAGTGATGGGCAGGCTCGCCGGTACGTCGTAGCCGGGTCGGACGCCTCAGGGAGCGGAAGGGCGTCTCACTCCATCCACCGAGGCTGTCGCGCTCGGTGATGCTCTCCGGTCGTCCGCTCGTTTTCCCGACGTCGTAGCGGGTTGTGCGGTGGTGGTTCTACGAGCCCGATGTTCTTCCTGGTCCGGACCTCCCGGGAGTCCTCCACAATCAGGAAGAGGACGCTGCCGTTCGTGGAACCGTCTCCGAGAC
>NZ_JBHWHY010000050.1:0-77968 GCF_042732265.1 Streptomyces sp. NPDC059788 | reverse complement strand
GGGGGGACCCTGTGGGAGAGTAGGACGCCGCCGAACAATTTTTCAGCTCCGGTTCCCGAACCTTCTGGTTCGGGAACCGGAGCTTTTTTGCGTTCACTGATAGATGTGACGTGCGATTCCATGTGATCGCCCGCGGACAACAATGCCCCGCACCGACACGGTGCGGGGCATCTTGCGTTCAGGAAGCCGTGGTGACGGCGTGATGCGTCCGCGGACAGTGTGGTCCCAGCGGTCCCAGACGCCAGTCGTTACGAAGCTCCCGGGACGGCACTAAGGGCATGAGTGGCGCTGGCTACTGAAGGCTGAAGGCCTTCATCCACGTACCTTCACCCCCCAGTACCTTCCACAGCGCTGTGCTGGGGGCCGCCAACCCACAGCAGCCCTACCTCCGCCCTACCTCCGGCTACTCAGGGCAGCTGAATATAGGAGGGCAAGCGCGTAAGCCCCACTCGGCCAGGCGGCCGAATGTGCCTACAGTCGCCCGCTGGCCTTGAGGGAAAGGTAGGCGTCCGCCAGGTCGGGGGCGAGGCGGGCCGGAGTGGAGTCGATGACCGTGACGCCGTGGCGGCGCAGGCGGTCCGCGGTGCGCCGGCGGGCCGCGCGAGTCTGTTCGGCGGCGGCCGCTGCGTACACGGCCTGAGGCGCGTGACGGGCGGCGGCCATCTCCTCGATGCGAGGGTCCGCGACCGCGGCGACGATGACTTCGTTGCGCTGGGTGAGGCCGGGGAGGACAGGCAGCAGCCCATCCTCCACCGGGGCCGTGTCCAGGCCGGTGAACAGGACGATCAGGGAGCGGCGCGGGGCGCTGCGGTGGATGGCTGCGGCAAGACCGCGGGCGTCCGCTTCGACGAGTTCGGGTTCGAGGGGCGCGAGGGCCTCGGTCAGTGCGGGCAGGAGGTCTCCGGCCGCACGGCCCTGGACCGAGGCGCGTACCCGCCGGTCGTACGCGAGCAGGTCGACGCGGTCGCCGGCACGGGAGGCGAGGGCGGCGAGCAGCAGAGCCGCGTCCATGGAGGCGTCCAGGCGCGGAGTGTCGCCGACCCGGCCGGCCGAGGTGCGGCCGGTTTCGAGGGCCAGGAGGATGCGGCGGTCGCGTTCCGGGCGCCAGGTGCGTACCGCCACGGATTGGCGCCGGGCCGTGGCCCGCCAGTCGATGGAGCGGGTGTCGTCGCCGGGCGTGTAGTCGCGGATGCTGTCGAACTCGGTGCCCTCGCCGCGGGTCAGGATGCTGGTACGGCCGTCGAGTTCGCGCAGCCGTGCCAGCTTTCCGGGCAGGTGCTTGCGGCTGGTGAAGGGGGGCAGGGCGCGGACGGTCCACGGGATGTGGTGGCTGCCCTGGCGGGCGGCCAGGCCGAGGGGACCGTAGGAGCGGACCGTGACGCGTACGGCGTGGTGGTCGCCGCGGCGGGTGGGGCGGAGTGTCGTCGTGATGCGGCGGAGTTCGGCGCCGGGGAGGTGAAGTCGGTGGCGGGAGGCCTCGGCTTCGGTGCCGGGGGAGAAGGAGCTGGGGGGCCAGGCGTCGCGGAGGTGGGCGCGCAGTGGGCGTCGGCTCGGGTTGGAGACGGTCAGGTGCGTCCGGGCTTCCTGGCCGAGTCGAACGGATGTTTCACCGGTTCGGGTGAACTGGAGCGTTCGCACTGGCGCAGCGAGTGCGAGGTCGCACAAAATTGCTAGCAGCAGGACGAGTTGGACGGTGAGGATGCCGGTCCAGCTCGGCAGGAGCAGGCCGACGAAGAGGGCTCCGAGGGCGGAGATGAGGGCGGTGCGTCCGGTCAGGGCCACGGCTCGGTCTCAGCGGGGGACGGGAAGGTGGGCGAGGACGGAGTTGATGACGGAGTCGGCGGTGACTCCTTCCATCTCGGCTTCCGGGCGGAGCTGGACGCGGTGCCGGAGCGTGGGCAGGGCCAGGGCTTTCACGTCGTCGGGGATGACGTAGTCGCGGCCGGTGAGCCAGGCCCAGGCCCGGGAGGTGGAGAGCAGGGCGGTGGCGCCTCGGGGTGAGACGCCGAGGGAGAGCGAGGGGGATTCGCGCGTGGCACGGCAGATATCGACGATGTAACCGGTGACCTCGGGAGATACGGCGGTCTTGGCCACCGCGTTCCGGGCGGCTTCGAGATCGGCGGGGCCTGCGACGGGACGCAGACCGGCCGCGTCGAGGTCGCGGGGGCTGAAGCCCTGGGCGTGCCGGGTCAGGATGTCGACCTCGTCCTGGCGGGCGGGCAGCGGCACCGTCAGCTTCAGCAGGAACCGGTCGAGTTGGGCCTCGGGCAGCGGATAGGTGCCTTCGTACTCGACGGGGTTCTGCGTGGCGGCGACGAGGAAGGGCTCGGGGAGGGGACGGGCCGTTCCGTCGACCGTGACCTGGCGTTCCTCCATGGCTTCGAGCAGGGACGCCTGGGTCTTGGGCGGGGTGCGGTTGATCTCGTCGGCGAGCAGCAGGTTGGTGAAGACCGGGCCGGGCTGGAAGGAGAACTGTGAGCTGCGCGAGTCGTAGACGAGCGAGCCGGTGACATCGCTCGGCATCAGATCGGGGGTGAACTGAACGCGCTTGGTGTCGAGTTCCAGGGTCGCCGAGAGCGCGCGGACGAGCAGGGTCTTGGCGACGCCGGGTACGCCTTCCAGCAGGACGTGCCCGCGGCAGAGCAGCGCGACGACCAGGCCGGTGACGGCCGGGTCCTGGCCTACGACGGCCTTGGCGATTTCGGTGCGTACGGCCTCCAGCGAGGCTCGGGCGCTGTCAGCTGTCGGGGTGCTCACGGGGGGCGTGCCTCTCTGGGGACATGATCGAACGTTCCAGGTTGTCGAGCTGGTCGGCCAGGGCGACCAGGGCCTTGTCGTCGGCGGGCGGTGGCCCGAACAGCAGGGTGCGCAGGGCGGTGCCGGTTTCCGCGTCGGCGGGCAGCCGTGCGGAGACTGCCGGGAGAAGGATGTCGGGGGTGTGGGCGTGCGTGGGAGGCACGCCGGTGAGCGGTGCCAGCCGGGTGCGGGTGGCGGCCCGCAGGACGTCGGCGGCCCGGTCACGGGCGCCCGCCTGCTGGTAGAGGCGGGCGTGTCCCTCCGTCGTCTCGGCGGCGGGGACGGTGACGGGCAGGCGCTCGGGGACGAGCGGTCCCAGCCGGCGGGCCCGCCAGAAGCCCGTGAGTGCGGCGGCGATGAGGAGCTGGAGCAGTGCCCACCGCCAGCCGGAGGGGATGAGGTCGAAGAAGCTGCGCCGGCCGTCCTGCGTGGATGAAGGGTCGCTGACGGAAGGGAGGTACCAGACCAGATGCTTGTGCGAACCGAGCAGTTGCAGGGCGAGCGAGGCGTTGCCGCGTTCGGCGAGGCGGTGGTTGTAGAGGATGTCCGGGGCACCGAGGACGACGGTGTCGCCGCCGGCTGTGGAGGGCAGGCGGAGCAGGGTGGCCTTGCCGTCGCTGGGGTAGCAGCGGTCGGCGGCGCGGACGGATGTCGAGTAGCGCGCCCCGCCGAGTTCGGCGTCGCCCGCGGTCCGGGCGGCGGGCAGGGCGCAGTCCGGGGACAGCGGCTGCACGTCGCCGGGTGCCTCCGCCTCGGTCCCGGGGGCGAAGACGTCCAGGGCAGGCTGGCCCGGAGTGAGCAGGACGGTGCGTCCGGCCGTGCGTCCGGTGGCCTGGCGGAGTGTGCCCAGCTGGCGGCTGGTCAGCAGCTCGGGGTCGGCGACCAGCACGGTGGTGTCCGGGCCGGCCGCGGCGGCGGCCTCCTCCGTGGTGGTCACGACGCGGGTGTCGACGCCGTGTTCGGCGAGGAGCGCGGCGACCGCGCCGCTGCCGTGGCGGTCCACCGACCGCGGGTCGAGATGTCCGTGCTGGTCCCCGGAGCGCAGGACCGCCAGACCGATGCCGCTCAGGAGGAGGACGAGAAGACCGGCGAGCAGACCGCGCGAGCGGGTCCACAGGCGGCGCGTGGACGGTGCGAGCGAAGTGGTGCCGGTCGTGGGGGCGCTCATGTGCCGCTCCGGCGGAGAGCGGTGGCCAGTTGGGGCTTGCTGTGCCGGAGCTCGGTGTCGAGGGTGCTCAGGAGGGCGTATTCCTGTTCGGTGCCCGGACGGCCGCCGTACGTGACGTCGTCGAACGTGCGGGCAGCGGCGCGCAGACGATCGGAGTGGGCGGGCATGACCCGGCCCGCTTCCGAGGCGGCTTCGTCGGCGGTCCGGCCCGGGCCCGGAGTGAGCAGCGAGCGTTCCTCCAGGGCGAGGACGATGGCCCGCATCCGCTCCTGGACGGCCTCCGTCCAGCGGTGGTCGGCCGCGTGCCGTTCGGCGGCGGCGCGGTGTTCCGCGGCCGTGCGGGGGCGGTCCCCGAAGAGCGCGCCGCCCCCCGAGGTGGGGGTGCGGCGCAGGGCGCCCAGCCGGAGCCGGAGGGCGACGGCGAGCAGCAGCACGACGAGGACGATGGCCAGGAGCCCGGTCCAGCCGCCCGGGGTGGCTCCGGCAGCGGCATCGAAGAGATCACCGATGCGCTCCCAGAACCAGTTCAGGGCACGCTGGAGCAGGTTCGGGTCGTTCTGGTGGTACCGCGGATCGGACAGTTCCCGTTCGGCCGCCTCACGGGCGGGCACGCGCGGGATCTGCACCGGCCCGTCTTCGCCGGAGCCCCGCACCAGATGCGCGAGCACGGCAGTCCTCCCCGCCCCCGTCACCGCATCAGCTTCCCGGCGTGCTGCCGGCCGGGCCCTGACCGGCGCTGTCGGGCCCCGGGCCGTGCGTACCGGGAGCCTGCGTACCGGGAGACTGCGGGCCGGGGGTGTCCGCGCCGTAGCCGGGCAGACCGGCTGCGCGGGCGAGTTCGAGGTCGAGCGCCTCACGGCGGATGCGCTGGTCCATGTAGAGGAGCGCCGTGACGCCCGCGCTGATGGGGTACGTGACCGTGGACGTGATCACGGCGCCGACGGCCAGCACGATCAGGAACGTCCAGCTGGTGCTGCCTTCACCGTTGGTCCAGGCCGTGAAGCCCTGGCCGCCGAGCAGGACGGCGATGATGGTGGCCGGTATCTGGACGATCATCTGCACGACGGCGATCAGCACGTACGTGAGCAGCTGGACGCCCAGGACCCGCCACCACGAGCCCCGCACCAGCTTGACGGAGCGCCGCATGGAGGCGATGACGCCCTGCTTCTCCAGCATCAGCGCCGGGGCCGCGAGGCTGAAGCGGACCCACAGCCAGATGCCCACGACGCCCGCGCCCACGCCGCCGAGCAGGGCGAGCAGCACGCCGGGGCCGACCGGGCCGACGGCCGCGACGATGATGCCGGGCGTCATGCCCACACCGATGACGACCGAGATGATGAGGGGCAGCAGGAGCAGCAGGCCGAGCATTCGCGGCAGCCGGCCCCGGGCGTCCCGCCAGGCCTCGCCGGCCGTCACGGAGCGCCCCAGGACGGCCCGGCTGACGACGATGGTGAGCAGCGCGGTGATGACGATCGTGCTCAGCAGGCCGATGAGCGAGGTGAGGGCACTGCCCGCGAGGGAGGTGCCGACCGCGTCCATCGCTTCGCTCAGGGTGGCGTCGGGGTTGTTCTCCAGCGCGGAGAAGTCACCGGCGCTGCGGAACCAGAGCCCGGTGACGATCGTGTTCGCGGCCTGCGAGACGACCGCCACGACCAGGGAGATCCCGAGGACGGTGCGCCAGTGGGCGCGCATGGTGGAGACCGCGCCGTCGAGGATCTCGCCGACGCCGAGCGGACGGAGCGGGATCACGCCGGGCTTGGCGGCGGGCGGCGGCGCCCAGGGGGCACCCCAGCCAGGTCGCCCTCCCCACTGAGGCTGTCCGCCCCAGCCGGGCTGCTGACCGCCCCAGCCGCCTTGGCCGCCGGGGCCGCCCTGCGGGCCGGGTCCGCTCTGCCCGCCGCGGCCGGGGCCGCCGGTGGGCGCGGACCACTGCCCGGCGGGAGGCTGCTCCTTGGACCACTGCGGGGGGACCGTGGAGTCGCCGGACGGAGCGGTGTCGGCCGGGCCCGTGGGCTCCGCGGGGCCGGCAGCGCCGGCCGGAGCGTCCGAGCCGGTGGGACCCGCGGCGTCGGGCGAGCCCTGCGAGGTGCGGTCCGGCTCGTCGGAAGGGGAGGATCCGGGCGAGGCCCAGCCCGGAGAGTTGTTCATCGTCGCTCCTTCATGCTTCCGGCCCGTTCGAATGGCCGGGGTCCGGCGTCCGCAGTGCCTGTCATCGTGTCATGGCGCACGGGCCCGCGTCCCCGGGCCCTTGTCCGGGGGAGCGCTCTTGTGCGGGGGAGCCCTTCTGCTCCGCCCGTTGTCGGCGGCAGACTGGGCGGATGGCCGATCGCTACGAGAAGTCCGAGGCGGGCGCCGACGCTCCCGTGGTTCCGTCGCTGCGTTGGGAGGAGCTTCCCGAGGGGCCCGTTCTGGTTCTCCTCGATCAGACACGGCTGCCGTCCGAAGAAGTCGAGCTGGTGTGTACGGATGTTCCGGCGCTGGTGCAGGCGATCCGGACGCTGGCTGTGCGCGGCGCTCCGCTGCTGGGCATCGCCGGGGCGTACGGAGTCGCGCTGGCCGCCGCGCGGGGCTTCGACGTCGCCGACGCGGCCGACACCCTGGCACATGCCCGCCCGACCGCGGTCAACCTCGGATACGGCGTGCGCAGGGCCGCCGACGCGTACCGCGACGCGGTCGGGAGCGGGGCGGACCGCGAGCGGGCCGCCGCCGCGGCGCTGGCCGAGGCGCGCGCGGTCCATGCCGAGGACGCCGAGGCCAGCACCCGGATGGCCGCACACGGGCTGGCGCTGCTGGGCGAGCTGGCGCCCGGCGGCGGGCACCGCATACTCACCCACTGCAACACCGGCGCGCTGGTCTCCGGCGGTGAGGGGACCGCCCTGGCGGTGGCGCTGGCGGCGCACCGGGCCGGCGAGCTGCGGCGGCTGTGGGTCGACGAGACGCGGCCGCTGCTGCAGGGAGCGCGGCTGACCGCGTACGAGGCGGCGCGTACGGGCATGACGTACACGCTGCTCGCGGACGGGGCGGCCGGGTCGCTCTTCGCGGCGGGCGAGGTGGACGCCGTACTGATCGGCGCGGACCGGATCACGGCCGACGGCGCGGTGGCCAACAAGGTGGGCAGCTATCCGCTGGCCGTGCTGGCCCGCTACCACCACGTGCCGTTCATAGTGGTGGCGCCGACCAGCACGGTCGATCTGGACACGGCGGACGGCGCGCTCATAGAGGTGGAGCAGCGTCCTGGGCACGAGGTGACGGAAATCGCGGCGCCGTTCGTGCCCGGCGCCGGGGCGGAGGCCGGGACCGGCATTCCGGTGGCTCCGCTGGGCGCGCTGGCCTACAACCCGGCCTTCGACGTGACGCCGGCCGAGCTGGTCACGGCCATCGTCACCGAGGCCGGAGTGGTCTCGCCGGTCACTCCGGGTGGCCTCGCGGAGCTGTGTTCCACATCACGATTGGGTAAGTCACGATCAGGTAATGGGATGATGGCCGAATGAAGGGACGCGTCCTGGTCGTCGACGACGACACCGCACTGGCAGAGATGCTCGGCATCGTGCTGCGCGGCGAAGGCTTTGAACCGTCGTTCGTCTCGGACGGGGACAAGGCGCTCGCCGCCTTCCGGGAGACCAAGCCGGACCTCGTGCTGCTCGACCTCATGCTGCCCGGGAGGGACGGCATAGAGGTGTGCCGGCTCATCCGGGCCGAGTCCGGTGTGCCGATCGTCATGCTGACCGCGAAGAGTGACACGGTCGACGTGGTGGTCGGCCTGGAGTCGGGGGCGGACGACTACATCGTCAAGCCGTTCAAGCCCAAGGAGCTGGTGGCCCGCATCCGCGCACGGCTGCGCCGCTCGGAGGAGCCGGCGCCCGAGCAGCTGGCCATCGGTGATCTGGTCATCGATGTGGCCGGGCACTCGGTCAAGCGCAGCGGCCAGTCGATAGCGCTGACGCCGCTGGAGTTCGACCTGCTGGTGGCACTGGCCCGCAAGCCGTGGCAGGTGTTCACGCGCGAGGTGCTGCTGGAGCAGGTCTGGGGCTACCGGCACGCCGCCGACACCCGCCTGGTCAACGTGCACGTACAGCGGCTGCGCTCCAAGGTCGAGAAGGACCCGGAGCGCCCGGAGATCGTGGTGACCGTGCGTGGCGTCGGCTACAAGGCCGGGCCCAACTGACATGACCCGGGACGGTTCGGCCCCGGAGGAAGCGCGGGGACGGACCGTCCGCCCGGCGAGTGAAATGTCCTTTTCTGGTCGGTTGTTTGGTCGACTGGCCAGGCGGGCCAACGGCCGGGTGCCCGATCAGCGGGTGAGCGAGCAGGACGGCGGCCCCGAAGGCGCCGGCCAGGGTCCGGAGACCGCGCGGGACGCGAGCGGTACGCGCGATGCGCGGCCCGCCGAGCGCCCGGCGGGCGAGACGACGCGTTCCGCTGCCCGTACGGGGCGCACGGAGCGGCCGGGTGACCGGCTCCGGGGGATGCCCGCGCGGCTGCTGCCCGACGGGGCCACGTCCGGCCCGGTCCACCCGATGCTGCGGCTCTTCGGCCGCTGGGTACGCCGCCCGCTGCTGCCCGCGCTGCGCCTGTGGCGCCGCAACATCCAGCTCCGCGTGGTCGCCACGACCCTGCTGATGTCGCTGGGTGTGGTGCTGCTGCTCGGCGTCGTCGTCATCGGCCAGGTCCGTAACGGGCTGCTGGAGGCCAAGCGGCAGGCCGCGCAGAGCCAGGCGGCCGGCGGGTTCGCCGTGGCGCAGAAACTGGCCGACGGCACCACCGACAGCCGCGGCGACGACCCCGTACGTTCCGGCAGCCGCAGTTCGCAGGACTCCGCGACCTGGCTGACCAGCCTGGTCGAGCAGCTCGCCAGTGGCGGGCAGGGCGTCTTCTCCGTGGTGGCGCTCAGTTCGGGATCGGCCGTGGAGGAGCCGTTCGGGGACACCAACCCCGACACCCGCGGCCCCCGCGCCTCCGGGGACGTCGACCCGG
Source organism: Streptomyces sp. NPDC059788 (assembly GCF_042732265.1). Classification (NCBI taxonomy): domain Bacteria; kingdom Bacillati; phylum Actinomycetota; class Actinomycetes; order Kitasatosporales; family Streptomycetaceae; genus Streptomyces; species Streptomyces sp. NPDC059788. Next base: position 69,030 of record NZ_JBHWHY010000050.1, on the reverse strand, counting down.
AGCGCAGCGTGCCCGCGGAGATGCGCCGGATGCTGGACACCAAGACCGGCACCTTCCGCCAGTCCACGCAGATCAAGCGGGTCGGGTCGGAGGAGGGCGAGCCGGCGATCATCATCGGCAAGCGCCTCAACGACGTCAACAGCAACCCGTACCAGCTCTACTACCTCTTCCCGTTCAGCCAGGAGGAGAAGTCGCTGAGCCTGGTGAAGGGGACTCTGGCGACGGCCGGGGTGTTCGTCGTGGTGCTGCTCGGCGCGATCGCCTGGCTCGTGGTGCGGCAGGTCGTCACGCCCGTACGGATGGCGGCGGGCATCTCCGAGCGGCTGGCCGCCGGGCTCCTCCAGGAACGGATGAAGGTCACCGGCGAGGACGACATCGCCCGCCTCGGCGAGTCCTTCAACAAGATGGCGCAGAACCTCCAGGTCAAGATCCAGCAGCTGGAGGAGCTGTCCCGGATGCAGCGGCGGTTCGTCTCCGACGTGTCGCACGAGCTGCGGACACCGCTGACGACCGTACGGATGGCCGCCGACGTCATCCACGACGCGCGCGAGGACTTCGACCCGGTGACGGCGCGCTCCGCCGAACTGCTGCGCGGGCAGCTCGACCGCTTCGAGTCGCTGCTAGCCGAGCTGCTGGAGATCAGCCGCTTCGACGCGGGGGCGGCCGCCCTGGAGGCCGAGGCGATCGACCTGCGGAACGTGGTGAACCGCGTCATCGAGGGCGCCGAGCCGCTGGCCGAGCGCAAGGGCAGCCGGATCGTGGTGCGCGGCGCCGACCAGCCGGTGATCGCGGAGGCGGACGCCCGCCGGGTGGAGCGGGTGCTGCGCAACCTCGTCGTCAACGCGGTGGAGCACGGCGAGGGCCGGGACGTCGTGGTGCGGCTGGCTGCGGCCGGCGGCAGGAACGGCGGCGCGGTGGCCGTCGCGGTGCGCGACTACGGCGTGGGCCTGAAGCCGGGCGAGGCGGCCCGGGTCTTCAACCGCTTCTGGCGCGCGGACCCGGCCCGGGCCCGTACGACCGGCGGTACGGGGCTGGGCCTGTCGATCGCGGTCGAGGACGCGCGGCTGCACGGCGGCTGGCTGCAGGCGTGGGGCGAGCCGGGCGGCGGATCGCAGTTCCGGCTGACGCTGCCCCGTACGGCGGGAGAGCCGCTGCGCGGCTCGCCGATACCGCTCGAACCGGAGGACTCCCGACGTAACCGGGAGGCGGCCGGATCGGAGCTGCCGCGCGGCGCGGCGGCGGTGCGGACGGCGGCCGCCATTCCGGAGCAGCAGCGGCTGGCGGAACCGTGGCCGCTGGAGCCGTACTCCGCGGCGCGGGCGTCGGCGCGCACTTCGGCACGTACTCCTGGGCAGTGGTCGTCGGAGGCGGGGGCTGAGACGGGGGCGGGGGCTGGGGCGCTCGGGCGGTTGGAGGCCGGAACGGGCGCTAGCGCGGAGGGCCCTGGAGAAGGCCGTACGGACTCCCGTACCCATGCCCGTATGGACGGTGTGGGGGCGGCAGGGGACGGCTCGGGGCGCAACGGTGCAGGTCAGAGCGGTGTACGTGAGGGAGCGGCGCGCGGCCACGACGGGGGCGGCGACGGCGTGGCGGGCGACGGGGCCGGGCGCTGCTCGGGCCGGGAGGACGGGGGCAGAGAGGGCGCGGAGCGGGAGGACGAGGTTCGTGGGCGCTGAAACGGGTGCTGAGGGCGTCGAGGCGGGTGCTGAAGTGGGCGCCGGGACGGGCTCTGAAACGCGCGCTGCGGGGCGTGGGGAGGTGCGTGCCGGCGCGAGGGCCGAGACGCGCGCCGGTGGTGGCGCGCGGGCGCGTACGGCCGGGCGTGGCCGGGCCGTACGTACGGGCGCGGTGCTCGGGTGCGGCGCGTTGCTGCTGGCCGGGTGCGCGTCGATGCCGGACAGCGGGGACATGCAGGCGGTCGACCAGTCGCCGCGGGCGGAGGCGGACTCGCAGGTGCGGGTCTACGGTGTGCCGCCGCAGGACGGGGCGCAGCCGACGGAGATCGTCAGCGGCTTCCTCGACGCGACGACGAGCGACGAGGTGGACTTCAGTACGGCCGTCCAGTACCTGGCCAAGTCGACGAAGCAGTCGTGGCAGCCGTTCTCGGCGACGAAGGTGCTCCAGCAGCGCCCGAAGGCCGACCCCGTGGGGCAGGCCAACCGCGAGGACCCGAACGGCTACACGGTCACGCTGTCCGGCAGCCAGGTCGCCACCGTCGACCGCAACCACGCCTACACGCCGGAGGAGCAGGCGTACAAGCAGACCCTCCACCTGACCAAGGAGGACGGGCAGTGGCGCATCGACCGGCTGCCCAACGGGCTGGTGCTCGGGCAGTCCGACTTCCAGCGGATCTACCGTTCCGTCAACAAGTACTACTTCGCCGACTACAAGACCGAGGCGCAGTCGGCGAAGGGGGGCCGGAATGTGCTGGTCGCGGACCCCGTCTACCTGCGGCAGCGGATAGATCCGGTCACCGCCAGCGTGACCGCGCTGCTGGAGGGGCCCACGAACTGGCTGAACCAGGTCACCGCCTCGGCGTTCCCGACCGGCACCGGGCTCAGGAGCAGCGGTCTGGCCCTCGACGACTCCAACGCGCTGCGGGTGAAGCTGAGCAAGCGCGCGGCGACCGCCGGGCCGGGGCAGTGCCGGCGGATGGCGGCCCAGCTGTTCTTCACCGTCCAGGACATCACCCGGGCATCGAAGATCAGTGAGGTGGAGCTGCAGGACGAGGGCGGCAACCGGCTGTGCGTCCTGTCGCAGGACCGCGCCAACAGCGAGTTCGCGCCGCGCAAGCACGTCGGGCAGCCGGCCCAGGAGTACTTCATCGCCGCTGACCAGAAGGTGGTCAGCATGCCGGACACGACCACGGAGCCGCGGCCGGTCCCGGGACCGTTCGGCAGCGGCAAGACCCCGCTGAGCTCGATCGCGATCGCGCGCGGCGAGGACACCGCGGCGGGCGTCTCGGACGACGGCCGGTCGCTGTACGTGGCACCGCTGGAGTACGGCACGGAGCGCGGCCCGGCGCTGCTGCACAGCACGGCCAAGAACGGATTCTCGGCGCCCAGTTGGGACGGCCTGGGCGATCTGTGGATAGCGGACCGCAGCGACAAGGGTTCGCGGCTGCTGCGCCTGCGGGAGGGCAAGGGCACGCCGGACGTGGTGACGGTGCCGGGCCTCGGCGACCGGCGGATCAAGTCGATCAAGGTGGCGTCCGACGGCATCCGGATCGCGGTGCTGGTGGAGGACAAGGGACGTACGACGCTGCAGCTCGGCCGGGTCGAACGGGGCGGGACGGCGCAGCGGCCGGTGCTGTCGGTGGAGGAACTGCGTCCCATCGCGCCGCAGTTGGAGGACGTGGTGGCGGCGTCCTGGGCGGGCGGCAGTCGCCTCGTGGTCGTCGGCAGGCAGTCCGGCGGGGTGCAGCAGATGCAGTACATGGAGACGGACGGCTCGGCGTCGAGCGCGCAGACGTTGCCCGGGGTCAACGGGGTCAAGGCGGTGACGGCGTCGGAGGACGAGACGCGGCCGCTGATCGCGGACGGGGCCGAGGGGATAGTGCGGCTGCCGCAGGACGCCAACTGGAAGACGGTGGCGAAGGATGGGAAGGCGCCGGTTTATCCCGGGTAGCGGGTAGCGGGTAGGGGGAAGCGGCGAGGGGGAGGGAAGGGGGCGCGGGTTGGGTGGGGCGCGTCTCTGTTGTCGGCCGACGGGCTGACTGCCTTCGGCTGCTGGGCTGAGTGACCTCAGCCGCCTGCTGTCGCTCGTCTGCTGTCTGCCGCCCGCCGCCTGCCGTCCTCGTCGTTTGTCGGAAGGGCGGTCTGGGCGGGCCGGCTGCGGCTGCCGCAACCCGTCACCCGAGTTATCCACAGGGGGTGGTGCCCACCCCCGTCCCGCGGGACAGTAGATCCATGCGGGGCGTATGGCGGGAAATCACCGGTCTGGTACTACCGGTGGACTGCGCCGGATGCGGTCGCCCTCGTACGGAACTGTGCGAGGAGTGCCACGAGACGTTGATCCGGGGGGCGAGGGGGAGTGGGGGCGGGGGCGGGGGAGGCCCCCAAGGACACGGGGGCCGCGGAGGCCGCGGGGGCCGCGGAGGCCGCGGAGGCCGCCAGGGCCCGCGGAGGGTGCGGCCGCGGCCTGCCCCGCCTGGCCTTCCGCCTACCTGGGCTGCCGCGCCGTACGCCGATGAGGTGCGGGCGGTGCTGCTCGCGCACAAGGAGCGGGGCGCGCTGCGGTTGGCGGGTCCGTTGGGGCTGGCGTTGGCGGGGGCTGTGCGCGGGCTGTGGGGCCGGGGTGGTCCGCTTTGTCTGTACGGCGGTGAGCCCGGCGCTGCTGGAGCGGGAAGTTCGGGGGCGTTACGTCTGCGTCCGGCGGTTGGCGGTCCGCGTTCTGCCGGGGTAGGCGTGCGCCCTGCCCGGGCGGGAGAACGCTCTGCGGGGGTGGGTGAGGGCTCCAGTCGTGCGGGTCGGGGCGTTGGTGTTACGAGTTCTGTACGGGCGAGTCCTGGCTCGGGGCGTTTGGGTTCGGATGTTGGGGATGCGGGGGCGGCTGCTGGGGCGGAGGCAGGGTATGAAGTTGAGCTGCCGCGCGCGCCTGATGGTGTGCCGTGCTCCACCGGGTACGTGGAGCCTGCGGGCGGTGCCTCGCCCTCGTCCACGCCCTCGCTTGGCGATCCATCGCGCTCTACGGGCTCCAACGGTTCCGTGGGCTCCACCGCCTCCACCGGCTCCACCGGCTCCACCGGCTCCACCGGCTCCACCGGCTCCACCGGCTCCACCGGCTCCGCGGACTCCGCACCTGAACGTCTGCGCTCTCTCCCAGCGGCCCCGCGGCCGCCCGGACGTGATCACGCGACCACGCCCCCCGGTGGCGCCTCCGGCCCTTCCGGCACTCCTGTCCCCTCTGCGCCCCCTCTCCCTTCTGCCGCTCTTGATCCGTACGATCCTGACGATCCGGTGCCTTCAGGGGGCGAGTACCCGCTCCCCACCAGGGAAGTCCCTGACCTCGCCGGTTTTCCGGGCCCTGACCTCCCCGGTTTTCCGGGCTCCGGGACTGAGCCCCTCGGCCCTGTCCGGCGCCCCGTCGTCGCGCGTTCGCCGCACCCTCGCCCCCACCGCCCTCCACGCGCAGACCCCACCACCCCCCTCCTGCTCATCCCCGTGCCCTCGGCGCGTCGGGCGGTGGCGGGGCGGGGTCATGATCCGGTGCGGCGGATCGCGCTGGCGGCGGCTCGGGACCTTCGGCGTGGAGGGGTGCCCGTTCGGGTACTCACGGTGCTGCGGCAGCGGCGTACGGTGGCTGATCAGGCGGGTCTCAGCGCCCGTCAACGCCTGGCCAACCTCTCCGGAGCCCTGACAGTCGCTCCCGGGGCGGGAAGGCTGCTGGCGGGGGCCCCGGTGGTACTGGTGGACGATCTGATGACCACCGGGGCCTCGCTGGCGGAGGCGGCGCGGGCGGTCCGGGCGGCCGGGGGGAGGGTGGTGGGAGCGGGCGTGGTGGCGGCGCCGCGGGGTGCTTTCGAAATCAACTGGAACTGACCGTGAAAATTCATCGTTGCAGGTAACGGGGACGAAAAGGCATCCAAACGGAGCTAGTGCCGGCCAGGGGGTGCCGTCACCCGGCCGGGAGAGCTATGTTCGGTTGTGAGGACTTGGCTGACGCTTTGCCTTGGATGCCGGGATAGGTGCGGTTGTGGGCTTTTGCGGGGACCCTGAAATCACGGGAATGGGGACCCTGTCGACGGGGGAGGAGGAGGTGAAAGTCGCCAAGTCCGAGGCTTCGGCACTCACCGGAGCCTGGTGCAAGAAGGAATCGCTCCGCGCAGCGAGCGGGGCGATCCGGGAACGGAGTTCTGCGTGGACATCGTCGTCAAGGGCCGCAAGACCGAGGTGCCCGAGCGGTTCCGCAAGCACGTGGCCGAGAAGCTGAAGCTGGACAAGGTCCAGAAGCTCGACGGCAAGGTGATCAGCCTGGACGTCGAGGTGTCCAAGGAGCCCAACCCCCGGCAGGCCGACCGTTCCGACCGAGTGGAGATCACCCTCCGCTCCCGAGGCCCGGTGGTACGGGCCGAGGCGGCCGCCGCCGACCCCTACGCCGCGCTCGACCTGGCCACGGCCAAGCTGGAAGCGCGGCTGCGCAAGCAGCACGACAAGCGCCACTCGCGGCGCGGCAACGGGCGCATCCCGGCGAGTGATGTCGCGGTGAGCGTCCCGGACGCGGCGAAGCTGGACGAGACCGGTCACCTCACCGTGGACGGCGAGCCGCAGGAGCAGGTGCCGACGACGAAGATGGGATCGCTGGAGGTGCAGGGGGAAGGGCCCCTGGTCGTCCGCGAGAAGACCCACGCCGCGGCGCCGATGACCCTCAACCAGGCGCTCTACGAGATGGAGTTGGTCGGACACGACTTCTACCTCTTCGTCGACGCCGAGAACAAGCAGCCGAGTGTCGTCTACCGGCGGCACGCCTACGACTACGGCGTCATCCACCTGAACCCTGACTCTTTCGGGGGAGAGGAGCCCGGTGGCGCCGGTGGGGCGCTCGGCGGCTGACGACCGCTGAAGTGGTGCCCCCGGCGTACGCCCGGGGGCACCATTGCGCCTGCGGGGGGCAGGAGTTGAGGCCGTATAGTGTTTGTGCCAGCCAGGGAGCTTGTGGGCGCGAAATGGCGACATGCCGGGGAGACGGTTGTATGGCGTTGTTCGGGCTGGCCGCAGGGGGCTGTAGTCAACCAGCCTTATATCCAAACTCTGGCCTTCACCGGCCGAGTAGTTGACGGGGAGGAACGATGGGGGACAGCTTCGGGCCCGTGCACGGCGGAGCGGACGACGACGGAGTCGGCGTCGGTGACGATTCCGGCATGGACGCGGGCGTGTCGCGCCGGGAGCCGATCAGGGTCCTGGTCGTCGACGACCACGCGCTCTTCCGCAGGGGCCTGGAGATCGTGCTCGCCCACGAAGAGGACATCCAGGTCATCGGCGAGGCCGGGGACGGTGCCGAGGCGGTGGACAAGGCGGCCGATCTGCTGCCCGACATCGTCCTGATGGACGTACGGATGCCCCGGCGCGGCGGCATCGAGGCGTGCACCTCCATCAAGGAGGTGGCCCCCAGTGCGAAGATCATCATGCTGACGATCAGCGACGAGGAGGCGGACCTCTACGACGCGATCAAGGCCGGGGCCACCGGCTACCTCCTCAAGGAGATCTCCACGGACGAGGTGGCGACGGCGATCCGCGCGGTGGCCGACGGCCAGTCCCAGATCAGTCCGTCCATGGCGTCCAAGCTGCTGACCGAGTTCAAGTCGATGATCCAGCGGACGGACGAGCGCCGCCTCGTGCCGGCGCCCCGGCTCACCGACCGGGAGCTGGAGGTCCTCAAGCTGGTCGCCACGGGCATGAACAACCGCGACATCGCCAAGGAACTGTTCATCTCCGAGAACACCGTCAAGAACCACGTACGGAACATCCTGGAGAAGCTCCAGCTGCACTCCCGGATGGAAGCGGTCGTGTACGCGATGCGGGAGAAGATCCTGGAGATCCGCTGAGCGGCACGGGTGCTGTTACGGGGAGCGTTGTTCCAGGGGTCGGCAGAGCGCAGCCCGAGCCGCGAGCCCGCCCCGCCGGGGTCACCGGCCGCAGCCCCTGCCACCGCGACGGAGGGCCGTCGGCCCCGTAGCCCCGGCGTGGCCCTGACTCGCGCCCTCGCAGCCTCGGAAGCCCAAGCCCAAGCCCAAGCCCAAGCCCAAGCCCACGCCCAGGCCCAAGCCCGGGACCAGGCCCAAGCCCGGGACCAGGCCCAAGCCCACGCCCCAGTCCGCTCCGGCTAACCCCCTCTCGCTCCCACCCCCTCCCTCACCCCAACTCCGCAACCAACCCCGCCCTCAGCGCGGCGTCATCGCAGCGCTCGATCCGTACGGAATCGCAGCCGACCCACTGGGCGGCCTCCGTCAGGGCCCGGGCCATCGGCTGTACGGCCTTGGCGTCGCGCATCGACACCTGGCGGGCGACGAGGGTGCTGCCCTCGCGGGCCGGGTCCACCCGCCCGGCGAGCCGGCCGCCGGTCAGCAGGGGCATCGCGAAATAGCCGTGTATCCGCTTGGCGCGGGGGACGTATGCCTCCAGGCGGTGGGTGAAGTCGAAGATCCGGGCCGTACGCGGCCGGTCCCAGATGAGGGAGTCGAAGGGCGACAGCAGGGTCGTACGGTGCCGGCCGCGCGGGGTGTCCTCCAGGGCGGCGGGGTCCGCCCAGGCGCGGCGGCCCCAGCCCTCGACCTCCACCGGGACCAGGCCCGAGGCTTCGATGACGGCGTCCACCTGATCGTTCCTGAGGCGGTGGTAGTCGGCGAGGTCCGCGCGGGTGGCCACGCCCATCGCGGCCCCGGCCTGGGCGACCAGGCGGCGTATGCACTCCTCGTCGTCCAGGGCGTCGTGCAGCAGGTGATCCGGGACGGCCCGCTCGGCGAGGTCGTACACCCGCTTCCAGCCGCGGCGCTCCGTGCACACCACCTCGCCGGTGTCCAGCAGCCACTCCACCGCGATCTTGGTCTCGGACCAGTCCCACCACTCGCCGCCCTTGCGGCCGCCGCCCAGGTCGGAGGTGGTCAGCGGGCCGTCGGCCTTCAGCCGGTCCAGTACGGCGGCGCAGGAGCCCTCGCGGTCCTCCATCAGATGCCAGCGGTATCCCTTGGCGCGCATCGCCCGGCGCCGGAAGGCGAAGTGCGGCCACTCCTCGACCGGCAGGATGCAGGCGGCGTGCGACCAGTACTCGAAGCTGTGCCCGCCCGACCAGTAGGCGGACTCGACGGCGGGGCGGCCGACGGCGCCGAGCCGGGCGTACGGGATCAGCTCGTGGGAGCGGGCCAGGACCGAGATCGTGTCGAGCTGGACCGCGCCCAGCCGTCGCAGGAGGCCGCGCACGCCCGCGCGGCGGTCCGGCGCGCCGAGGAAGCCCTGTGCGCGCAGGGCCATGCGCCGGGCGTCGTCGGCGGACAGGGTGGTCACGGGCTTCGGCGTCACGGGCTCAGCGGGCGTGGCAGCTGTCATGAGGCACAGCGTAGGAGTCACCACTGACAACGGCCGACGACAACAGGCGCCGACCGCCCCCGCGGCCCTTCGCCCGAACTCCTCAGCCGGTCCTACGTTGTTGGTGGGTCGGAAGGGCCGTCGTAAGGTCCAGAGATCCAGAGACGCCGGGTATGGCTTTCAGCCGGTTGCACCAGATGGTTCAGCTCACCTGGCCGCCCGGCGTCTCACGACGACTCGGCCGCTGATTAGGAGCTGCGAGCCTCTCGGGTGCATCGCTGAGTAGGACCACGCTGGCGAGGTCGTCCGGACGAACAGCACATGTCGAACGACCGGAGGAACAGGTGGCCCTGATCTGGGCGGGGGCGGACATCGGCAAGACGCACCACCATTGCGTGGTGCTCGACGCCGATGGCAAACGGTTGCTGTCGCGGCGGGTGCTCAATGACGAGCCGGAGCTCCTGGCCCTTCTCGTCGACGTGATGGCCATCGATGAGGACGTGGTCTGGGCGGTCGACGTCGCCGATGGCATGGCAGCTCTGTGGATCAGCCTCCTGCTCAGCCACGGCCAGCAGCTCGTCTACATACCCGGCCTCGCGGTCAACCGGGCCGCCGCCGGCTACCGGGGCACCGGCAAGACCGACGCCAAGGACGCCACCGTCATCGCCGACCAGGCCCGTATGCGCCGGGACCTGATCACGCTGCGGCCCGACGACGAGCGCGCCGTCGAACTGCGCGTCCTCACTGGCCGCCGGGCAGACATCTGCGCCGACCGCACCCGGCGGGTCAACCGCCTGCGTGGCCAGTTGACCAGCATCTTTCCCGCCCTGGAACGAGAGCTCGATCTGAGTAACGTCGGCCCGCTGGTCCTGCTGACCGGATACCAGACACCCGCCGCTCTGCGTCGGGCCGGCCGCAAACGACTGGAAACCTGGCTCAGAACCCGCAAGGTCCGCGGGGCCGAGGCCCTGGCCGAGGCGGCCCTCGATGCGGCTGAGAGGCAGCAGACCGCGCTTCCCGGGGAGAAGATCACCGCACAGGTGATCCACACCCTGGCGAAGGAGGTGATGGGCCTCAACGAGCAGCTCACCGAGATCGACAAGATCATTGCGGCCCGGTTTCGCGAGCACGACCTCGCCGAAGTGATCGAGAGCATGCCCGGCATCGGTCCGCTGATGGGCGCCGAGTTCCTCGCCGCGACCGCCGGTGACATGAGCCGCTACGGCTCCGCCGACCGCCTGGCGAGCATGGCCGGCGTCGCCCCGACACCCCGGGACTCGGGCAGCGTCAGCGGCAACGTGCACCGGCCACGGCGCTACCACCGCGGCCTCCAGCGCGTGTTCTACACCTCCGCACTGATCAGCATCCGCAACTGCGACGCTTCCAGGCGCTTCTACGAACGCAAGCGCGCCGAAGGCAAACGGCATGTCCAAGCGGTCCTCGCTCTGGCTCGTCGACGGGTGAACGTCCTATGGGCCCTCATTCGTGACGGACGGTGCTACCAGGACGGACTCTCCGTCATATCGGCGGCTTGACAACTTCATTAGGAGGTGAACGGGACATGAGGTGTCTGCGAAGTCAGCCCCAGGTCGGCGGGGAGCAGCGAGCCGGCCCAGACGTCCCGCCGGACGCCGCGGTGTGCGCTCTTGGCGCGCAGGGTGCCCTCCATCAGGAAGCCGGCTTTGAGCGCCACCGCGCGCGATCCGGCGTTGCCGACCTCGGCGTGCCACTCCAGCCGCTCGACGCCGAGGTCCGTGAAGGCCCAGCGCGAGACCTCCCGTACGGCCTCGGCGGTACAGCCCTTGCCGCGCTGTTCCCGCGCCGCCCAGTAACCGATCTCGGCCTGCCGCTCCTCGGTCAGCAGCGCCAGGCGGAACAGGCTCACGGCGCCGATCAGCGCGCCGTCCGCCCTGGCGGTCACCGCGAACCGGTACTGGGTGTCCGAGCGCCAGTCCTGCCGGCTCCGGGCGATGTAGTGGTGTGCCTGTGCCATCTCGAAGGAGGACGCCTCGGGGGCCCAGCGCGGTATGTCGGGGTCCTGACAGGCGGCGTGTACCGCCGGGGCGTCGGCGGGCTCGAAGGGGCGCAGGTGAAGGCGCCCGGTGGTCAGCGTGACGGGTTCCATACAGGGAGTGTGGGGAGGCGGCGGTGCCGGCCGCGAGCACTTTCCCGAGACCCGGCCGGAGCCCGCCTGAGCCCCGCCGAGCCTCGCCCGGTCCCCATCAGACCCCACCGCGGCCCCCACCAAAGCCCCCGCCTCGGCACTCCCCGACCTCGGCCTCGGCACTTCCTGCCACCCCGCTCCGGCACCTCCCGCCTCCCGCTCCGGCGCCTCCCCATCCCCGCCCCGGCACCTTCCGCCGCCCTCGCGCGTTCTCGTATGAGAAAGGTGTGCACCGGGGAGCGGTGCGCTTCGCGGCGGTGGACCTCCCGGCCGGATGGGGTCCTCCTTTACGATGGCCGTTGCGGCGGGGCCTGCCCCTTGGAAAAATGCCGCGCCCGCGCACCCTCCCCCTGCCTGCGGCGGGGGGAACCCCCAGCGCCAGGCCCGACCGGCAAGGAGACCAGCCCAAGTGTCCGTCTTCAACAAGCTCATGCGTGCAGGCGAAGGAAAGATCCTGCGCAAACTGCACCGCATCGCGGGCCAGGTCAACTCCATCGAGGAGGACTTCGCGGCCCTCTCCGACGCCGAGCTGCGGGCGCTCACCGATGAGTACAAGCAGCGGTTCGCGGACGGCGAAACTCTGGACGACCTGCTGCCCGAGGCGTTCGCGACGGTCCGTGAGGCCGCCAGGCGCGTGCTCGGCCAGCGCCCCTACGACGTTCAGCTGATGGGCGGCGCGGCCCTCCACATGGGGTATGTCGCCGAGATGAAGACCGGTGAGGGCAAGACCCTGGTCGGTACCCTCCCGGCGTATCTGAACGCGCTGTCCGGCAAGGGCGTCCACCTCATCACGGTCAACGACTACCTGGCCGAGCGCGACTCCGAGATGATGGGCCGGGTCCACAAGTTCCTGGGCCTGTCCGTGGGTTGCATTCTCGCCAACATGACGCCCGCCGAGCGCCGCGAACAGTACAACCGCGACATCACGTACGGAACGAACAACGAGTTCGGCTTCGACTACCTCCGCGACAACATGGCCTGGTCGCAGGAGGAGCTGGTCCAGCGCGGCCACAACTTCGCGATCGTCGACGAGGTCGACTCGATCCTGGTCGACGAGGCCCGTACGCCGCTCATCATCTCGGGCCCCGCGGACTCGGCGACCAAGTGGTACGGCGACTTCGCGAAGCTGGTCAAGCGCCTCAAGAAGGGCGAACCGGCCAACCCGCAGCGCGGTATCGAGGAGACCGGCGACTACGACGTCGACGAGAAGAAGCGCACGGTCGGCATCCACGAGTCCGGCGTCGGCAAGGTCGAGGACTGGCTCGGTATCGACAACCTGTACGAGTCGGTCAACACGCCGCTGGTCGGTTACCTGAACAACGCGATCAAGGCCAAGGAGCTGTTCAAGCTCGACAAGGACTACGTCGTCATCGACGGCGAGGTCATGATCGTCGACGAGCACACCGGCCGTATCCTCGCCGGCCGCCGCTACAACGAGGGCATGCACCAGGCGATCGAGGCGAAGGAAGGGGTGGAGATCAAGGACGAGAACCAGACGCTCGCCACGATCACCCTCCAGAACTTCTTCCGCCTCTACGGCAAGCTCTCCGGCATGACCGGTACGGCCATGACCGAGGCCGCCGAGTTCCACCAGATCTACAAGCTGGGTGTCGTCCCGATCCCGACGAACCGCCCGATGGTGCGCAAGGACCAGGCCGACCTGATCTACCGCACCGAGGTCGCCAAGTTCGCCGCGGTCGTCGAGGACATCGTCGAGAAGCACGAGAAGGGCCAGCCGATCCTGGTCGGCACGACCTCCGTGGAGAAGTCCGAGTACCTCTCCCAGCAGCTGAACAAGCGCGGCGTGCGCCACGAGGTGCTGAACGCCAAGCAGCACGACCGTGAGGCGTCGATCGTCGCGCAGGCGGGCCGCAAGGGCTCCGTCACGGTCGCCACGAACATGGCCGGCCGCGGTACGGACATCAAGCTGGGCGGCAACCCCGACGACCTGGCCGAGACCGAGCTGCGCGACCAGGGCCTGGACCCGGTCGAGCACGTCGAGGAGTGGGCGGCCGCGCTGCCCGCCGCCCTGGAGAAGGCCGAGGCCGCGGTCGAGGCCGAGTTCGAGGAGGTCAAGAGCCTCGGCGGGCTGTATGTGCTGGGCACCGAGCGGCACGAGTCGCGCCGTATCGACAACCAGCTGCGCGGCCGCTCCGGCCGTCAGGGCGACCCCGGCGAGTCCCGCTTCTACCTCTCCCTCGGCGACGATCTGATGCGCCTGTTCAAGGCCCAGATGGTCGAGCGGGTCATGGCCATGGCCAACGTCCCCGACGACGTGCCGATCGAGAACAAGATGGTGACGCGCGCCATCGCGTCCGCGCAGTCCCAGGTCGAGCAGCAGAACTTCGAGACCCGTAAGAACGTCCTGAAGTACGACGAGGTCCTCAACCGCCAGCGCGAGGTCATCTACGGTGAGCGCCGCCGCGTCCTGGAGGGCGAGGACCTTCAGGAGCAGGTCAAGCACTTCATGGACGACACGATCGACGCCTACATCCAGGCGGAGACGGTCGAGGGCTTCGCGGAGGAGTGGGACCTGGACCGCCTGTGGGGCGCGTTCAAGCAGCTCTACCCGGTCAAGGTGACGGTCGAGGAGCTGGAGGAGGAGGCCGGTGACCGCGCCGGCATCACCTCCGACTTCATCGCGGAGGCCGTCAAGGAGGACATCCACCAGCAGTACGCGGCCCGTGAGGAGCAGCTCGGCTCCGACATCATGCGGGAGCTGGAGCGCCGCGTGGTGCTGTCCGTCCTGGACCGCAAGTGGCGCGAGCACCTCTACGAGATGGACTACCTCCAGGAGGGCATCGGCCTGCGGGCGATGGCCCAGAAGGACCCGCTGGTCGAGTACCAGCGCGAGGGCTTCGACATGTTCACCGCGATGATGGAGGGCATCAAGGAGGAGTCCGTCGGCTACCTGTTCAACCTGGAGGTTCAGGTCGAGCAGCAGGTCGAGGAGGTCCCGGTGGCGGACGCCGAGGAGAAGACCTCGCTGGACAAGGACGCGCAGGACGCCGTGCCCGCCGGCGCCGGGCGGCCGGAGATCCACGCGAAGGGCCTGGAGGCGCCGCAGCGCCCGGACCGGCTGCACTTCTCCGCGCCGACCGTGGACGGCGAGGGCGGTGTCGTCGAGGGCGACTTCACCAGCGACGACGCGGCCCCGGCCCGTTCGGAGTCGGACGGCCTGACGCGCGCGGAGCGCCGCAAGGCCCAGAAGAGCGGCGGGCGCCGCCGCAAGAAGTGACACACCGCGCTCCACGGAGCGGGTGAGGCCGGGGCGCCGCAGCGGGATGCTGCGGCGCCCCGGCCCTTTTCGTGGCGGGGCCGGAGGGCTGGAGGGTTGGTGCGGTCGTGTCCGCAGGTCCCCCGGGCGTACGGGCCGGGCCGGTCACCACACACTCGTGGACGGGCCGATGTCGAGGGCGGCGCAGCGCCACCGGGTGTCGCTGCCCAGCTCCAGCCGGAACGCGAGGGCGCGCAGCCGTTCCCCGGAGGCGATGCGGGCGAACGCCTCGATGACGCCCTGGCGCGGCCGGCACAGCCCGCAGTGGCGCACCGTCGGGGCCGGGACAGGGCGGCCCGCTCCGGTGCCCGACGGCCTCAGTGGTGCCTGCGGGGCCAGCTCCACGAGGCGGTCGTACGCGGCGGGCAGCGCGTGGCCCAGCAGCGCGTGCACGGGGCGGCGGCCACTGAGGGTGAGCAGCAGCTGTTCGGCGAACCAGTCGTGCGGCAGGGGACGGGACGCACGGTGCCGGGCGGCGGTCGCCGGGGTCGTACGAGGGGCGGCCGGGACCGTACGGGGGCCGGCCGGGCGCCGGGTGTCGCGGCGGCCCGGCGGGCCGGTGCGGGGACGGCCGGGGCCCGCGGCGGCCGGGGGCCTGGGGAAGCGGATGCGGGCGGGCGGGTGGGTGTCGGTCTGGGCAGTGAGCATGGTGGGCCCCCGTTCGGCCGGTCCGGTGGATACCGGGGAGTAGCTTCGGTGGGGCTCTTCTACCGGCGGCGAAGCGACGGCGGCAAGGGCCGTCGGACGGGCCCCGCGGACGGCCGCGAATTCACCCATCAGGGGGAGAACGGGCGGGTGCGCGGGCGCGTGGCGGTACGTGCCCGGGGAGGGCGGCGCCGGGGCGGCGGAGCGGGAGCCCGATGGGGGACCCGCGCCCGTATCCCACTCCCGTACCCCGCGCCCGTATGCTGGCCGGGCAGTTTTTCCCATACCCCGGCGAAGTGAGCGGAAGCGGCAGCCATGCGCGTCTATGTCCCCCTGACCCTGCCCGGACTCGCGGCGGCCCACGAGGCCGGGGAGCTGGGCCCCGGTCCGCTGGACGCCTACGCCGTCACGCCCGCGCTGCGCGAGTGGTACGTCTCCGACGACATCGAGGAGCTGGAGTACGCGGCGCTGAACCGGGCCGCGCAGGGCTCGCTGCGCCGGCTCGCGGCCGATCCGCGGGCCCCGCGGCGCCGGGTCGTGGTGGCCGTGGACGTCCCGGACGGCGCGGCCGTCGCCGACCCCGACCGTGGCCTGGACCAGGCCGCGCTGGGCGAGGTCCGGATCGCCGGGCCGGTGCCGATGGCGAAGGCGGCGGCGGTGCACGTCGACTCCGAGGACGCGACGCCGGACGTCGAGGCCGCCGCGGCCGCGCTGGGCGCAGCGGACCTCGGTGACGAGGATGCGCGGTTCACGGTCGACGGCGCCGAGGACCACGAGCTGATGTGGTTCGGCGTCCAGGAGATCCCGAACCTGATCGCCTGACGGTCCGACGGCGTGCCGCCCGCCGGCCCGCAGCACCGTTACCCGTGACTGCGCTGTCAGTGGTCATGGGTACCGTCTTGGGCATGGGGACGCACGCGACGCACATCGTCTGGGACTGGAACGGCACGCTCTTTCACGACACCGAAGCCGTGATGGGCGCGACCAACGCCGCCTTCGCCGAGCTCGGGCTGCCTCCGATCACCCTCGATCGCTATCGCGAGCTGTACTGCGTCCCCATACCGAAGTTCTACGAGCGGCTGCTGGGGCGGCTGCCCACGGACGCCGAGTGGCTGGTCATGGACGAGGCGTTCCACCGGCACTACGCCGTCCACCGTCCCGCGTGCGGGCTCGCCGAGGGCGCGGAGGCGCTGCTGGAGAGCTGGCAGCTGGCGGGCCGCAGCCAGTCGATCCTGAGCATGTACGGGCACGACGAGCTGATGCCGTTGGTGCGTGACTTCGGTATCGCGTCGCGTTTCCTGCGCGTGGACGGCCGTACGGGGCCGTCCGGCGGAGGCAAGAGCGAGTACATGGTGCGCCACCTCGCGGCCCTGGCCGCCGGGCCGTCCGGGGCGGCCCGGCCGGACGGCGCGGGGCGAACAGATCCGGCGCGAGGGGAGGCGGCGCGAATAGACCCGGCGCGTACGGTCGTGATCGGTGACGCGGTGGACGACGCGGTAGCGGCCCGGCACGCGGGGGCGCACGCGGTGCTCTACACGGGCGGCTCGCACAGCCGGAGCAGCCTGGCGGCCGCGGGCGTGCCGGTGGTGGACACGCTCGCGGAGGCGGTGGAGGCGGCGAAGGAGATCGCCGCGTAGCCGGGGGCGCCCGGCTGCCGCGGGCCGGGGCCACCGACCGCGCGCCGTTCCTCAAGCCCTACGTGACCGGCGCCTTCGTCCGGAGCACCGCGATGAACTCGCGCATCCATCCCGAGTGGTCCGGCCAGGCGCGGGACGAGACCAGGGTGCCGTCGACGACGACCTCGGCGTCCCGGAAGGTGGCGCCGGCGGCCTGCATGTCCATTTCGAGGGCGGGGTAGGCGGTGACCCGGCGTCCGTTGAGGCCGCCGATGGCGGCGGTCAGCAGCGGACCGTGGCAGATCTGGGCGACGGGTTTGTCCGCGTCGAAGAAGGACTTCACCAGCTTGCGCAGTTCGGGGTCGTTGCGCAGATACTCGGGCGCCCGTCCCCCGGGCACCACCAGGGCGGCGTACTGCCCCGGGTCCACCTCGGAGAAGGCCAGGTCGGCGGGCCAGGTGTAGCCGGGTTTCTCGGTGTAGGTGTCAAAGCCCGGTTCGAAGTCGTGTACGACCAGGCGCAGGGATTTGCGGGCCGGGGCGGCGACGTGTACGTCGTAGCCCTCTTCGCGCAGCCGCTGGTAGGGGTAGAGGACCTCCAGGGACTCCGCCGCGTCGCCGGTCACGATCAGGATCTTGGCGGCCATGCCGTCCACCTCCGCTCGGGTTGCGTACCCCGCGCGGACGTGCCGTTCGTCACATCCGCGCGGTGGCGATCCGCTCCTCGGTGTCCCGCTCAACGTCCTCCGGATCGTCGTGCTTGCCAAGCCCCCGCGGGATACCGTGGGATTCCAGGGGTGGCGCCGCGCCGTCGCGTCGCTGTCCGGATCGTCAAATTTCGGCTAGTGGTTTTGTACACAGCTGGACCATGACGGCACCCCCGCGGAGAGCGATAGCCTTACATCGTGATCAGCGCGATAACCCGCGGGGGCATCGAGGCCTCCGTCGTGCGCCCGGGACAGCACAGTGACCGGGCGGCCGCTGATCGTTGCGACCGGGACCCCACGCCGACTCCGACCGGGTCGGTGCCGTGTGGTCCGGTCATCGCTCATCGCGGTACAGCGTCGTTTCCGACCGGACACTTCCCCGCGTTGCGTCGGGGAAATCCGCACGGTTCGTGCCGGTGCTGTGCAGCTTCCACGGAGTTCATCCACGACGTCACGCAACGGCGCGCGACAGGAGCCAGAGGACATGCAGACCAAGCTGGACGAAGCCAAGACCGAGCTGCTCGCGAGGGCTGCCCGGGTCGCTGAAAGCAGCCCGGCCGGAGGACAGGCACCGGTACAGGGCCTCGACCCGGACACCCTCCTGGGATACCTCCAGCGCTACTACCTGCACACCGCGCCGGAGGACCTGACCGGCCGCGACCCGGTCGATGTCTTCGGCGCCGCGCTCTCCCACTACCGCCTGGCCGAGAACCGCCCGCAGGGCACCGCGAACGTACGGGTGCACACGCCGACGGTCGAGGAGAACGGCTGGACGTGCAGCCACTCCGTGGTCGAGGTCGTCACCGACGACATGCCGTTCCTGGTGGACTCGGTCACCAACGAGCTGTCCCGCCAGGGCCGCGGCATCCACGTCGTGATCCACCCGCAGGTGATCGTCCGCCGTGACGTGACCGGCAAGCTGATCGAGGTCCTCGACAACTCGTGCGATCTGCACGGCCGGACCGGCAAGGACAAGGCGGGCAAGGGCAAGGGCCGGGACCTGCCGCACGACGCGCTGATCGAGTCCTGGATCCATGTCGAGATCGACCGGGAGACCGACCGCGCCGACCTCAAGCAGATCACCGCCGACCTGCTGCGGGTGCTGTCCGACGTACGGGAGGCCGTCGAGGACTGGGAGAAGATGCGCGACTCCGCGCTGCGCATCGCCGACGAGCTGCCCACCGAGCCGACCGCCGACGACCTGCGCGACCAGGAGGTCGACGAGGCCCGTGAGCTGCTGCGCTGGCTGGCCGCCGACCACTTCACCTTCCTCGGCTACCGCGAGTACGAGCTGACCTCGGCCCCCGGCGAGTCCGGCACCGAGGAGGACGTGCTGACCGCCGTGCCCGGCACCGGCCTGGGCATCCTGCGCTCCGACCCCGCGCACAGCGAGGGCGACGACGGCCACCCCGTCTCGCCGTCGTTCAACCGGCTCCCCAAGGACGCGCGCGCCAAGGCCCGCGAGCACCGGCTGCTGATCCTGACCAAGGCCAACAGCCGCTCCACCGTGCACCGCCCCTCCTACCTCGACTACGTGGGCGTCAAGAAGTTCGACGCCCAGGGCAACGTCGTCGGTGAGCGCCGCTTCCTCGGCCTGTTCTCCTCGGCCGCGTACACCGAGTCCGTACGCCGGGTGCCGGTCATCCGCCGCAAGGTCGCCGAGGTCCTGGACGCCGCCGGCTTCACCGCGAACAGCCACGACGGCCGCGACCTGCTCCAGATCCTGGAGACCTACCCGCGCGACGAGCTGTTCCAGACGCCCGTCGACCAGCTGCAGTCCATCGTCACCAGCGTCCTGTACCTCCAGGAGCGCCGCCGGCTGCGGCTGTATCTGCGCCAGGACGAGTACGGGCGCTACTACTCGGCGCTGGTCTACCTGCCGCGCGACCGCTACACCACCGGCGTACGGCTGCGGCTGATCGAGATCCTCAAGGAGGAACTGGGCGGCACCAGCGTCGACTTCACCGCCTGGAACACCGAGTCGATCCTGTCCCGGCTGCACTTCGTCGTGCGCGTCGAGCCCGGCGCGGCCCTGCCGGACCTCACCGACGCCGACGCCGAGCGCATCGAGGCGCGCCTGGTCGAGGCCGCCCGTTCCTGGGCCGACGGCTTCGCCGAGGCGCTGACCGCCGAGGTCGGCGAGGAGCGCGCCGCCGAGCTGCTGCGCCGCTACAACCACGCCTTCCCCGAGGGCTACAAGGCCGACAACCCGCCGCGCAGCGCGGTCGCCGACCTCCAGCACCTGGAGAAGCTGGCCCCGGCCGCCGGCAAGGACTTCGAGGTCAGCCTGTACGAGCCGGTCGGCGCGGGCCCCGACGAGCGCCGTTTCAAGATCTACCGCACGGGTGAGCCGGTCTCCCTGTCCAAGGTCCTGCCGGTGCTGAACCGTCTCGGCGTCGAGGTCGTCGACGAGCGTCCGCACGAGCTGCGCTGCACCGACGCCAGCGCCGCCTGGATCTACGACTTCGGGCTGCGCATCCCCGAAAGGATGAACGGCGACGACGCGCGCGAGCGGTTCCAGGACGCCTTCACGGCGGTGTGGACCGGCCGGGCGGAGAGCGACAACTTCAACAAGCTGGTCCTGCGGGCCGGGCTGAACTGGCGCCAGGCGATGGTGCTGCGCGCGTACGCCAAGTACCTGCGGCAGGCCGGTTCGACCTTCAGCCAGACGTACATGGAGGACACCCTCTCCAACAACGTCCACACCACCCGGCTGCTGGTCAGCCTCTTCGAGGCGCGGATGTCCCCGGAGCGGCAGCGGGCCGGCACCGAGCTGACGGACGGGCTGCTGGAGGAGCTGGACGGCGCGCTGGACCAGGTCGCGAGCCTGGACGAGGACCGCATCCTGCGGTCCTTCCTCACCGTCATCAAGGCGACGCTGCGCACGAACCACTACCAGAAGAACAGCGGCAGCGAGCCGCACGCCTACCTGTCGATGAAGCTCGACCCGCAGGCCATCCCGGACCTGCCGGCGCCGCGCCCGGCGTACGAGATCTGGGTGTACTCGCCGCGTGTCGAGGGTGTCCACCTGCGCTTCGGCAAGGTCGCGCGCGGTGGTCTGCGCTGGTCGGACCGGCGCGAGGACTTCCGCACGGAGGTGCTCGGCCTGGTCAAGGCGCAGATGGTCAAGAACACCGTCATCGTGCCGGTCGGCGCCAAGGGCGGCTTCGTCGGCAAGCGGCTGCCGGACCCGTCGGCGGACCGCGACGCGTGGCTGGCCGAGGGCATCGCCTGCTACAAGACGTTCATCTCCGGCCTGCTGGACATCACCGACAACCTCGTCGCGGGCGAGGTCGTGCACCCCGCCGACGTCGTGCGGCACGACGAGGACGACACGTATCTCGTCGTCGCGGCCGACAAGGGCACCGCGACGTTCTCCGACATCGCCAACGAGGTCGCCGAGTCGTACGGCTTCTGGCTCGGCGACGCGTTCGCGTCCGGCGGCAGCGCCGGGTACGACCACAAGGGCATGGGCATCACCGCCCGCGGCGCCTGGGAGTCGGTCAAGCGGCACTTCCGCGAACTGGGCGTCAACACCCAGACCGAGGACTTCACCGTCGTGGGTGTCGGCGACATGTCCGGTGACGTGTTCGGCAACGGCATGCTGCTCAGCGAGCACATCCGGCTGGTGGCCGCCTTCGACCACCGGCACATCTTCATCGACCCGACCCCGGACGCGGCGACCTCCTACGCCGAGCGCCGCCGCCTGTTCGAGCTGCCGCGCTCCTCGTGGGCGGACTACGACACCGGCCTGCTGTCGCAGGGCGGCGGCATCCACCCCCGTACCGCCAAGTCCATCCCGATCAACGCGCAGGTCCGGGCCGCCCTCGGCCTGGAGGCGGGCGTCAAGAAGATGACGCCGGCCGACCTGATGCGGGCCATCCTCCGGGCGCCGGTGGACCTGCTGTGGAACGGCGGCATCGGTACGTACGTGAAGTCGTCGGCCGAGTCGAACGCGGACGTGGGTGACAAGTCCAACGACGCGATCCGCGTCAACGGCGAGGACCTGCGGGTCAAGGTCGTCGGCGAGGGCGGCAACCTGGGCCTGACCCAGCTCGGCCGGATCGAGTTCGCCCACAACGGCGGCAAGATGAACACCGACGCGATCGACAACAGTGCCGGTGTGGACACCTCCGACCACGAGGTGAACATCAAGATTCTGCTCAACTCGGTCGTCGCCGACGGCGACATGACGGTCAAGCAGCGCAACAAGCTGCTGGCCGAGATGACCGACGAGGTCGGCGCGCTGGTGCTGCGCAACAACTACGCGCAGAACACCGCGCTCTCGCTGGCCCAGGCGCAGTCCGCCAGCATGCTCTCGGCCCAGCAGCGCTTCATCCGCCGCCTGGAGCGCGACGGGCACCTGGACCGGGACCTGGAGTTCCTGCCCAGCGACCGCCAGATCAAGGAACGGCTGAACGCCGGGCGCGGCCTGACCCAGCCCGAGACCGCCGTGCTCCTCGCCTACACGAAGATCACGGTCGCCGACGCGCTGATCCAGACCGGGCTGCCGGACGACCCGTACCTCCAGCACCTGCTGCACGCGTACTTCCCCACCGCGCTGCGCGAGAAGTTCGCCGAGCAGATCGACGCGCACGCGCTGCGCCGCGAGATCGTCACCACCGTCATGGTCAACGACACCGTCAACTCCGGCGGTACGAGCTTCCTGCACCGGATGCGGGAGGAGACCGGCGCCGCGCTGGAAGAGGTCGTACGGGCGCACACCGCGGCGCGGGCGATCTTCGGGCTCGGGAACGTCTGGGACGACGTCGAGGCCCTCGACAACGCCGTGGCCGCCGACGTGCAGACCCGCATCCGGCTGCACTCGCGGCGCCTGGTGGAGCGCGGCACCCGCTGGCTCCTCAACAACCGGCCGCAGCCGCTGGAACTCTCCGAGACCATCGGCTTCTTCGCCGACCGGGTCGCCGAGGTCTGGACCGAACTGCCCAAGCTGCTGCGCGGCAGCGACCTGGAGTGGCACCAGCGCATCCTCGACGAGCTGGCCGAGGCCGGTGTGCCGGTGGCGCTGGCCACGCGGGTGGCCGGGTTCTCCTCGGTCTTCCCGGCGCTGGACATCGTGGCCATCGCGGACCGCACCGGCAAGGAGCCGCTGGCCGTCGCCGAGGTCTACTACGACCTGGGCGACCGGCTGCGGATCAACCAGCTCCTGGACCGCATCCTGGAACTGCCGCGCAACGACCGGTGGCAGTCGATGGCCCGCGCCTCCATCCGCGAGGACCTGTTCGCCGCGCACGCCGCGCTGACCGGCGACGTGCTGTCGGTGGGCAGCGACTCCGCGACGCCGGAGGAGCGGTTCAAGGCGTGGGAGGAGAAGAACGCGGCGATCCTCGGCCGCGCGCGGACCACGCTGGAGGAGATCCACGGGTCGGAAGGGTTCGACCTGGCGAACCTGTCGGTCGCCATGCGGACCATGCGCACGCTGCTGCGTACGCACAGCTGACGCTTCGCACGTCGTGACGGCGGCGCGGTCCGGCACTGCCGGGCCGCGCCGCCGCGGTTTCGGGCGGCCGGGCCGCGCCGCCGCGTTTCCGGGGGCCGGTCACTCGGGTGCCGGGGCCTTCCGGGCGTCGTGCTCTTCGTACGTCGTGCTCTCCGTACGTCGTGCCGCCCGGGCGTCCTGCCACCCGGGCGCCCTATCTGCCGGAGTTCTCGTACGCCGTGACGACCTCCTCCGTGGGGCCGTCCATGACCAGTTCGCCCTTCTCCAGCCACAGCACCCGGTCGCAGGTGTCCCTGATCGACTTGTTGTTGTGGCTGACCAGGAAGACCGTGCCGGCCTCTTCCCGGAGTTCGCGGATCCGGGCCTCGGAGCGCTGCTGGAAGGACCGGTCGCCGGTGGCCAGCGCCTCGTCGATCATCAGGACATCGTGGCTCTTCGCGGCGGCGATGGAGAAGCGCAGCCGGGCCGCCATGCCGGAGGAGTACGTGCGCATCGGCAGCGAGATGAAGTCGCCCTTCTCGTTGATGCCGGAGAAGTCGACGATGTCCGGGTAGCGGGCGCGGACCTCCTCGCGGGACATGCCCATGGCGAGCCCGCCCAGGACGACGTTGCGCTCGCCGGTCAGGTCGTTCATCAGGGCCGCGTTCACGCCCAGCAGGGACGGCTGGCCGTGGGTGTAGACGCGGCCGGCGGCGGGCGGGAGCAGACCGGCGACGGCACGCAGCAGCGTGGACTTCCCCGAGCCGTTGGAGCCGATCAGGCCGATCGCCTCACCCTTGCGGGCGACGAAGGTGACGCCCTTGACGGCGTGCACCTCGCGCACCCCGGCGGCAGGCCCGCGGCGGACCAGCCGCTGGAGGGCCGCCGTCGCGCTGCCCTTTCCGCTGCCGCCGCCGTGCACCTTGTAGACGATGTGGACGCTGTCGCAGATCACGGTGGGGGCGCGGTCGTCGGCGGGGGCGGTCGCGCCGACGGTCGCGGGGGCGCGTTCGATGGTGGTCTCAGCCACGGCCGTACTCCTCCTCGGCCTTCCAGAAGAAGACGTATCCGGCGACGCCCGCCAGCAGGGCCCAGCCCAGGGCCAGCGGCCACACGTGCGGCGGCAGGTCGTGGGCGCGCACCGTGTCGATCAGGGCGTAGCGCATCAGGTCGATGTAGATCAGGGCGGGATTGCAGTTCAGGGCCACGGAGACCAGGTGGGGCGCGCTGCTCGTGAAGGCGGAGAGGTTGTAGAAGACGCCGGAGACGTACATCCAGGTGCGCAGCACGAACGGCATCAGCTGCGCGGTGTCGGTGGTCCTGGCGCCGATCCGGGCCATGACCAGGGCGAGACCGGTGTTGAAGACCGACTGGAGCAGCAGGGCGGGGACCATCAGCAGCCAGTGCCACGTCAGCGGTACGCCGCAGATCAGCACGATGGCCGCCAGCACCCCCATGGAACAGATGAGCTGCTGGAGCTGGATGAGGGTCTGCGCGACGGGCAGCGCGGCCCGCGGGAAGTGCAGGGCGCGGACCAGGCCGAGGCTGCCGGAGACCGCGCGGGTGCCGGCCAGGACCGTGGACTGGGTGAACGTGAAGACGAAGATGCCGGTGCACAGGAACGGGATGAAGTTCGGGATGCCGCGGCTGGTGTGCAGCAGCACGCCGAAGATCAAGTAGTAGACGCCGGCGTTGAGCAGCGGGGTCATCACCTGCCACAGCTGGCCGAGGCGCGCCGTGGTGTACATGGCGGTCAGCCGGGCGGTGGCGAAGGACGCGATGAAGTGGCGGCGCGCCCACAGGCGGCGGGTGTACTCGCGGAGCGGGGGCCGGGCGCCGCTGACGGTCAGCCCGTACTGCTCCGCCAGCGCGCGCAGGCCGGGGTCGGGCGGGGCGGCGGCCGGGACCGCTGGTGACGCCCCGGCGGCGTGGGCCGGTGGGGCGAGGGTCTGGGTCATGAGGGCGGTCGCCTCCGGGTGGGTGACGGGGGAGGGGCGTGCGGGAGATGGGGTGTGCGGGAGAGGCCGTACGAGGGCGCGCGTACGGGTGCGGCGTGTGCGGGCGGGCGGGGCGCGCGCGTCGGGGCGCGGCGCCCGCCCGCACGGTCCGGCGAGGGTCGACGAGGACGGCCGCGACGATAGAACGGTCCCGTATCGTCGCTACGTCGCCGAGCGTACGACCGCGTGACGTCGAAACGCAACCGTTGCGTCGCGACGCTAGGATCAAGGCATGGCAAAGGACGGCAGTGAAGTGACTCAGGCGACCAGGGTGCCGGGCGTGCCGGGCGGGCGCCGGGCGCCGGCCGGTGCCGCCGTGCTGCGCGAGGAGAAGACCGAGGCGATCCGCGCCGCGGTCTTCGAGGAGCTGGCGGCGGTCGGGTTCGCGCGGATGTCGATCGAGGGCATCGCCCGGCGGGCCGGTGTAGGCAAGACCGCCGTCTACCGGCGGTGGCGCTCCAAGCTGCACCTCGTGCTGGACGTGGTCTCGGCGGTGGCCGCCGAGGGGCTGCCGTCGCCCGACACCGGATCGCTGCGCGGCGACGTGCGGACGCTGCTGGAGGTCGCGGCCCGCGCGCTGCGGCACCCCATGGCGTCGCAGATCATCCCGGACCTGCTGGCGGAGGCGGCGCGTAACCCGGAGATCGCCGAAGCGCTGCGGACCGCCCTGCTCGACAGTCAGCAGGGCGTCGCGGCGGCGATGGTGGCCCGCGCGGTGGAGCGCGGCGAACTGCGGCCGGACGCCGACGCGCGTCTGGCGCTGGACCTGATGACCGGGCCGCTGTACTGGCGGCTGATGGTCGTCCGCGACGAACTCCCGAAGAGTTACCTGGACGAGCTGGCCCTCGCGGTGGCGTCGGCGCTGGAGGCGTAGGCCGGGAGCGGTTCCCACGCCGCGGCCGGGGAAGCGTCGCGGCCCAGGAAATATGGACTAATCGGGCGAGCGGTGCAGACCGGGCAACCGAATACTGAGGTGGTGCATCTAGCGAGGTGACTCATCCCGGTGTGAGTCGATTTGTTGCGACTTGGGCGCTGCCGGGCGCCATGGAGGACCAGCGCTGTGCCGACGCACCCGCCCCGTATGTCCCGACGGCGTCTGCTCCAGGCCGCCGGTGGCACAGCGGCGGCGGTCACGGCCGGGGCCGGGGCCTGGGCCTGGCTGGGGCCGCGGGTGCCGTTGTCCCAGGCCGCCGGTCCCGCGCTGGAGCAGGAGGCCGCCGCGTCGGGCGCGGATCAGGCGTTCCTGCACGTCATCGCGCACGCCGACGACTCGCTGTACTTCATGAACCCGGCCCTGGAGCAGTCGGTGCGCGCCGGCGCCCGTTCGGTGACGGTGTGTCTGACCGGCGGCGAGTCCGACGGCCGGAACACCGCCGAGCACGACCGCGGGGACCGGGTGCCGCCGCGCGACCGCGCCGCGTTCGCGCGGGCCCGTACCAACGGGCTGCGGGCCGCGCACGCGCTGATGGCCACCGGCGACCCGCTCAGCCCCTGGGACGTGGAGGCCATCTCCCTGCTGCCCGGCTTCCAGGTCGAGATCCAGACGCTGCGCGCCGCGCCGCACAACCAGCTCGTCTTCATGGAACTGGTGGAGGCGCGGACCGTCTCCGTGCCCCGCGCGCGCAGCCTGCGCGGGCTGTGGCTCGGCGCCACCGACGCGCTGCCCACGCTGCGCCCGGCGGGCACCCCCGTACAGCGCACCTTCGAGTACACCCGCGAGCAGGTCGTCGAATCGCTGATCGCGCTCCTGGAGCGGGTGCGGCCCACCGTGGTGCGCACCCTCGACCCGAACGCGGTGCACGCCCCGCACCAGCCGCCGCCCACCGACGACCCCAGGCTGCGCGGATTCCTGTACTACGACCATCAGGACCACATCAGTTCGGCGTACTTCGCACAGGCCGCGCTGGCGGGCTACTGGGGCCGCGCGCACACCCGCCCCACCGTCGTGGAGAGCTACCTCGGGTACGAGGCGGGCGTGCTGCCCAACAACGTCGATCTGCCGACCGCCCGCCGCAAGGGCGAACTGCTGTCCGTCTACGGATGGGCCGACGGCCGCGACTGCGGTGACCGGGCGGGCTGCGGCGACCGCAAGGTGGGCGGCTCGGCGTTCGACGGCTGGTCGCGCAACTGGACCCGCAGCACCCGGCTGCGCGCCCCCGGCTCGAACAGCTGGCTGCGCCCCCTGAAGGACGGCCGGCTCGCCGCCTTCGCCGTCCTGGACGGCACCGCCGTGTGCTGGGCCGAGACCGCGCCGGGCAACGGCACCTTCAGCGGCCCGCACCGGCTCGGTGGCGGCTTCCTCCAGGGGCAGATCCACGTCGTGAGCCACCCCGGCGGCGCCCTCCAGCTCTTCGCCTCCCGTACGGTGCTGCCCGCGCGCAACCACGCGCACCGCCGCGAACTGCTCACCGCCCTCCAGAACGGCACCGCCCGGAACGGCGTGCCGACCTTCGGCGCGTGGGAGTCGCTGGGCGTCCCGGACGCCGCCCCGGTCAAGTCCCTGGAGACGGGCTTCCCGGCCGCCGCCGTCGACCAGGACGGCACGGTGCACGTCTTCGCCCGCGACTGGCGGGGCGGCATCGGCTACCGCAGCGGCGCGCAGGGCGGGGACTGGTCGCTGTGGCGGCGCCTGGAAGCGCCGACGGCCCCCGGCGGCCCGGCGGGCCGCGTGCCGGGCGTCGTCGACGGGCTGGACGCGTGCGTGGACTCCGAGGGGCTGGTCCACGTCGTCGCGCCCAGCGACAAGGCCGTACACCACTGGGTGTCCGGGGAACCGGGGCGGATACCCGAGCCCACCGGGGACTGCGGCCTGCCCGGGCCGGCGGGCCCGCTGAGCCTGGTGCCGCTGGGCGACGGGGCGGTGCGTCTCGCGTACCGGCAGAGCGCCACCGCGCGGGTGCTGCTCGCCGAGCGGCGGCCGCGGCCCGGGTCCTGGCGGCTGGCGGCGCGGTACGAGCCGGTCGGCGGGTACGGGCGGGTGGCCGCGGCGGCCGTCGGCAAGCCCGCGCGGACGGTCGTGCTCGCGGGGCGGGACGACGCGGGCCTGCTGCGGTACGCGCTCGGCGACGCGGGGCAGGACTCGCCGGGCCGCTGGCTGACCGGGAAGGTGCCGCACTCGGGAGCGGCGGCCGTCGGGCAGGACACCGACGGGCGGGCGGTGCTGGCCGTTCTCGGCAACGACGGGCGGCTGCACGTGGTGCGGCAGCGGGACGCGGGGGCGGACGGCCCGTTCCAGGCGTGGACGGTGCAGCCGGCCCGGCGCGGTCAGACCGGCCCGGCGGAACGCGCCGGCTGAACCTCGTCGCCCGTACGGTCGGCCGTGTGGTCAACGGAGCGGCCGGCCGTCGCGTCACCCGTACGGCTCTCCCTGTCCCGTACGGGCACCGGCTTTCCCGGCACGAGGATGCGGGTGGACACCAGATAGGTGAACGGGATCGCGATCACCGCCGCGACCAGGGGGGCGACGCGGGTGCCCAGCCCGCACCAGCTCACCAGCGCGACCAGGCCCGCGCTCTGCACCAGGTAGTTGGTGACCTGCGTCAGCGGGAAGAGCAGGAACTTCTTCCAGCTGGGCCGGGTGCGGTAGGTGAAGTAGGTGTTCAGGAAGAACGAGCCCACCATGCTGAACAGGAACGCGATCGTGTACGCGGCGAAGTACGGCATCCAGGGGTGCAGCGCCAGGTAGCAGGCGTAGAACGTCAGCGTGTTGACGCCGCCGACGACGGCGAAGCGCAGCAGCCTGCCGAGCTGGAAGCGGCTCACCCGGAAGCGGCCCGTCCCGAAGCGGCTCACCCGGAAGCGGCTCATCCCGAAGCGGCTCACCCGGAAGCGGCCCGGTCCGTGCGGTCGACGGGTCATCGGCGGGCCCGGCCGGCGACCCGGGCCGTCGGGGTGTGCGTGGGCGTCGTCCCGTTGGTCTCCTTGACCAGGAAGTGCGGGCGCCGCTTGGTCTCGTAGTAGATGCGGCCGATGTACTCGCCGATCAGGCCGAGCATCACCATCTGGAGGCCGCCCAGGCCCACGATGATCGCCACCAGCGTCACATAGCCGGGCGCGGTGATGCCGCCGGCGACCGCGGCGCCGACGATCCACAGGGCGTACCCGGCGGCCAGCGCGGCCAGGCTCAGGCCCGCGTAGATCGCCACCCGCAGCGGGCGGCTGTTGAAGGAGATCATGCCGTCGATGCCGTAGTTGACCAGGGAGCCGAAGCGCCACTTGGTCTCGCCCCCCTCGCGCCGGGCGTTGCGGTAGTCGAACGTGACGGTGTCGAAGCCTATCCAGGAGAACAGGCCCTTGGAGAAGCGGTTGTACTCGGGCAGCGAGACCAGCGCTTCCACGGCGGTGCGCGACAGCAGCCGGAAGTCGCCGACGCCGTCGGTCAGCTCCACGTCCACCCACTTGTTGATCGCGCGGTAGTACAGCCGGCTGCACACGCTGCGCAGCGGCTTGTCGCCCTCCCGGCTGCGCTTGGCGATGACCTGGTCGTGGCCGAGCTGGTAGAGGTCGAGCATCTTCTCGATGAGCTGCGGCGGGTGCTGGAGGTCGGCGTCCATGAGGATCACGGCGTCGCCGGTGGCCTCCTTCAGGCCCGCGAGCATCGCGGACTCCTTGCCGAAGTTACGGCTGAAGGAGAGGTAGCGGGTGGTGGGCCGGTGCTGCTGGGCGAGGGTGCGTATCCGGTGCAGGGTGCCGTCGCGGCTGCCGTCGTCGACGTAGCACAGCTCGTATTCGACGGCGAGCGCCGAGAGCACCTGGCGGATCTCCTCGTCGAAGCGGCCGATGACTTCCTCTTCGTCGTAGCAAGGGACGACGACCGAGAGCTTCATGAAGGTGCCCTTTCGCCGGGGCGGAGCGCGACGTGGTGAGCCACCACGCCCCAAGCAGCAATTCTACTAATCAGATGAAATGTCACGATTTGGGGATAGAGGCCGCGCTGCCCCGTCCGCCCCCGCGCCGCCGCACCGCGCAGGCCCCGGCCACGACCGCCAGCACCACCACCGCGGCGCCGCTCGCCGCCAGGCCCGGCAGCAGTCCGGGCGGGCGGTAGGAGCAGTCCAGCCGCGTGGCACCCGCTCCGAGCGGGACGGCGATCAGACCGCCGAACGAGTGCGGGGCGCGGGCGGCGCCGCCGTCCACCCGGCAGCTCCAGCCGGTGACGGCCGGGACCGCGACGACGGCCGTGCCGGTGCTGCGCGCGGGCAGTTCGGCGGACAGCCCGTGCCCGCTCGACGACAGGCGCACCGGAGCCTGCTCGCGCAGGCCGGCGACGGCGGCCGCCAGCTTCTTCGGGTCCAGGCAGCCGAGCGGGTGCTCCGGGACGCGCTGGGCCTTCGGGTTGCTGAAGGACACCGTCAGCCGCCCGTCGGCCGGAACCCTGCCCAGGCCCTTGAGCGGGTTCGCGGTCGTCTCCCGGATGCCGAACCCCGGGGAGGTACGGCCGTTGGCGCGGACCTTGCCGTGGTACCAGGGCGCGTACCAGAAGACGGCGGAGCCCGGCGCGCACTGCGCCGTGAAGACGGCCGCGCCGCCCCGCCGGGTGGCCGGCAGCCGCCACTCCCCGTCGGCCAGGCGCGGCACCGGACGCACCGACCCGCCCGAAGAGCCGGGCGCGGAGGGGCCGGGGGAGACGGAGCCGGACGAGCCGGACCCGGACAGCCGCCCGGCCCCGAAAGGCCCTGTTCCGAAAGGCCCCGTTCCGAAGGGCCCCGTTCCGAAAGGCCCCGTTCCGAAAGGCCCCGCCACCGAATGGCTGCCCGCCGCCGGCCCGCCCCCGGCGCCGCCGACCCCCGCACCCGTCGGGCGCAGCGCGGGCACCTCGTACACCCGTGCCCCCAGCAGCCGCTCCTGGCGGGCGAAGACCGTGCCGCCGCCGACCCGCGGATCGGCGCGTACGTCGATGCCCCGCGCGGCGGCCCCGCGCCGCCGCTGGTCGAGGCCGTCCGCCGACAGGCCGGGCCGTACGGTCAGCAGGGGCGCGGCGGCGGCCCGTCCCACGTCGACCGGGCCTGCCTGGGGACCGGTCCGGAAGCTGCTCACGCCCATGATCGCGCGGCTGACGGGGTCCTCGACGCTGCGCGTGTGACGGCCGTGGATGTACCAGCCGCCGCCCATCTCGCGCAGCGTGCGCGCGGTCCGCTCGGGCAGGTAGCTGCTGTAGTACGAGCCGCCCTCGCCGCCCAGCAGCAGGGGGTCGTTGTTGGCGAACTCGTGCGGGCCGGGGTCGGTGCGCGAGCGCGGCCAGTCCTCGTGTTCCCCGATGTCCCGGCGGGCCGCGAGGGTCCGGTCGTCGAGGGTGATCTTCGGCCCCCACCATGGGAGCTTGTCCCGTACAGCCGTCACGGAGAACGCCGCGTAGGCCGAGCCGAGGAAGACCGCGCAGGTCAGCACGGCGGCGACGGCGATACGCGCGGTCCGGTGCGCACGGCGCCCGGCCAGTGCCAGGAGCGCGGCGAGCACCACGGCGCCGCAGCCCGGCACCAGAATCCAGGTGGCCGGCCCGACCGCGCCGCGGCCGTGGCACAGCGCGGCGAGCAGGGCCACCAGCACACCGCCGGCCGCCAGTTCGCGCGGGCGCGGCCGGTGTGCCAGCGCCAGCCAGGCGATGATCACCAGGAGGGCGCTCAGGACGAAGGAGGCGCGGTACGGGCTGCCGTTGGGGACCGCCAGGCCGTGCCAGAGCAGCAGCGTCGGCTTCCACACGAAGGAGACCGCGACGCAGGCGGCCAGCCCGCACCAGACGGCACGCGCGCGGACGGGGACGGCGCGGACGAACGGGAAGGCCGCCACCAGCAGCAGCCCGAGCATCCCGATGAACAGGTGCGGCGCGGGCACCGAGCCGCGCCCGCCGGGCAGCAGCTCCGCCAGGAAGTCCAGCGTGGGCGGGCGCCCCCGGTAGACGGCCTCCGGGGCGGGCCGGGACGCCTTGCTGGCCTTGAGGGTGACGGTGATGGCGGGCGCCGCCAGCAGGATGCCGGTCAGGGCCATGGCGGCGGCGCGGGCCAGTGCGCGCAGCCGGTGCCGTACGGAGAGGTCCGTGGCGAGCAGCAGGCGTACGGCGAGCACGAGCGCCATGGCGAGGGTGGCCATTGCCGCCGTGTAGAAGTTCCCGGCCCAGGACACGCCGACGAGCAGGGTGCCGGCGGCCCAGCGGCGGCGGTGCAGGCACCAGTCGGCGGCGATGCCGGTCAGGGGCAGCGAGACCAGGCCCCACATCCACATGGGGTCGGCGGCGCCGTCGCTGACGACCCAGGCGCAGGTGCCGTAGCCGACCGCGAGCAGTGCGCGCAGCCAGGGCGAGCCCGGGTGCACCCGTCCGAGGAAGACGGTCATCAGCGCCGTGCCGAGCCCGATGCAGCCCAGCGTGACGAGGAACACCGGCAGCTCGGCCAGCTCGCGGGGGAAGAGGCCGACGAGCCAGGAGAACGGGTTCATCAGATAGGTGAGGAAGTCGGCGAGGAAGGGGACGCCGTAGCCGCTGTTCCAGTTGAAGGCCAGGTCACCGGTGGTGCTGCCGTGCAGCAGGTCCCACAGATGGGCGTGGAACGGTACGAACTGATTTCCGAGGTCGTTGACGGCGCGTGAGCGGGTACCGAACGGATAACTGCCCAGCATCGTCATACCGAGGCAATAGGCCCCCATGGCCAGCAATGCCGCGAAAGGCGGCGCAAACCGTGAGGTGGCCGGGTGTTTCGCCGGTGCGGTCAGCGTCTTGATGGTCACTTTCACGGGGCGCCGCGCTTCCCTGCTCACCTGCATCATGTACGAGTAGATGCCGCTTTTGGGTGATCCGTTCCTCATATACGGAATGTCGTGACCTGGTGATGGATGCGGGGGATCGTCCTGGGGCTGGGAGTCCTACCGTAAGCCAAAATGTCCGCAATAATGCGGTTTGACAAGAGGAAGCTGCGGCGGCGAACGTGCGCTCGTGCGCCGGTCGGCGGCGTGCCGGGCCGGTCGCGGACCAAGGTAGCTTTGGGGTCCCGCAGCGCTATGAAAAGAGGATTGGGGTGCCCGTGCCTGACGTCTCCGTAGTCGTGATCGTCTACAACGACGCCGACCGGCTACCGACGGCCGTCCGGTCCGTACTGGACCAGACGCTCCACGGAGTCGAAGTTCTGATCGTGGACGACTGCAGCACGGACAGATCCTTCGAGGTGGCCCAGCAGCTCGCCGCCGAGAACCCGGACCGGGTGCGGGCGCTGCAGCTGCCGGAGAACAGCGGTGGCTGCGGAGCACCCCGCAACCACGGTGTCCAGCACGCCGCCGGCGCGTACGTGATGTTCCTGGACAGCGACGACGTGCTGGAGCCGAACGCCTGCCGCAACATGCTGGAGGCGGCCGAGCGCACCGGCGCCGACCTGGTCTCGGGCATGTGCGTACGGGTCAACGTCGACTCCCGCAACCAGAAGCAGACCGAGTGGTACCCCTGGCTGTACTCCCGCACCCGCACCCTTGAGTCCGTCTCCGAGCTGCCCGACCTCCTGGTCTTCGACACGCTCTCGACGAACAAGTGCTACCGGCGCGAGTTCCTCCTGGAGGCCGGGCTGGTCTTCCCCGTCGGCATCCACTACGAGGACCTGCTCTTCTCCGCCCAGGCGTACGTGGCGGCCAAGCGGATCACGCTGATCCCCAACCACGTCTACTTCTGGAACGTCTTCGAGAAGGCCGCCACGAAGTCGATCAGCAACCGGCGCCACGAGATCGCCAACTTCGCGCACCGCATGGAGATCCACCGCCGGGTGGACGAACTGCTGGAGCGCGAGGGCCTGACCGAGCTGAAGTTCCACAAGGACGTCAAGTTCCTCAAGCACGACCTCGTGCTGCATCTGCGTGATCTTCCGCTGCTGGACGAGGACTACCGCCGCGAGTTCGCGGCGATGGCCAACGGCTATCTCGCCGGCATCGCCCCCGAGGCGTACGAACGCGTCCAGCGCATCCAGGCGATCTGCGCCTACCTCCTGGCCAAGGAGGACTGGCACAACCTGATGCCCGCGGTCGACACCCTCATCAACCGCGACAAGCTCTCCTCGCCGCTCGCCGAGCACGACGGCCGCATCTACTGGTGCGCCGAACACCTCGACGACCCCGAGGGCCGCCGCGTCCTGGACGTCACCGACGCCGGCTACCACACCCGCTCGGTCGGCAAGCTCTTCCTGCGCAACCAGCTCACCTCCTACGAGGACGACGGCCGCGGCACGGTCAGGCTGGCCGGCACGGTCGTCAACCCGCTCGGCAAGGTCACCTCCGCCACCCCGCTGCGCGGCCGGCTGGAGCTCAAGGCCCGCCGCAAGAGCCTGCAGGAGTTCTCCTTCCCGCTGGCCTCGCTGCGCATCGCCGAGGACGGCCTGCACTGGGACGCCGAACTGGACCTGGCCCGGCGGCTGCGCCCGCTCGGCGTCATCGACGCCGTCTGGGACGTCCGGCTGGTCCTCGACGTGGACGGCGTCACCACCCGCACCCGCCTGACCGTCGGCGGCGTCGACCTGGACAGCGCCCACGCGCTGCGGGTCCGCCCCCGCCTGACCCGGCTGGTCTCCGACCGCGTCGAGCCCGCGGCCTCCAAGCGCGGCCACCTCACCTTCGTCCTGGACGCCCAGGGCAAGGCCGCCAAGCGCACCAACGAGGTGCTGCGGCAGGCACTGCGCAGCCCCGCCGCCGACCTCGCCAAGAGCGGCGTGCGCAAGGCCCGCAAGGCCAAGCGCGACCTGAACTCCGGCGAGACCAAGCTGCGCGTCTACCACGAGGTGTTCAGCAAGCTGCCCGTCCACAAGGGACTGGTCGTCTTCGAGAGCCACCTCGGCAAGCAGTACAGCGACAGCCCCCGCGCCATCTACGAGGAGATGCGCCGCCAGGGCGTCGACTTCGAGGCCGTATGGGCCTACGACGGCAAGAAGCCGGACGGCTTCCCCAAGGACGCCACCCTCGTCAAGCGCTGGAGCTGGCAGTACCTGCGCGCCCTCGCCCAGGCCGAGTTCTGGATCGACAACCAGGGCTTCCCGCTGCGGCTGGTCAAGCGCCCGGAGACCACCTACATCCAGACCTGGCACGGCTCCGCCCTCAAGCGCATGGGCTTCGACGAGCCGCGCCTGAAGCTCCAGTCGCGGGCCGCCAAGGAGGAGTTCCAGAAGGTCCTGGAACGCTTCGACCACTTCCTGGTCCGCTCCGAGCACGACGTACGGACCCTGGCCCGCGCCTTCCGGCTGCGCGACGAGGTGCTGCTGCGCAGCGGCTACCCGCGCAACGACGCGCTGGCCGCCACCCGCCGCGCCGAGGAGGCGAGCGGCGTGCGCGAGCGCGGCCCGCTCGCCGCCGAGCTGGGCATCCCCGAAGACAAGACCGTGCTGCTGTACGCGCCGACCTTCCGCGCCAACGCCAACGGCTCGGTACGCGGCTTCGAGCCGCCCTTCGACGTGGACGAGTTCGCCGACCGCTTCGGCGACCGCTTCGTGCTGCTGATGCGCTCGCACTACCTGAACAACGTGGTGCTGCCGCCGTCCGTCCGCGGCAAGGTCATCGACGTCACCGCCCACCACGACATCACGCCGCTGCTCCAGCTGGCCGACGGCATGATCACGGACTACTCCTCCGTGATGTTCGACTACGCGCTGCTCGACCGGCCGATGCTGTTCTTCGCGTACGACTACGACGAGTACGCCAACGAGGCGCGCGGCACCTACTTCGACCTCAAGGAGAAGGCGCCGGGCCCGGTACTGGGCACGGCCGAGGAGCTGTTCGAGGCGATCGAGGGCCTCAAGGCGGCCGACGACACGCACCGCGCGGCCCGGCGCGCCTTCACCGCCGAGTTCGGCGAGTACGACCAGGGCGACGCGGCCCGCGTGATCGTCGAGCGGTTCTTCGGCGGCGCGGCCACCGGCCACGCCGCGGACGGCGGCCCGGCGCTCGGCGGCGCCCTGCCCGGCCCCACCGTCATCAGCGGCTCCGCGCACAGCGGTCCTTCCGTGAAGGGGGAAGCCCATGACCGGGCGTGACATCTTCTTCGTCTCCAACAACGTCGACGAGATGGGCGGGGTGACCACCTGGTCCCACCAGATGGCCCGGCTCTTCACCGACCGCGGCCACCGCGTGCACGTCATCGGCGTCGTACCGGCCCCGGAGGAACTGCGCGCCGGCCTCGGCGACGACCTCCCGTACCGCACCACGACGCTGTACGACGAGCACCCGCCCAAGGCCGTACCGGCCGCCCGCGGCATCAAGGGCCGGCTGAACGTCGCCGAGCAGCGCCGCCGCGCCGCCCGCCAGGCCGGGATGCAGGAGCAGGCCGACAAGCTCAGCGCGCTGTTCCGCGCCGCCCGGCCCGGCGGCGTGGTCATCGTGACGCAGGTGTGGGCCATGGAGTGGGTGAACCTCGCCGACACCGCCGGGCTGGCGGTGGTCGGCATGACCCACGAGTCCTTCGACGCCTGCCGCAAGTCCTCGCGCTTCGGCCGGGTCAAGAAGTACTACAAGGACGTGGACCGGCTGCTCGCCCTCACCCGCGAGGACGCCGACCTGTGGATCCGCCAGGGCATGGACAACGCGGACTTCATGCCCAACCCGCTGCCGGTGACGCCCGAGGTGCCCTCCGACCGCACCGCCGAGGTCGTCGCCAGCATCGGCCGGCTCTCCGACGAGAAGGGCGTCGACCTGCTCCTGGACACCTGGGCCGCGGTCGCGCCGGACCACCCCGGCTGGACGCTGCGGATCTACGGCTCCGGCGAGGACGAGGAGATCCTCAAGAAGCAGGCCGCCACGCTCGGGCTGAACGACTCGGTCGCGTTCATGGGCCGTACCGACGACGTGGCCGGCGCGCTGCGCGAGGCGTCCGTCTTCGCCCAGTCCTCCCGGGCCGAGGGCTTCCCGCTCTCGCTCATGGAGGCGATGGCCAGCGGCGTGCCGTGCGCGGCCTTCGACTGCGCGCCCGGCGTCCACGAGATCGTGCGGGACGGCGAGGACGGCCTGCTGGCCGTGGTCGGCAACACCACCGAACTGGCCCGGCACATCGACGCGCTGATCTCCGACAAGGAACTGCGCGACCGGCTCGGTACGGCGGCGCGGGAGAACGTGCAGCGTTACTCGACCGACCGCATCACCAAGCGCTGGGAGGACCTCTTCGCCCTGCTGGAGCGCTGAGGCCCGCCGGACCGGCCCCGCACGCCGCGGGGCCGGTCCGCACCGCACGACGGAAGAGGCACACCATGGCACCGGACCGTCCCCCGGACACCGGCGGCCCGGTGCCCCGTGAACCGGCCGTCTCGGTCGTCGTGCCCGTCCACAACACCCGCCGCTACCTCGACCGCTGCCTCGGGTCCGCCTTCGCCCAGAGCCTCGGGCCGGACGCCGTCGAGATCATCGCGGTGGACGACGGGTCCGACGACGGCAGCGGCGGGTGGCTGGACGAACAGGCCCGTACGCACCCGAACCTGACGGTGGTCCACCAGCCGCCGTCCGGCGGCGCCGGACGGCCGCGCAACGTCGGCATGGACCGCGCCCGCGGCCGGTACCTCTTCTTCCTCGACTCCGACGACCACCTCGGCACCGAGGCACTGGAACGGCTCACCGCGCTGGCCGACACCCACGGCTCGGACGTCGTCTACGGGCGCATAGTCGGCGCCGGCGGGCGCGCCGCCCCCGTCGACCTGCACACCACCAGCGCCCGCGTCACGCCCTTCGACTCGCCCGTCTACTGGACGCTGGCCGCCTACAAGCTCTTCCGCCGCGCCTACGTGCAAAAGCGGGAGCTGCGCTTCGTCGAGGGCCGGCTGCTGGCCGAGGACCTGCCCTTCGGCATCGGGGCCCTGCTCGGCGCGGAGACGGTCTCCGTACTGGGCGACTACGACTGCTACTACCTCCACGGCCGCGACGACGACAGCAACGCCAGCCGCCAGGACCTCGACTGGGCCGAGCACCTCGGCTACATCGCCACCGTGCTCGCCCGGGTCGCCGACCTGGTGCCGCCGGGCCCGGACCGCGACACGCTCATGGTCCGCCACTTCCACGGCGAGATCCTCGCCCAGTTCGCCGCGCCGTACCTCGCCCGGGACGCCGAGGGGCGCCGCGCCATGGCGAAGGCCGCCCGCCCGCTGGTCGAGGCCTACCTCACCGAACGGGTGCTGGCCGCCCTCCCGCCCCGGCTGCGGCTGCGCGCGCACTGCCTGCGCACGGGGCGGGTGGCGGAGCTGGACGAGGTCGTACGCGCGGACACGGAGCGGGAACTGGGGCCGCCGGTGGCCGGTGGCGACGGCCGGGAGTACGCCGCGTACCCGTACTTCCGCGACCCGGGGCGCGGCATCCCGGACGCCTGCTACGAGCTGCGGCCGGCGGGGCCCGCGGAAACGGGCTGAAAAGCCGTACGCCCCCGGCGGACCGGGGGCGTACGAAGGGGCGGTGGATCAGGCGCCGGCGCGGTGGTGCTGCCAGCCCTGCCAGGCCGAGGTGATCATGTCGCGTACGTCGTGGCGGGCCTTCCAGCCCAGCTCGTCGGCGATGCGGTCGGCGGCGGCGACGACCCGGGCCGGGTCGCCGGGGCGGCGCGGGGTGACCTCGGCGACCGCGTCGGTGTGGCCGGTGATCTCGTTGATCAGGTCGACCATCTCCTTGACGGAGACGCCCTCGCCGCGGCCGATGTTCAGCGTCAGGTCGCGCACCGGGCCGGGCTCGGCCAGCTTGCGGGCGGCGGCCAGGTGGGCGTCCGCGAGGTCGGCGACGTGGATGTAGTCGCGGATGCAGGTGCCGTCCGGCGTCGGGTAGTCGTCGCCGAAGATCCGCGGCGACTCGCCGTCGGTGAGCTTCTCGAAGACCATCGGGACGATGTTGAAGACGCCCATGTCGGCCAGCTCGGGGGTGGCGGTGCCGGCCACGTTGAAGTAGCGCAGGCACGCGGTGTTGATGCCGTGCGCCTTGCCCGCGGCGCGCGCCATCCACTCGCCGACGAGCTTGGTCTCGCCGTACGGGTTGATCGGCGAGCAGGGGGTGTCCTCGGTGACCAGGTCCACGTCCGGCATCCCGTAGACCGCGGCCGAGGAGGAGAAGACGAACTGGCCGACGCCGCCCGCCGCCATGGCTTCCAGCAGCGTCTGGAGGCCGTGCACGTTCTCGCGGTAGTAGTGCAGCGGCATCTCGACGGACTCGCCGACCTGCTTCTTCGCGGCCAGGTGCACGACGCCGGTG
This sequence comes from Streptomyces sp. NPDC059788, assembly GCF_042732265.1. NCBI lineage: Bacteria > Bacillati > Actinomycetota > Actinomycetes > Kitasatosporales > Streptomycetaceae > Streptomyces > Streptomyces sp. NPDC059788. The sequence goes on along the minus strand of NZ_JBHWHY010000050.1, from coordinate 29,999 downwards.
ATGCCGTGCTCGGCGATCGCGCGGTCCAGCAGCTCGCGGTCCAGCGTGGAGCCGACCACCATCGGGACGCCCTCGGGGACCCGGGCGGCCACGCCCGTGGAGAGGTCGTCGAGCACCACGACCCGCTCGCCCGCCTGCGTCATGGCCCGTACGACGTGGGCGCCGATGTAGCCGGCGCCGCCCGTGATCAAGTAAGACATCTCGCCATCCTAAGGTGGTCGTTCCTGGTCGGGTGGAGCAGGTGCGGACGCCGGCGGGCGCCGCCCCGGGGGCCGTACGGCGGCGTCCGGCGCGCTGACCGGGGCCGTCGCGGGGCCCCCGCAGCGCCGTGCCCGGCCGCCGCCGGCCGGGCCGCTGTGATGTGACTAACGGCCGCGCCCGCGCGCGCGGCGCAGCTTGCGGGCCGCGATCTGCCACGCGGTACGCATTCCGGACGCCATACGCAGCGCCAGCGCGCCCCCGGTGGTCGCGTACGGCTGCGCCAGCAGCAGGCCGTGCCGGGCGCTGGGCAGCGCGTGCCGCCGCAGCCCGGGGCCGGTGGCCCGCAGCGCGCCGTGCAGCTCGGAGCCGTCCGCGCAGCGCACCCTGGCGGTCAGGTCCCACGGGTCGGGGGCGCCGGTGCCGCCCCGGGGGATCAGGGCGCCGAGGTCGAGCGGCGTCTCGGCCGTCCAGCCGCGCCCGGCCGGGTCCGGGGTGAGCGCGGCGGTGTGTACGGGCCCGCGGCGGCCGTCCGCCCGGCGGCGCAGCTCCACCTCGATGCCGGCCGGCGAGGCGGCGCCGACCCGCCCGTACAGCTCGTGCAGACGCAGCCGCAGCACGGGCCGGGTGCCGAGGACCGGCTCGGCGTCGATGGTCACCGGCAGCTGCTCGGACGGCAGCGCGTCCAGGCCGTCCAGCTCGACGCCGGGCAGGTCGCGCGACCACACGGGCCGCTCGCCGTCGCTCGCGTACGGCGGCAGCAGGCGGCCGGGGCGGGCGGCGAGCTGGGTGAGCCGGTCCAGGTCCACCGGCGTCCCGGAGGCGAGCAGCACCCGGGCGAGCCAGCGGGCCGGCGCGGTGGCGGCGAGCAGCTCGCTCTCCTCGAAACCGGCCAGGTACGCGCGGGTCAGCCGCCACCACTCCTGCCGGTGGTCCGCGCCGCGGGTGTGCAGCTCCCGGACGTACATCCGCAGGTCGTGGTCGAGGAACTTGGTGCGCGCCGCGTGCGCGAGCCCCTTGTGCCCGGCGTCGGCGAAGATGCGCACGCTGGTGCGGTGCGCCTCGATGCGGGCCTGCCAGTTGGCGACGTCCTTGCGGTCCAGCGAGATGGACTGCTTGGCGGCGCTGCGCCGCACGTGCCAGACATAGACCTCGTCGGGGATGATCGCGAGGCTTGGGGCGGCGGCCAGCACCCGGGAGATGAAGACGAAGTCCTCGTAGGTGAAGCGGCCGTCGGGGAAGAGGACGCCGTGGTCGAGGAGGAAGGCCCGGTCGTAGAGCTTGTTGACGCACAGGGTGTCGCCGACCAGCTCGGGGTGGTCGGTGACGGGCGTGCGCAGGGCGGGCTCGCGGTAGAGGTCCGGCTGCCAGGGCACCTCGCGCGGGCCGGGCAGCTCACGGCGTACGCACAGGCCGGCCGCGACCGGCGTGCCGTGGCGCAGCGCCGCGTCCAGCAGCGCGTCGACGGCGCCGGCGGGCAGCACGTCGTCGCTGTCCAGGAACATCACGAAGCGGCCGGTGGCCGCCCGCAGCCCGTCGTTGCGGGGCGTGCCGCAGCCGCCGCTGTTGTCCTCGCGGTGGATCACCCGCAGCCGCCGGTGTTCGCGCGCGAGCTCGTCCAGGACCTGGCCCGTGCGGTCGGTGGAGGCGTCGTCGACCGCGATCACCTCGGCGATCGCGTCCCCCTGCGCCAGCGCGGAGCGCACCGCCCCGCCCACCAGCGCGGCGTCGTTGTAGGCGATGACGACGACGCTGACCTGCGCGGACCCAGGGATGGCAGACCCCGGCCGCGGCTCTGGGGCTTCGTTCACAGTCACTACATCTACATTTCGTGTCGGTGTGGTCGGCGCCGGCGGGCCCCGTGGCTCCCGCCTCCTCGGTACGGACACCGGAAGCCGGCGCACGGTTGCGTGCACGCCCCTGCTCCGGGCCATCTTGCCGTCCCGCGCCCCGGGGCCGGAACCAGGGCCCCGCATACCGTCCCTCCCCGGCCCGCCGCGGCACGTGGCTCAACTCGCCCCGCACCGGCGGGTCACCGGCCGTGGGCCGAACGGGTGACAGGCGCAATCGACAGTACGTAGCCGCATGGTTACGCTCTGCGTCCGTTCCCCGTGTTCTCGTCCGCGAGCCCCGACTTTGGGATGGCCATGCCCCGGTTCAGCGTCATCGTCCCCGCCCGCAGCGTCCAGGGCTTCCTGCGCGCCTGCCTGGACTCCGTACTGGAGCAGTCCCACCGGGACGTGGAGCTGATCGCCGTCGACGACTGCTCGGCGGACGCCACCGGCGCGATCATCGACGAGTACGCGCGCCACGACCCGCGCCTGATCGCCCGGCACCAGCGGCGCCCGAGCGGCGCGGGCCCGTCCCGCAACGCCGGTGCCGCGCTGGCCCGCGGCGACTACCTGCTCTTCCTCGACGGCGACGACACCCTGGCCCCCGGCGCGCTGGCCGCCGTCGACGCGCGGCTGCGGGCCTGCGGCGAGCCGGACGTCCTGCTGTGGGACCACGAACGGGTGGACGTCTGGGAGCGGCGGCGGCCCGGCGGCGACGGCGCCCTCCTGGCGGCGGCGGGCGACACGGTCTTCGACGCCGCGCAGCGCCCCGAAGCGCTCGGCGTGGCGCCCGCCGCGTGGAACCGGGCGGTGCGCCGCGACCACTGGACCGGCCGGGGACTCGCCTTCGCCGACGGCCCGTACGAGGACATCCCGTACGCGTACGAGAGTCTGCTGACCGCCGGGCGCGTCGCGGCGCTGGACCGGGCCTGTGTCACCTGGCGCGAGCGGCGGCGGGGCAGTGCCGGCACGACCCCCGGGCGCCACCACTTCGTCGTCGTCCAACGCTACGAGGAGCTGTTCGCCCGGCTGGACGGCCTGCTGCCGGGCGGGGAGCCGGGGCCCGGGGCGCGGTCGGCCCCGGCCGAAGCCCGGCCGCAGCTGCTGGCCGTGCTGCACGCCCGGATGACCGAACGGCTGCTGGCGATCCTCGACGACCCCGACCGCATCGTGCCCGCCGACCGCGCCGCCTTCTTCCGCGCCGCGAGCGGCTGCATCCGACGGCACCGCCCGGCCGGCGCGCCGCTGCCGCCCGCGCTGCGCTCGTACCGCGCGTACCGGTCGCTGCACGGGGCGCGCGACATGCGGCGCGAGCTGGCCAGGGAGCTGCGCGACCGCGGCGAGGCCGCCGCCCGCACGGCCTACCGGCGCTACTACGGCCTGCGGCTGCACGCCCCGCTCGACGCCGACCTCGTGCTGTACGGCGCCCGCGGCAACCGCGCGGTGACCGGCAACCCGTATGCCGTCGAGCGCAAGGCCCGCGAGATCGCGCCCCAGCTGTACGGCGTGTGGGCGGTCCGCGAGGGCGCGGAGGACGCCGTACCGGCGGGCACCGACCACGTCACGGTCGGCTCCCGCCGCTACTGGGAACTGCTGGCCAGGGCCGCGTACCTGGTCACCGACGGCGACTTCCCCGGCGCTGCCGGGCGGCCGGGACAGCTCTGCCTCCAGACCCACCAGGGCACCCCGCTGAAGGCGACGGGCCTGGACGCCCACCGCCACCCGGGCGCCCCGGCAGGCCCGGGACCGGGCCGGGTCCTGGAACACGCCGACCAGTGGGACTACTGCCTCTCCGCCAACCAGCACTCCAGCGAGATCTGGGAGCGCGCCTACCCCAGCTCGTACGAGACGCTGGCCACCGGCTTCCCGCGCAACGACCGGTATCACACCGCCACCGCGGCCGATGTCCGCGCGATGCGCGCCGCGCTCGGCATCCGGCCCGGCGCGACTGCCGTGCTGTACGCGCCCACCCACCGTGACCACCCGGCCGCCGCCGCACCGCCGCTGGACGTGGCCCGCCTCGCCGCGGCGCTCGGCCCGCGCTTCCAGCTCCTGGTCCGCGCCCACCCGTACGCCGGGCGGCAGGGCGCGCCGGACCCGCAGACGGCCGCCCTCCAGGAGGCGGGCGCGGTCCTCGACGTCTCCGGCCACCCGCACATCGAGGATCTGTGCCTGGCCGCCGACGCGCTGCTGAGCGACTGCTCCTCCGTACTCTTCGACTACGCCGACCTCGACCGGCCGATCATCGTGCACACCGCGGGCTGGGACGCCTTCCGGCTCGCCCGCGGTGTCTACGTGGACCTGCTGTCCGGGCGGCCCGGCGACACCCCGGGCGTGCTCGCGCAGGACGAGGCGGCCATCGCCGGGGCCTTCCACTCCGGGCGCTGGGACGGCCCGGCGGCGGCGTCGCTGCGGGCCGCCTTCCGGGACCGCTTCTGCCAGTACGGCGACGGGCTGGCCGCGGAGCGGGTGGTGCGCCGGGTCCTCCTCGGCGAGGACGACCTGCTGCCCCTGCTGCCGCCGGACGAGCGCCGGCCCGCCCCGTCGCCCCGGGCCGCCGAACGGGCCGCGGCCCAGCAGGACGGCGCCACCCGCACCCTCACGGGCCCCGGCGCCGTCGCCGGATGACGGCCGGTGCCCCGGCCGCTCAGCGGGCCGCCGAGCGGCGGCGGGCGGCGACGACGGCCTTGGTGATGAACGGCGGCAGGACGTTGACCGCGAGGCGGCGGGCCGGGCTGCGACGCGCGCGGGCGGCGGCCGGACGGGGCGCGGCGGTGCGGGCGGCCGCCTGCGGGCCCGCGGGCTGGGCGGAGGCCGCCGGGGCGTCGTTCTTCCGCGGGGCCGCCGCCCGGTGGCGGGAGACCGGGTGCGCGGGCTCCTCGGCGCCCTTGGCGCTCAGCCGGATCAGCGGCGCGCCGTTGACCTCCTGCACCTCGTGCCACATCCCCTCGCGGCCGGTCAGCCACGCCAGCAGCGCCGCCTGTACGGGCGCGGGGTCGCCCCACGTGCCGTAGAACTTGGTCGGCGTGATGCAGACCGGGCGCAGCGCCTGGCCGGTGACCGCCTGCCAGGTGGCGGCGGCCACCCCGGGGCAGTGCTCGGCGCGGAAGTCGTCGAGGACGACGATGCCCTGGGGCGTGAGCAGTTCGCGCACCGTGACGATGTCGCCGTGCACATGCTCGTACAGGTGCGAGGCGTCGATGTGCGCGAAGCGGCAGCTGCCCGGCTCGACGTGGTCCGCCACGACCGAGCTGAGCCCCTGCACGATCTCGGGCAGCTCGTCGTGGAAGGCCAGGTAGTTCGCCTCGAAGGCGCGGCGGGTCAGCGTGGCGTAGGACTTCGCCATCTCCTTGGAGTTGGAGGCGTCCCCGGCGGGCGAGTCGAACAGGTCGCAGACCGTGAAGCGGTCGCCGGGGCGCAGCCGCGCGCCCATGAAGATGGCGCTCTTGCCCATGTACGCGCCCAGTTCGAGCAGGTCGCCCGGCTCGGCGCGGTCCTCCTGGCGGGCCAGGAACCAGTCGAAGAGCAGCTGGTCGGCGGTGAAGAACCAGCCCTTCACATCGGACAGCCGCCCGGGGCGCGGGAGTTCGGCACTGAGGTCTGCGGTGCGGGCAGTCATGTGCGGTCCGTCTCCAGACGGTCGGGGGGCGTCGTCGGCGTGCCCGTCATCGTGGGGCAGCAACGTGAACGGAAAGTGGCGTACGGCACAGCGTTCCCTTACGCCACCGCACCCGTTCCCGTACGCCGCCGGTTCCCGGCCCCGGCCCGCGCCGGTCACTTCACCGCGCCCGCCATCACCCCGGAGACGAACTGCCGCTGGAAGGCGAAGAAGACGACCAGGGGAACCACCATCGACAGGAACGCGCCCGGCGCCAGCACGTCGATGTTGTTGCCGAACTGCCGCACCTCCTGCTGGAGCGCGACCGTGATCGGCGGGCTGCCGCTGTCCGCGAAGATCAGCGCCACCAGCAGGTCGTTCCACACCCACAGGAACTGGAAGATGCCCAGCGAGGCGATGGCGGGCCCGCCCAGCGGCAGCACCACCCGGGTGAACAGGCGCAGCTCGTTCGCGCCGTCCAGCCGGGCCGCCTCCAGCAGCTCGCGCGGGATCTCGGCGAAGAAGTTGCGCAGCAGGAACACCGCGAAGGGCAGCCCGAAGGCGGTGTGGAAGAGGATCACACCGGGCGTCGTCTCGAACAGGCCGACCGCGCCGAACAGCTTCGCCACGGGGATCAGCGCGACCTGTACGGGCACCACCAGCAGGCCGACGACCACCATGAACCACCCGTCGCGGCCGGGGAAGTCCATCCAGGCGAACGCGTAACCGGCCAGCGCCCCGATGACGACCACCAGCAGTGTCGCCGGGACGGTGATCAGCGCGGTGGTCAGCAGCGAGTCCATGACCTTGGCGTTCTCCAGCAGCGCGCCGTAGCTGGACCACGTGAGCTGGGCGGGCTCGGTGAAGACCGTCCACCAGCCGGACTCGGCGATGTCCTGCGGCGAGCGCAGCGAGGACACCAGCAGCCCGGCCGTCGGCATCAGCCAGAACAGCCCGATCAGGATCAGTACGACCCGCAGGGCGCCGCCGCCCGTGCGGGCCGCGATCCGCGCGGGCAGCGACTGCCTGGCCCGTACGACACCGTCCGCGGTCGTCATCGCCCGCGCTCCTTCCGTAGGCGCCGGAGATTGACGTACATCACCGGCAGGACGAGCAGCAGCAGGAACACCGCGATGGCGCTGCCGATGCCCTGGTCCACGTCCGTGCCGAAGGACGACTGGAAGAGCTGGAGGGCGAGCACGTTGGCGTCCTTGAGGCTGGAGCCCGGCGCGATGATGTAGACGAGGTCGAAGATCTTCAGCACGTTGATCATGAGCGTGACCAGCACGACGATCAGGACGGGCGCCAGCAGCGGCACCGTCACCCGGCGGAAGACCTGCCACTCGTTGGCGCCGTCCACCCGGGCCGCCTCCAGCAGCTCCCTGGGCATCCCCGCCAGGCCCGCCGCGATCAGCACCATCGCGAACCCGGCCCACATCCAGATGTACGCGCCGATGATGGCCGGGGTGACCAGGGCCGGGCCGAGCCAGTTCACGCCGTTGTACGCGGCGGCGAAGTTCGCGGCGGGCAGCCGCAGCAGCGCGCCGTCCGCCTCGGCGGGCAGCGAGAACCGGCCGTCGGTCCCGGTGGTCGCGCTCGCCACGGTCCGGCCGTCCTTGACCGCCTCGACCGTCAGGCCCGGCAGCCCCTTCTCGGAGCGGTCGATGATGTTCGGGGCGCCGCCGCCACCGCGGGTGAAGTCCAGCCAGACCGTGCCGGTGACCCGCCCCGGCTCCGGGCGCGCGGCGGTCGCGGCGCGCGCCTTGCCCAGGTCGGCGGGCTGTACGGCGACGAGCGGGAGGTGCGCCGGATCGCCCGCGCGCACCGGTTTGGTGGTGGTGTACGCGCCGCCGGACGCCGTGAGGCCCGCGTTGGGCCGCGGCTTGGCGCCCGGGTACGGGGCGGGCTCCGCGAAGGTGTCGTGGACGGCGACCCACACGGCGTTGGCGACGCCGCGCTCCGGGTCCTGGTCGTACACCAGCCGGAAGATGATGCCCGCGGCGAGCATGGAGATCGCCATCGGCATGAAGACGACCAGCTTGAAGGCGGTGCCCCAGCGGACCCGCTCGGTGAGCACCGCGAAGAGCAGGCCGAGCGCGGTGGCGACGGTGGGGGCCACCACGACCCAGATGACGTTGTTCTTCAGGGCGATGCGGATGCGCTCGTCGGTGAACAGCTCGCCGTAGTTGCCCAGGCCCACGAAGCCGTCGCCGGACGCGTCGAACAGGCTCCGGTAGACCGAGAAGCCGATGGGGTAGACGACCAGCGCCCCGAGCAGGACGAGGGCCGGCAGCAGGAAGACGGCGGCGACCCAGGGACGGGTGCCCGCCACACTCCTGCCCCGGCGCGGCGTGCCGGTGCGCGGGCGGACCGGGCCGGCCGGCCCGCCCGCGGTCGCAGCGTTCATGGTGGTGCCCCCCGGTCGATGCGGTCAGCGGCGGTGCGCACCGTGGGTGCGCTGCGCGGCGGCGGACCGGCCGGGCCCGCCGCCGTACGGAGGCCGGGTCAGCTGCCGAACGCCTTGGCGGCGTCCTGCTCCAGCTTCTTCTGGGTGCCCGCCACGTCCTTGGGGTTCTTGAGGAAGTCCTGGAGGTCCTTCCACTCGCCCTGGCCGGGCTTGCCGCCGAAACTGGCCGGCGCCTGGTCCGACATGTCGAAGCGGAAGTCGTCGCCCGCCTTGATCAGCGCCGCGGCGATCTCGCGCATCGTGTCGTTCGCGTACGCGGCCCCGTCCAGCTCCTTGTTGGGGGAGATGAAGCCGCCGGCCTGCGCCCAGATCTTGGCGGCGTCCGTGGAGGCGAGGAAGGTGAGCAGGGCCTGCGCGCCCTTGGTGTCCTTCAGGGCCACCGCCGCGTCGCCGCCGGTGACCACGGGCGACCTGGAGCCGACCGCGGGGAACGGGAAGACCTTGGCGTCCGTGCCGACCTTGGCCTTGGTCTGCGCGATGTTGGTGGCGGCGTAGTCCGCCGAGGAGACCATGGCGGCCTTCGGCTGGTCGCCGCCGCTGAAGGTCTGGGTGACCGAAGCGGGGAACTGGGTCTGCAGCGCGCCGCTGTTGCCCCCGGCCAGCAGGCCCGGTGTGCCGAAGAGCCGGCCGAGCGCGGTCAGCGCCTTCGTGACGGACGGATCGGTCCACTTGATCTTGTGCTGGGCCAGCTGGTCGTACTTCTGCGGCCCGGCCTGGGAGAGATAGACGTTCTCGAACCAGTCGGTCAGCGTCCAGCCGTCCGCGCCGCCCACCGACACCGGCTCCACCCCGGAGTCCGCGATGGTCTGCGCCGTCTTGAGGAACTCCGCCCAGTCCTTCGGCTCGCTCACTCCCGCGTTCTCGAAGACCTTGGTGTTGTACCAGACCAGCGACTTGTTGCTGGCCTTGTAATACACCCCGTACTCGGTGCTGTCGTACGAGCCCAGCTGCCGCCAGCCCGGCGAGAAGTTCTTGGCCAGCTCCTCCTTGGCGGCGGCCCCCAGCGGCTTGAGCCAGCCCTTGCGGGCGAACTCCCGCAACACGCCGACCTGCGGCGGGAACGCCACGTCCGGCTGCCCGCCGCCGGCCACCTTCGAGCCGATGAACCCGGCCATGTCGTCGCCGCTGGGGATGTAGTCGACGGTCGCGCCGGTGCGCTTCTCGAACTCCTCCAGCACCTTCAGGAAGCTCGCGCGCTCCGGACCCGTCCACACCGCCGAGACCTGGAGCTTCTGGCCGGTCAGCTTGGGGAGCTGGACGGAGACGCCGCCGCTGCTCTTGCCGCCGCCCTCGCTCTTGTCGCCGTCGCCGTTGCCGCCGCTGCCGCCGCAGGCGGTCAGCGTCAGGGCGCCCGCCGCGGCGAGTGCCAGGGCGGCGCGGGCGGTTGTCGTGGTGCGGGTGCGGGCGGCAGCCGTGCCGCCGGTCGTCGCGGTGCGCGCGCCGCCGCGCCGTGTGCGTGAAGTGCCCATCCCCGAAGCCCCTCCCGTGCGGTGCACTGAGCGCCGTGTGGCGGTACCGCGGTGCGGTGTCCCGCCGCGGACAGTCCTACGCCCGGATCACTGGCCCCGCAATACCGCCTCCGGCCCCAACTGCCCTTTCGTGACCGGCCCGTTACCCCTCGCGTACACCTCACGACCGGGCTTCGTGCGGCGCGCCGGGCCCGCCGGCGGGGAGGCCGGACGCCGGGGTCAGAGCAGGGGCGCGGCGGCGGGCGCGCCACAGGACTGGGCGGCCCGCTGCAGGGCGCTCGCCAGCAGGGCCAGATCGGTCGGCCCGTTGCCCAGCTCGCGCAGCGGGCGGCGGGCCGGCGGATCGCCCATCCGCGCCCACTCCAGCGGCACGACCGTGGGGCGCAGCGTGGACGTCCGGGGTATCCGCCCGGTCACCCGGCCGGTCTGGAACGGCGTGACGCCGGCGTCCGCCGCGCGGTGCAGCCGTCCGCGGCCCGGTGGCACCGGCTCGGCCGCGTCCGCCGCCGGGCCCAGCTCCACGCGCAGTCCGGCCGCCCGGTCCGTGGCCGTGTCGGCCGTACGGTCCGGATGGCCGGTGGCCGCTATCAGGTGCACGCCGAGCGCCGCGCCGTCCCGCGCCACCGCCTCCAGCGCCCGCACCACCGAACCGGCCGCGGGCCGGCCCGTACTGCCGAGGGCCGGGGCGACCAGCGCGTCGAAGTCGTCGACCAGCACGAACAGCCGGGACATCGGCGCGGCCCGCGGCGCCTGCCCCTCCGGGCCGGGCCCGGGGGCGCTGCGGGCACGCAGCCGCAGGGTGCCGGTCGATGTGGAGTCCTGCTCGGCGGGGGACTCGGCCGGGCGCCGGGGCGCCGGGGTGCGCGGCGCCGGGAGGTGCCGGGCCCGCCACGCGGCGAAGTCCGTACCGGCCAGGGTCTCGGCGCGCCGCTTCAGCTCGGAGCTGAGCGCCTGCGCGAACTGCCGCATCCGCACCGGGTCCGAGGCCGTCAGATGGGTGGTCACATGCGGCAGGTCCGTGCACAGCCGCAGGCCCTCGCCGCGCTCCGGGCCCGCGCCGTCCACCAGGACCAGGGAGAGCAGGTCCGGGCGGTCGGCGGCGGCGAGCGAGGCGGCCAGCGAGCGCAGCAGCTCCGTCTTGCCGCTGCCCGCGCCGCCCGTCACCAGCAGATGGCAGGCGTCGGCGGCCAGGTCGGCGCAGAGCGGGCCGTGCGGGCCCGCGCCCAGCACGGCGGCGGCGCCCGCCCGGCCCGGGTCCGAGGCGGCGGCCCAACGGGCCATCAGCGAAGCCGGGGTGGCCCGCGCCAGGCCCAGCTCGTCCAGCAGGCGCGAGGTGTCCGGCAGTGGTACGGCGGCGCTGCGTGCCGGGCGCCCGCCGAGGCCGCCGCCCGTGTCGGCCTCCCGCAGCGGCGCGAGGGCCCGCGCGAACCGCTCGGACCAGGCGCCGGAGACCGCGTCGACCGCGGCGACCGTGCCGTTCGGGCCCGTGCCGGGCTGGACGACGCGCAGCGCCGTGGCGACGTCGCCGCTCAGCACGGCGACCGCGCCGCACTCGCCGAAGGCGGGCGACGCCGCACGGGCCGCCTCGTAGGTCGCGGAGAGCGGGAAGGCCGGGGTGGCGGCGGGCGTCTCGGCCAGGCAGAGCACATGGATGCCGGCCGCCGGGCCGCTCGCCGCGAGCCGCGCGGTCGTCTCGCGCAGCGCCGAGGAGCCGGGGTCGCCGTCCACGATCAGGAGGGTGTACGGGCCGTTGTAGCGCGCGGCGGCGGAGGCGACGGCGGAGCGGTCGGCACCGGCCCAGTGCGGGCCCAGCGGGCCGTCGTCGAGGCGGCGCGCCAGCTCCGCCGTACGGGCCGTCGCCTGCTCCTTCTCATAGGCGAGCAGCAGACGGCAGTCCTGGGCGTGGGCAGGGCGCACCTGGGGGAGCCAGCCGAGCCAGGACCAGTCGGCCAGCCGGTCCTCCAGCGAGCGCGCGCGGTCCGTGCTGACCAGCACGATTTCGAGGGTGGCGGGGGAGTGCAGGGCGGCGAGCTGGGCGACCGCGGCGCGCGCGAGGCCGCCGAGCCGGGCGCGCGGCCCGGCGAGGCCCAGGGCACCCGCCTTGCGCAGCTCGACGGTCACCGGCGCGGCGGAGCGGCCGCCGTCCTGCGCGACCGTGCCGAGCCGGACGGTGAGGGCGTCCGGGTGGTCGGGGCCGCGCTCCCAGAGCCGCGGACCGGGGCCGAGCGCGGTCAGCAGCACCGTCGCCGGGTCGGGCCACCGCTCGTCGGCGGCCTCGGGGCTCAGCCGCTCGCCCGCGGGCCCGTACGCCTGGTCGGCGGTGCCGGACGCCGCCGCCTGCGACTGCCGCTGCTGCTCCTGCCACACGGTCGGCGCGGGCGCGGGCGCCGCCCCGGGGCGCTCGGCGGCGGGCCGGGCGCCGGTCAGCCGGCGGGCCCAGGCGCCGAGGCCGCCCCGGCGCGCGGCCTTCGCGGACGCGCCGGGGCCGTCCTGGTCGTCGCGCGGGTCCGCACGGAAGCCGTCGCGGACGTCGTCACCGAGGTCGTCGCGGAAGCCGTCGCGCGGGTCCCCGGCCGGGGCGGGGCCCGGCCGGCCGCCGTGGGTCCGCGCCGGCCCGTCGGCGTCCGGGCCGTACGGCTCGTAGCGCTCCTGGGGGCTGCCGGGGAACGGGGTGCCGCGCAGCGGGGTGCCGCGGCGCGCCGGGCTGTCGTACGCGGCGGGCAGCTCCTCCCGCGGACTCGGGGCGCCGTACGGGGACGCGGCGGCGTACGGCCCCGGGACGCGGCCCGTGACGTCCTGGGCGGCCGGGGGAGCGGCGGGGGCCGGGGAGCCGTGGCCCGGCGCTCCGGGGCGCGAGGTGTCCTGGTCGTGGGCGGCGGACCGGGCGCCGGGGACGGAGGGGGCGCCGGACCGCACGGCGGCTGCCGCCTCCGGTGCCGCGGCGTCCTGCTGGGAGACGCGCAACTGGCCCTCCCCGTCGGGAGCGCACACCAGGGCCGGGTCGGGCTCGGCGGGCGCGGCCTGGAGGCGCAGCGCGGACTCGCCGATGCGCAGCAGCGCGCCGGGCGCCAGCGGCACCGGGCGCTCGCCGATCTCGGCGCCGCCGACCGCCGTGCCGTTGGTCGAGCGGAGGTCGGCGACCAGTACCGCGCCGTCCGGCTCGACCGTCACCGCGCAGTGCAGCCGGGAGACGTCCGGGTCGTCGAGGGGCACGTCGGCCTCGGCGGAGCGGCCGACGCGGATCGCGCCGCCCTGGCCGCCGTGCAGCAGGTGGACGCCGCCGGCGTCGGGCCCGGAGACGATCCGCAGCCGGGGCGCGCCGTGCGGCAGACCGTGTGCCGGGGCGGGGCCGGGGGCGCCGAGGGAGAGCACCGCGCCGTCGATCAGCGGAGGCTCGCCGATCGCCGCGCGCTGCGGGTCGAGACGCTCGCTGCCCGCGTACAGCACGACGGGTCCGCCGGAGCCGCCCGCGGCGGCACCTCCCTTGCCGCTGCTGCCGCTGCCGCTGCTGCCGATGTCCGCGCCGGACCCGGCCACGGCCGCCGCGAGGCCGCTCGCCACCGCGGCGAGCGCCGTCCCGGCGGGGGCCGTGACGAGGACGTCGCAGGCCCGCGTGGGGTGGCCGCTGCGCGGCCCGAGGACGGTCAGCCGGATCTGCATCGCCGTCAGCGGTCCCTTCCGCCCGGACCGTTCGACGGGGGCCCCGTGATCTCCCCCACCGCACCCGGGCACTCGGCACGTACAAGTCCTGGTGACACGGGGCTCGCGCTCCCGCGCCGCACGCGCGCGACGAAGGCCCCGCACCCCCACCGCTTCCGTGCTGGGTGCATCCTCGCACCTGCCACTGACAACACGCCCGCCGACCATCACTCAGTGATCTTGATTGGTCGACCCCGGGCGGAAAACCGCCTGATCGGATACTGCGAACGGCCGGTTTTCGATCATCGGCGATCGCTGTTCGGCCTGACGTGGACATCGATCGCGGTCCGCCCGCAACCATCTGTCCTGAATGCGCGTCTTTCCCCCAAGCCCCGCCCGATCGTCCCGCCGTACGGCCCGTTCGGCGGCACTACAGTGGGGCGACGGGCCGCCGCGACCCACCGGCCCGGCAAGGATCGATCACGACCAGGGAGCGCACGTGCGGCCGGTAGGCAGCAAGTACCTGCTTGAGGAGCCGCTGGGACGCGGCGCCACGGGCACCGTCTGGCGTGCCCGTCAGAGGGAGACGGCGGGGGCCGAGGCCGCGGTGGCCGGGGAGCCCGGCGAGACCGTCGCGATCAAGGTCCTCAAGGAGGAGCTGGCGCACGACGCGGACGTGGTCATGCGCTTCCTGCGGGAGCGCTCGGTCCTGCTGCGGCTCACCCACCCGAACATCGTGCGCACCCGCGACCTGGTCGTCGAGGGCGATCTGCTCGCCCTGGTCATGGACCTCGTCGACGGCCCCGACCTGCACCGCTACCTGCGCGACAACGGCCCCTTCAGCCCCGTCGCCGCCTCCCTGCTGACCGCCCAGATCGCCGACGCGCTGGCCGCCAGCCACGCCGACGGCGTCGTGCACCGCGACCTGAAGCCCGCCAACGTCCTGCTCAAGGGCACCGGCGAGGGCGACACGGCCGAGCTGCACCCGATGCTCACCGACTTCGGCATCGCGCGCCTGGCGGACTCGCCCGGCCTGACCCGCACCCACGAGTTTGTCGGCACCCCCGCCTACGTGGCGCCGGAGTCCGCCGAGGGCCGCCCGCAGACCTCCGCCGTGGACATCTACGGCGCCGGCATCCTGCTGTACGAGCTCGTCACCGGCCGCCCGCCGTTCGGCGGCGCCAGCGCCCTCGAAGTCCTGCACCGCCACCTCAGCGAGGAGCCGCGCCGCCCGTCCACCGTCCCCGAGCCGCTGTGGACGGTCATCGAGCGCTGCCTGAGCAAGGAGCCGGGCGAGCGGCCCAGCGCCGAGAACCTGGCCCGCGCGCTGCGCACGGTCGCCGCGGGCGTCGGCGTGCACGCGACCCCGGCGCAGGCCGAGGCCGCGCTCGGCGTCGCCGCGCTGCTCGCGCCGGACCCGGCCCCCGCCACGGTGCCCGGCACCGGCACCGGCGGTACGGGCGACGCCGACCCCACCCAGGTGCTGCCGTCCACCGCCGGTTCGTACGACCCGGCCGCGGCGACCAGCGTGCTGCCGTCCACCAACGGCCGGGACGGCCGGCGCGGACCGGACGCCGACCCGACGCAGGTGCTGGCCTCCGGCCCCGGCGGCCAGGGCCAGGACTTCGGCGGCGGCCAGGGCGGCGCCGACCCGACCCGCGCCATGCCTCCCGTACCGCCGGGACCACCCGGCGGGCAGCCCGAGGGCCCGCATCCGTGGGAGTCCCAGATGCGGGCCGCCCGGGACCGCAACGAGCAGACCCAGTACCTGGACCCGGGGCAGGACCCGCTGCGCCGCCGCCCGCAGCGGCAGCCCGCCCCGCCTCAGCAGTCTCCGCAGTACCAGCAGCAGGCGCAGCCGTACCAGCAGCCGCCGCAGTACCAGCAGCAGGCCCCCGCGCCGTACCAGCAGCCCCAGCACCAGCAGCCCCAGCAGCCCCAGCAGCCGCAGCCGCAGCAGGCGCCGCGCCGGCAGCAGCCGCCGCCGCAGCGCTATGAGCCCGAGCGGCCGCCGGAGCGCGAGCCCCGGCCGCGCCGCGAGCCCCGGCAGCGCAGCGCCAACCCGATGCGCATCCCGGGCCTGGGCTGCCTCAAGGGCTGTCTGTTCGTGCTGGTCATCCTGTTCGTCGGCGGCTGGGCGATCTGGGAGTTCTCCCCGCTCCAGGAGTGGATCGGTACGACCAAGGGCTACTTCGAACAGATCGGCGACGTCATCGGCAGCGTCCGGGACTTCGTCAAGGACGTCGGCAACTGGTTCAAGTGACCCCCTGCCGCCGGCGCGGTCACAGAGGGGATTTGTCGACTTCCAAGGGGCGATTTCCCCCACAGAAGTGACACCTGTGCCCATCCTGGGCACAGAACCCCCCGATACCCGCGTAGCTTTGACGCCACCTTCAGCCCCCTGAGGACGCTCAGCGGGCCCGACACGTCGGAGCAGTCTTGGCACGGAAGATCGGCAGCCGGTACACCGCCCACCAGATCCTTGGCCGCGGCAGTGCCGGCACGGTATGGCTCGGCGACGGACCCGAGGGGGCCGTCGCCATCAAGCTGCTGCGCGAGGACCTCGCCGCCGACCAGGAGCTGGTCGGCCGCTTCGTCCAGGAGCGCGCCGCGCTGCTCGGCCTGGACCACCCGCGCGTCGTCAACGTGCGCGACCTGGTGGTCGACGGCAACGACCTCGCCCTGGTCATGGACCTCGTACGGGGCACCGACCTGCGCACCCGCCTGGAGCGGGAGCGCCGGCTCGCCCCCGAGGCCGCCGTCGCCATCGCCGCCGACGTGGCCGACGGCCTGGCCGTCGCCCACAAGGCGGGCGTCGTGCACCGGGACGTGAAGCCCGAGAACGTCCTCCTGGACATGCAGGGCCCGCTCGGCCCCGGCGGCGCCCACCCGGCGCTGCTCACCGACTTCGGCATCGCCCGCCTCGTCGACTCACCGCGCCTGGCCCGCGCCACCAAGGTCATCGGCACCCCCGACTACCTCGCCCCCGAGATCATCGAGGGCCTGCCGCCGCGCGCGTCCGTCGACGTGTACGCGCTCGCCACGGTCCTGTACGAGCTGCTCGCCGGCTTCACCCCGTTCGGCGGCGGCCACCCCGGCGCGGTGCTGCGCCGCCACGTCACCGAGTCCGTGGCGCCGCTGCCCGGCATCCCGGACGAGCTGTGGCAGCTGCTCCTGCAGTGCCTGGCCAAGGCGCCCGCCTCCCGGCTGCGCGCCCCCGAACTGGCCGCCCGGCTGCGCGAGATCCTGCCGGGCCTGGCGGGCCACCCGCCGCTGGACATCGACGAGCCGGACAGCGAGGAGGCCGCCCGGGAGGCCGAGGAGAGCGCCTCCGGCCCGTACGCGCCGGGCACCGCCGGGACCGGCTCCGGCTCGTACGAGGAGTCCCTCTACCCGCCGGTCGCGCCCGGCGGCTCCCGGCCGCGCGGCGCCGTACCGCTCGTGCACGGCTCGGCCGCCCCCGACTCGAACCGCGAGACGCACACGAGTATGCGCGTCCCCGGCCCGGACGAGCTGGCCGGGGGCGCCCACGGCACGGCCCGTGCCCCGCGCGCCGCGGGCGAGCGCCGGGCCGGTTCGGCGCGGCACCGCGAGGCGGTGCGCCGCCGCCGGGTGAAGCTGGGCCTCGCCGCCGCCGCGGTGGTGGCCGCCGCCGGGCTCGGCGGCTGGTTCGCCTCCCAGCACGGCGACTCCGAGGACGCCAAGCCGGGCGTCCAGCACTCCGACGCGACGACCCCGCGGCCCGCGCCCTGATCCACGGCCGTCGCCCGGGCCCGCTCAGGCCCGGGCCACGGCCCCGTACCGCGGTTCCCGCACCCCGCCCCACCTGCGTCCGCGCGCCGCCGCCCGACAAGCGGCGCGAGGCTCGGGACATGCAGACGGCGGCAGCCGTTAGGCTGGGGTGCGTGGCAGTCGTCGATGTATCCGAAGAGCTGAAGTCCCTCTCCTCGACCATGGGGTCGATCGAGGCCGTACTGGACCTCGACAAGATGAGGGCCGATATCGCCGCGCTTGAGGAGCAGGCCGCGGCGCCGTCCCTCTGGGACGACCCGGAGAACGCGCAGAAGATCACCAGCCGGCTGTCCTATCTCCAGGGCCAGCTGCGCCGGGCAGAGGAGCTGCGCGGCCGGGTCGACGACGTCGGTGTGCTCTTCGAGCTCGCCGAGGCCGAGGGCGACGACGAGGCCCGCGCCGAGGCGGAGAGCGAGCTGGCCGACGTCCGCAAGGCGGTGGACGAGCTGGAGGTCCGCACCCTGCTGTCCGGCGAGTACGACTCCCGCGAGGCCGTCGTCAACATCCGCGCCGAGGCCGGTGGCGTGGACGCCGCCGACTTCGCCGAGAAGCTCCAGCGCATGTACCTGCGCTGGGCCGAGCGGCACGGCTACAAGACCGAGCTGTACGAGACCTCGTACGCCGAAGAGGCCGGCATCAAGTCGACCACCTTCGCCGTCCAGGTGCCGTACGCCTACGGCACGCTCTCCGTCGAGCAGGGCACCCACCGCCTGGTGCGCATCTCGCCCTTCGACAACCAGGGCCGCCGCCAGACGTCCTTCGCGGGCGTCGAGGTGCTGCCGGTGGTCGAGCAGACCGACCACATCGAGATCGACGAGTCCGAGCTGCGCGTCGATGTGTACCGCTCCTCCGGCCCCGGCGGCCAGGGCGTGAACACGACCGACTCCGCGGTGCGCCTGACGCACCTCCCGACCGGCATCGTCGTCTCCTGTCAGAACGAGCGTTCGCAGATCCAGAACAAGGCGACCGCGATGAACGTCCTCCAGGCGAAGCTGCTCGAACGCCGCCGCCAGGAGGAGCAGGCCAAGATGGACGCGCTCAAGGGCGACGGCGGCAATTCCTGGGGCAACCAGATGCGGTCGTACGTTCTGCACCCGTACCAGATGGTCAAGGACCTGCGTACCGAGTTCGAGGTCGGTAATCCGCAGTCCGTGCTGGACGGTGACATCGACGGTTTCCTGGAGGCGGGCATCCGCTGGCGCAAGCAGCAGGAACAGGAGCAGGGAAAGTAACCCTGGTCCGTAACCCCCTGATGTAAGGCGCCGGAAAAGGCCGCCTGGATTTTCTGTGAAACAACTGCCGCTTATTGAGCGGCAGTTGTTTTTGCTGTCGTATGGCGATGTGGCGGTTTGGTCACAGTCATACGTCCATGGACCCCGCAACTCCTCTCAATTCGGTCATCGCACCTTTATTTGACCTTGACGATGATGTGAGAACTGGGAAGGGTGGTACGTGGCATACGTATGTCCGGGGCGTGCGTGTGAACGGGGAACTGAGTGCAACGGCCGCAGGGCGGTACGGCGACTCGCCTACCCGGGTCGGCCGCTGCCCCGAACAGCGATGCTCCATGGACGAGTAGAGCTACTGGGGGTAGCAGGCACATGACGAAGAAGACGCGGCTGCGCGTAGCGCGTATCGCGGCCGGTGCGGTGATCGCGGCCGGTGCGTCGCTCACCGCCGCCGGCGCCGCCTCGGCGGTCGGCACCGAGCAGACGGCGGGTTCCACTTCCGGTGGTCTGATCGGCGCCATCGACGACCTCCTCAGCGGCGGCGGCGACTCCGGTGGCTCCGAGACCGCGGGGCAGATCGGTGGCACCGGCGGCAGTGAGACCGGTGGCAACGAGACCGGTGGCCAGAGCGGCAACCAGACCGGCGGTAACGAGACGGGCGGTCAGTCGGGCAACCAGACTGGCGGCAATGAGACCGGTGGCCAGTCGGGCAACCAGACTGGCGGCAATGAGACCGGTGGCCAGAGCGGCAACCAGACCGGTGGTAACGAGACCGGTGGCCAGTCGGGCAACCAGACTGGCGGCAACGAGACCGGTGGCCAGTCCGGCAACCAGACCGGTGGTAACGAGACCGGCGGTCAGAGCGGCAACCAGACCGGTGGCAACGAGACCGGTGGTCAGAGCGGCAACCAGACCGGCGGCAACGAGACCGGCGGTTCGCAGACCGGCGGCCAGTCGGGCGGCCACAGCGGCGGCCAGACCGGCGGCGGTTCCGGCGGTTCGGAGACCACCGGCGGCGGCAGCTCCAACGGCACCACCGGCGGCAGCGACGACGGCACCGGCACCGGTACCGACAACGAGGGCAGCAAGCCCATCGACCAGCCCGGCGCGGGCAACGAGCAGATCGTGAACACGCCCGGCCAGCCGCAGCAGCAGGCCAAGGGCGGCGAGCTGGCGGAGACCGGTGCCTCCGGCACCACCTTCCTGCTCGTCGGCGCGGCGACGATGATCGCCGGTGGCATCGGCTTCCGCCTGATGCCGCGCCTGATCAACAAGAACGGCGGCGGCGCGGCCGCGGCCTGACACCAGGCCCCGCCCCGCACCCGGGGCAGCGCATGACGAAGGGCCCGGAGCGCGAGCGGCGCTCCGGGCCCTTCGGCGTCCTACGTCATCGGTGCCCGCCCGTCGGCGGGCCAGGCGGAGCGATGCTCCGTGCGCGGTGCGTCACCGCGGGCGCCGCCTCAGGCGGCCTGGTGCACCAGCACCGCCAGCGCGATCAGCGCCAGCAGCAGCGCCACCAGCGCCGCGGGCGTCAGCTGGCCGAACAGCCCGGTCTCCTGCAGCCGTTCCCTGCTGGCCCGGCACACGGGGCAGCGGCCCTCGTTCACAGGAGCCGCGCAGTTGGCGCACACCAGCCGGTCGTACGTCATGCGACCTCCTCCTCCACCGCTGCAACGCGCAAGGAACCACGATGGTTCCCCCTACCACTGTGCCAGCTCGTCGGCGGAACGGCGCGCCCCGGTCGCCTTCCGGCCTTTTCGGCGACACCGTCCGCTTCCACGGGCCGGAATGTGCTCGTTTTGTCCCCCTAGATGCCGTGAATAAACGCACCAACCCCGAACGGCGACTGCGCCTTCACGTGAGACTCGCGTAGGGTCACGCTCACCGACGGGAGCCCCAACAGGGGCATCCTGTGCCGCTACCCAGGTCGACCGTGGTGCATCAGTGATCCGATTCGACAACGTCTCCAAGACCTACCCGAAGCAGAACCGCCCCGCCCTCAGGGATGTCTCCCTGGAGATCGAGCGCGGCGAGTTCGTCTTCCTGGTGGGCTCCTCGGGCTCCGGCAAGTCCACCTTCCTGCGCCTGCTCCTGCGTGAGGAGCGCGCCAGCCATGGCGCCGTGCACGTACTGGGCAAGGACCTCGCGAAGCTCTCCAACTGGAAGGTGCCGCAGATGCGGCGCCAGGTGGGCACCGTCTTCCAGGACTTCCGGCTGCTCCCCAACAAGACGGTGGGACAGAACGTCGCCTTCGCCCTCGAAGTCATCGGCAAGCCGCGCGGGCAGATCCGCAAGACGGTCCCCGAGGTCCTCGACCTAGTCGGCCTCGGCGGCAAGGAGGACCGGATGCCGGGCGAGCTGTCCGGTGGTGAGCAGCAGCGCGTCGCCATCGCGCGGGCGTTCGTCAACCGTCCTCTGCTGCTCATCGCGGACGAGCCCACCGGCAACCTCGACCCGCAGACCTCGGTCGGCATCATGAAGCTGCTCGACCGGATCAACCGCACCGGTACGACGGTCGTCATGGCCACCCACGACCAGCAGATCGTCGACCAGATGCGCAAGCGCGTCATGGAACTCGAAAAGGGCCGGCTCGTGCGTGACCAGTCGCGCGGCGTGTACGGCTACCAGCACTAAGCGTGTACGGCCCCCAGTACTGAAAGGACGCCATGCGCGCCCAGTTCGTCCTGTCGGAGATCGGTGTCGGTCTCCGCCGGAACCTCACGATGACCTTCGCGGTCATCGTCTCCGTCGCCCTCTCGCTCGGCCTGTTCGGCGCCTCGCTGCTGATGCGCGACCAGGTCAGCACGATGAAGGGCTATTGGTACGACAAGGTCAACGTCTCCGTCTTCTTCTGCAACAAGAACGATGCCGCGACCGGCGCCAAATGCGGCAAGGGCGCGGCCACCCAGCAGCAGAAGGACGACATCAAGGCCGAGCTGGACCGGCTGCCGATCGTGCAGAACGTGCAGTACGAGTCCAGCGACCAGGCGTACAAGCACTACAAGGAGCAGTTCGGCGACACGCCCGTGGCGGGCCTGGTCACCCCCGACCAGCTGCCGGACTCCTTCCGGGTCAAGCTCAAGGACCCGACGAAGTACGAAGTGATCAAATCGGCGTTCTCCGAGCGGCCGGGCGTACAGGAGGTGCAGGACCAGCGCGACACCATCGAGCCGTTGTTCAACCTCCTCAACGGCATGAACATCGCCGCGTTGGTGGTGATGGCGCTGATGCTCGTGGTGGCGCTGATGCTGATCGTCAACACCGTGCGGGTGTCGGCGTTCAGCCGGCGGCGGGAGACCGGGATCATGCGCCTGGTGGGCGCGTCGAGTTTCTACATCCAGATGCCGTTCATCCTGGAGGCGGCCATCGCGGGCCTGCTCGGCGCGGTGTTCGCCTGTGTGCTGATCGTCGGCGGCAAGTGGGTGCTGATCAACAACTGGCTGGCCTCGAAGATCCTGGTCATCAAGTTCATTGGCTGGGATTCGGTCGTGGCGGTGCTGCCGCTGGTGCTGCTGATCGGTTTGTTGATGCCGGCACTCGCCGCGTTCTTCGCGCTGCGCAAGTACCTCAAGGTGTGACGTATGCCAAGGGCGCCGTACGGTCAACTCCCCGTACGGCGCTTCTTTCTGGCCTACACTCACCGGCATGACGGGCCCGTGTTTGTTCGTCCGGCCCCGCCGCAGCCGCCGCGGGGCGGCCCTGACGTTGGTCCTCGTCAGCGTGCTGGCCACCGGAGCGGCGGCGGGCTCCTGGGAGGAGTGCGGCACCCGGGCGGACGAGCGCCGGATAGCGGGGCACGCGGCCGCCGGAGCCGACCGGGCCCATCGGTTCGAGCGCGCGGCGCGGCCCGCCGCCGGACCTCACACGGACGGCTCCACGGCGGCGGGCGAGGCCGTCAGCCGCAGCGGTGACCGCTGGTCGACGGCGTTCTCGGCCCGCGAGTACGAGGACTTCCAGCGGGAGCTGGACGGCGAGTACGTGGGCGTGGGCCTGTGGCTGCGGCAGGCGCCGGACGGCCGCGCCCTGATCTCCCGGGTACGCCCCGGCAGCCCCGCGGCCAAGGCCGGCCTTCGCGCCGGCGACGAACTTCGCTCCGTGGACGGCGTGGCCTCGCGGGGCAGCGCGGTCACCGAGGTCGTGGCGCGGCTGCGCGGCGACGCCGGACCGGCCGCCGGCGGCACCGCGCCGGGCGGCGGCAGCAGCGTCGTACTGGAGCTGCGGCGCGACACCCGGCAGTGGACCGAGACCCTGCGCCGGGCCCGCCTGCGGGACCAGAACGTGACCACCGAGCGCCCCGACGGCCCGGACGGCCCCACCGTCATCAAGGTGGGCGCCTTCAGCAGCGGTACGGGCGAGGAGATCCGCCGGGCCGTGCGCGCGGCCTCCCCGCGCGGCGGCGTGCTGCTGGACCTGCGCGGCAACACCGGCGGCCTGGTGCACGAGGCGGTCGCCGCCGCCTCCGCCTTCCTGGACGGCGGCCTGGTCGCCACGTACGACGTCCGCGGCAGCCAGCGCGCCCTGTACGCGAAGGACGGCGGCAACACCCAGATCCCCCTGGCCGTGCTGGTGGACGGCGGCACGATGAGCGCGGGCGAGCTGCTCGCCGGGGCGCTCCAGGACCGTGCCCGCGCGGTCCTCGTCGGCACCCCGACCTTCGGCAAGGGATCGGTGCAGCTGCCCAGCGAGCTGCCGGACGGCTCGGTCGCCGAGCTGACCGTGGGCCACTACCGCACCCCGTCGGGCCGCACGGTCGACGACCGCGGCATCACCCCGGACCTGGTCGCGGAGGACGACGCCCCGGCGCGCGCCCGTACGGTATTGAGTGGCCTCGGGGGCGGGGCGTAGTGCGAAAATGGCGCCACTATGGCTAAGGCGAACAAGAAGAAGAGCAACAAGAAGGATGACGGGACCGGCCGCAAGCTCATCGCCCAGCACAAGAAGGCGCGGCACGACTACCTCATCCTGGACACGTACGAATGCGGGCTGGTGCTGACCGGCACGGAGGTCAAGTCGCTGCGGCAGGGCCGGGCGTCCCTGGTGGACGGCTTCGTGCAGATCGACCGCGGCGAGGCGTGGCTGCACAACGTGCACATCCCGGAGTACGCCCAGGGCACGTGGACCAACCACAGCGCGCGCCGCAAGCGCAAGCTGCTGCTGCACCGCCTGGAGATCGACAAGCTGGAGTCGAAGTCCCAGGAGACCAGCCACACGATCGTGCCGCTGTCGCTGTACTTCAAGAACGGCCGCGCGAAGGTCGAGATCGCGCTCGCCAAGGGCAAGAAGGAGTACGACAAACGGCAGACGCTGCGTGAGCAGCAGGACCGCCGTGAGGCGCACCGCGCGATCTCGGCGGCCAAGCGGCGCGAGCGGGCCTGAGCCGGACCCGGGCGCCGGCGCGGGCGGGCCCCGGCGCCGGAGGAATACGCTGGCATCGTCGCGCGTTGGTCACGTACGATGGGCAGCGCACCGCACGCCGGTGCAGGCACCACCTTGAAAAAACAACATGGGGATGATCGGTTTCGACAGCGGATGTCGAAGCAGGGGAAGCGAGCCGAGGAAGCGGCAATGATCTCGTTAACCCTATGTCGCAAAAAATAATCGCCAACACCAAGCGCGATTCCTTCGCCCTCGCTGCCTAAGTAGCGACTTGCGAAGTGTCAGCCCGGGGATGTTCCCGACCCGGATCCTGGCATCAGCTAGGGAACTAAACTTCTAGGTCCGGTCACGGGTCCTGGGAGGAAATCAAACAGTGACTGAGCCCGTCGGAGACTTGTCCGCGAGATCTCCGGGGCTGAGAAAATCGCAGCGGACTGCGCTCGGAGAAGCCCTGTTTCCGCACCGTTGGACGCGGGTTCGATTCCCGCCATCTCCACTCGACGGAGAAACCGGAGGCCCCGGCCCCCGGACCCGTCACCCCATGTGAGGCGAAGGCCCCGCTGCCCAGGCAGCGGGGCCTTCGCCGTTCGTGCCGCTCAGACCGGCCGCCGGGCGGCCCGTACGGCGTGGGCGGTGACGGCGGCCGTCAGGGCCAGGGCGGCGGCCGCGGCGGGCACGGCGTAGCCCGCGGCGGTGCCCCGCGGCAGGTGCTGCACGGCCCAGCCGCCCGTCGCCGAGCCTGCCGCGATGCCGGTCAGCAGGGCGGTGACGGCCAGCGTCATGCCCTCGTTCAGGCGGCCCGCCGGTACCCGCGACTGGATCAGGCCCATGCCGGTGACCATGGTCGGCGCGGTCGCCATCCCCGCGAGCAGCAGGGCGGCCCCCAGGAGGACCCCGCCGCCCGCGCCCGCGGCCGTGCACGGCAGCCACATCAGCGCGGCCATCGCGGCGACGCACCGCAGGAACCGGCGGCCCGCCGGTCCGGCCGGGCGCAGTACCCCGTACAGGAGGCCCGCCGCGCAGGACCCGGCCGCCTGGAGGGCGAGCAGCGCCCCCGCCACGGCGCGCTGCCCGTGCGCGTCCGTGAAGCCGATCGTGACGACCTCCAGCGAGCCGAAGACCGCCCCGGTGGCGAGGAAGGTCAGCAGCAGGGGCAGGGGCAGGAGCGGGGGCACGAGCCGTCCGGCACCGTGCCGGGCGGACACGGGCGTGGCCGGCGGTTCGGTGCGCCGCTGGGCGGCGAACAGCAGCACACCGGTCAGCAGCAGGACCGCGCCCGTCAGCGTGCCCGCCTCCGGGAAGAGCGCGGTGCACAGGAACGCCGCCAGTACCGGCCCGAGCATGAAGCAGACCTCGTCGGCCGCCTGCTCGAAGGAGTTGGCGGTGTGCAGCGCGCGCGGGTCGTCCCGGAGGAGGTGGGCCCAGCGCGCGCGGGCCATGCCGCCCGTGTTCGGCGTGGTCGCGGTGCAGGCGTACGCGGCGAACAGTGTCCAGGACGGCGCGCCGAGGTGGACGCACAGGACCAGCGCCAGCGAGCCGAGGGCGGCGAGTGCCGTCGCGGGGACGGCGACCCTGGCCTGCCCGTACCGGTCGACCAGCCGCGCCGTCCACGGCCCGGCCACCGCCGTCGCCGCGAGCCCCGTCGCGGTGACCGCCCCGGCCAGCGCGTACGAGCCGCGCGACCCGGCGATCATCAGGATCGCGCTGACGCCGAACATGCCCATCGGCAGCCGGGCGAGGAGGTTGGCGGCGGTGAAGGCGCGGGTGCCGGGGACGGTGAAGATCCGTCCGTACGGCCCGAGGACGCGCCGGAGCGCGGCGGGACGACGGCGCCGCCGACGGCGCGCGGGCGGGACGGGCCGGGCGGTCACGGGCCGGGACGCGAGGAAGAGGATCACGCAACTACGGTCGCGGCGCGGGCCGTTCCCCGTCCAACACCTGATCCGTACGCATTCACGCACTTGTGTTGTCAAAGCGGCGGGTGCGCCCGGACCCCGTACGCGCCGGTGGCACGATGTGCCCGTGCCCCGAGACCTCGACCCGCGCCTGCTCCGCGCCTTCACCGCCGTCGCCGACGAACTGCACTTCACCCGCGCCGCCGCCCGCCTCTACGTCGCCCAGCAGGCACTGAGCCGCGACATCCGGCGCCTGGAGGGGGAGTTGGGCACAGTCCTCTTCGACCGTACGACGCGCCAGGTCGCCCTCACCGAGGACGGCGCCCGTCTGCTCC
The DNA here is from genome assembly GCF_042732265.1 of Streptomyces sp. NPDC059788. NCBI lineage: Bacteria > Bacillati > Actinomycetota > Actinomycetes > Kitasatosporales > Streptomycetaceae > Streptomyces > Streptomyces sp. NPDC059788. Next base: position 4,169 of record NZ_JBHWHY010000050.1, on the reverse strand, counting down.
CGTACGCGCGGCAGGTGCTGGCCGCCCACGACGACCTGGCCGCCGCCTTCCGCGCGCCCGACGACCGCCCGCTGCTGGTCGATGTCGGCGTGCCCATCGGCACGGCGCACACCGTCCTGGAGGAGGCCCGCCGCCTGGCGCCCGCCGGCGAACTCGTCGCCCGCTTCCACAGCGGCCTGACCGGCGCGGCGGCCGAGATCGCCGCCGGGCGGCTGGACGTCTCCTTCGGGCGCGTCGCCGGGCTGCCGCCGGCCGTCCGGGCCCGCCTGGACCACCAACCCGTACGGTTCGAGCCGATGGCCGTCCTGCTCGACGCGGCCCACCCCCTGGCGGCCCGCCCCGCCGTCCCCCTGTCCGCCCTCGCGGGCGAGACCCTCTACGCCGGGGCCGGCAACCCGCACACCGCCGAGTGGACCGACCTCGCCGCCCGCCTCTTCGCCGGGCGGGACATCGCGATGGCCGCGCCGTTCCCGGAGATCGAGGGGGCGGCGGAGTTCATGCGCGTGGTGCGCAAACAGGGCTGGTCGGTGCTGGCCAGTGCCGAGTTCATCGATGTGCCGGGCATGGTGCTGCGCCCGGTCACCGACCCCGTGCCGCTCTCGCCGATATCCCTGGTGTGGCGGCGCGGGCTGCGGCACGCGGGCCTGGACGCGCTGCGTACGGCCGCCCGGGACCTGGCGGCCGGGCGCGGGTGGCTGCGGCGCCCGGACGGTCCGGTGTGGCTGCCCGAGGAGGACGCGGCCCTGATGGCGCGAGGGGCGGCCGGTGGCCGAACTTTTTCCGTATAAGCAACCTATAAGCGCTGGAACCCATCCCTAACGACGGCAGGAACCACAGCCGGACTATTGGGGGTCCCGTGCGCAAGCGCCCGCTGATCGTGGCGGCTCTGGCCGCGCTCGTTCTGAGCGGCGGTCTGGTCGCCTGTGACGAACCGCGTGTCGACGCGCTGCACGCGAGTTGTACGACCGAGGGCCTGAGGTGGAAGGTCACGGTGCTGAAGAAGAAGGCCCGCAGCATGCACCGGGAAGGCCGGCTGTCGGCCGTGAACACCGGTGCGAACGAGTGCGTCTTCCGCGGTTATCCCGACTTCCTCGTCCACTACGGCAAGGGCCCCGAGGCGGGCGGTGTGGGGCAGGGCCGCGCCCGCCCGGTGAGCCTGCCCGGCGGCACCGGCGTCGTCGTCGACCTGCGCTACCGGGACGCCGAACCGGGGCACCCGAACCCGGCCGACTGCATCATCAGCGACGGCTCCGCCGTCGTCACGGCGCCCCGTGACACGAAGGGCACGCCGGTGCGGGCCTGGGACGAGCGCGGCCGACGGGCCCGGCTGGACGTGTGCGACGACGTCATACGCATGGCACCGCCGCGGCGGGCGGCCGCCGGCTGAGCGACCGGCGGGGGCCCGCCGCGCAGTGCCGGGGCGCTCAGCGGGGGACGGACAGCAGTGGTTGATAGAGCCGGGTGTCGTCCGGCTCGCCGACGGGTTCGCCGTCCACCGCGACCCACGCATGGGCGCGGAACGGCTCCGTACGCACGCCCGTGCACCACTGCGGCCACCGCCCGCGCAGCCGGCACAACAGCACGGTGGCAACGGAGCGTTGCAGACAGCCGTTGCCCGCGCAGCGCACGCTGACCGTGACGACGGCGTGCCGGGCGCGCGCGGCCTCCGGCACCCGGGCGGGGCGGGCGCCGCGCCGCACGGCTTCCAGCACGCGGCACAGCGCGCGCGGGGAGAGGGCCGTCAGGACGCGGGCCACGGCGACACAGACGAGGGCCGCGCAGCGCTCCCCGAAGGGCAGGCGGCCGGGGGCTCCCACGGCGACGGGAATGCTCACGGGGTCACCAGCTTCGCCGACCGGAGCGACTCCAGCAGCGCGATGGCGTCCGCCCCCACCCGGTCGGCCGCCGAGGGATGGCGGCTGCGCAGCTCGTCGGCGGCCGACGCGCAGGTGCCGCCCGCCAGGAGGTGCTCCAGGACGAACGCGCCGGTGTTGTTCATCTGCCAGTAGCGGCCCGTACGGGCGTTGAGCAGCACCATGCCTCCGGGGGTGCGCACACTGCTGACGTGGGGGGCGAGGGCGAACGCCATCGGGTCAGGCTCCTTCCGCGGCGGGAACGGTGGGGCGGGCGGGCACCGGCGTCTGCGTCCCCTGCAGGGAGCGGAGCCAGTACTCGGCCGCCAGGGTGGGGTCGAGCGGCTGCAGGACGTGCGAGTGGGGCTGGAGCTTGGTGAGGGCGGCGCGCAGCGCCTCGGGCCGGATCAGGCCCAGGGAGGCCAGGCGCGAGTCGTCGCAGAGCGCGGACAGCGCCCGGCGGTGGCGGCGCAGGCCCGCGTACACCTCGGCGCTGTGCTCGCCCTTCGTGCCGCGGGCCCGTAGCGCTTCCGGCAGGACGCCGCGCATGGCCGTGCCGAGCAGGGGCTTGTACGCGCCGAAGGCGACCTGGTCGACGAGTCGCACGGCGAGCGCCGCCTCGATGACGTTGTCGTCCAGGAAGGGCGCCTCGAAGGTGACGCCGTGATGGGCGGTCAGCGCGGCGGCGCCGCGCACGATCTCCCCGGCGCGGGCGGCGGCGCGCAGCGTCTCGTGCTGGCAGCGCAGCGGCGCGAAGGGCTCCGGGCCCCCGGCGGCGGAGTCCCGCACCAGGCGGCGGACGGTGGCCACCGCGTCCGGATGCGCCCACGACGGCATGGCGGGCACGACCTCCCAGTCCGCGCCGCTGTCGCCGGCCCGGGCGCCGGGCACGATCCGGTCGGCGCAGGACTCCAGCCACTGCGGATACGGGACGCCGCCGAACAGGGTGCGCAGGGTGTCGACCAGCGTCCAGCGGCCCAGGCGGCGGGCCGCGTTCGCGCGCCGGGCGGCGGAGCGGAAGTCCGTACGGGCCAGGGAGTTGAGCACCACCGGGCGCGGGCTGAACAGTTCGTCGCCGCCGACGCCGACCAGGTGGGTGCGGGAGCCGTGGGCGGCGACGGTCCGGGCCTGGTGGGCGAGCCGGGCGCTCTCCCGGATCACCGCGAGCGGCCCTGCCGGGTCGCCGTGCGCGGGCTGCGGCGGGGTGTACCAGGTGGGCGCGTCGGCGTACGGGAGCGGCAGGTGCTCCGCCGGCCGGAGCAGGGCCGCGCCGCGGGCGCTCCAGATGTTGTCGTCGTTGGCCTCGTCGCGGCAGACCCAGGCCGTGGTGATCAGCCGGGCGGCGTCGCGGGCGGCGAGGAAGCACAGGCTGGTGGAGTCCATGCCGCCGGAGAGGTCCGCGCTGAGCGCGGGTCTGCGGGTGCGCGCCCGTACCGCCTCGGTCAGCGCGTCCCGTACGGACTCGGCGGCGTCCTCCAGCCACAGGTCGGGCTGCGGGGGCCACCACCAGCGCACCGTGCCGGACCGGCCGTCGGGCCCCAGCGTCAGGCAGTGGCCGGGCGGTACGGCGTGCACCGCGCGCCACGCCGGGCGCAGGGCGAGCGGGTACGGCGCGAACGGTGCGAGCAGCCGCACGGCCAGGCTCTCCTCGTCCACGGAGCCCAGGCCCGGGGCGCCGGTGGGCAGGCCGGCGGCGGCCGCCTCGCGGGCCAGCGCCGCCAGGTCCTGGGGGCGGCCGGCCGCGACCGTGACGCCGTTGATGTCCGCGTGGTGGATCTGCCGGACGGTCGACAGGCTGCCCTGGCACCGCAGCCGGGAGCCCATGGCGGCCAGCAGGAAGAAGCTGCCGTGCAGTTCGCGGACCCGGCTGTCCAGGTCGGAGAGGCAGCGCAGCCGGCGCAGCAGCCGGTCCAGGGTCCCGGCGTCGGCCGAGGTGGTGCCGAAGAGCAGCAGCCGGTCCGGTCCGCTGCCGGCCGCCACGGCCTCGTCGTCGGTCCAGTGCCCCATGACCCAGGGGCGCCCGGAGGGGTGGCGCACCGTCCGCATCGTGGGGTCGCGCCTGAGGCACAGGCACAGCGGATCGGTCGCGGGATGGTCGGGGAAGACGACGAACTCCACGATGGCTTACCACCCCTGGCGTGCGGTGCCGGCGTGTGGCACATGGTCGGTTCGGGTCGGTGGGCGCCGGCGTCCACCGGTGCTGACGGGTACGGGCGGGGCCGTACCCCCCGGGGCGCGGGGCCCCCGCGGGGGCGGGGACCCCGCGCCCCCCCCCCGGCCCCGCCCCCCCCGGGGGGGGGGGGCCCCCCCCGCCCC
>NZ_JBHWHY010000049.1:73109-79330 GCF_042732265.1 Streptomyces sp. NPDC059788 | reverse complement strand
GCGCGCGCCGGTGGTGATGTGGCGCGTGCCGGCCCGTGGCGGGGGTGGGTGTTGCCCCCCGCCGCCACGGGCCTTTCCGGTGCCGGTCCGTTGCCGAGGGGGGCTTGTGGAAAGTGGAACACGTTCTTAACATCGCGAGTGTTACATCAGTTGTGTCACAGTGCTGCGGAGCTCAGGGGGCCCGATGGCAGGGACAGGGAATGGCCCGCTGAGCGGGGTGCGCGTGGTGGAGCTGGCCGGCATCGGGCCCGGTCCGTTCGCCGCGATGCTCCTGGCCGACCTCGGCGCCGACGTGGTCCGCGTCGACCGGCCCGGCGGCTCCGGCCTCGGCGTCGACCCGGCGTACGACATCACCAACCGCAACAAGCGCTCCGTGCTCGTGGACCTGAAGTCCGCCGAGGGGCCCGGCCAGGTGCTCGACCTCGCCGAGCGCGCCGACGTCCTGATCGAGGGCTACCGTCCCGGCGTCGCCGAGCGCCTCGGGATCGGCCCGGACGCCTGCCTGGAGCGCAACCCCCGGCTGGTGTACGGGCGGATGACCGGCTGGGGCCAGCAGGGCCCGCTCGCCGAGCGCGCCGGACACGACATCGGCTACATCGCCGTCACCGGCGCGCTCGGCATGATCGGCCCGCCCGGCGGACCGCCCGCCGTCCCCGCCAACCTCCTCGGCGACTACGCGGGCGGCTCCCTCTACCTGGTCGTCGGCGTCCTGGCCGCGCTCCGGCACGCACAGACCGAAGGCGGCCGCGGCCAGGTCGTGGACGCCGCCATCGTCGACGGCACCGCCCACCTCACCGCGATGATCCACGCGATGCTGGCCGCCGGCGGCTGGCAGGACCGCCGCGGTGCCAACCTCCTGGACGGCGCGGCGCCCTTCTACGGCACGTACGAGACCGCCGACGGCGGGCACATGGCGGTCGGCGCGCTGGAGCGGCGGTTCTACGGTGAGTTCATCCGGCTGCTCGGCATCGAGGACGAGGCGCCCGCCCGCGACGACCTGAGCGCCTGGGAGGAGCTGCGCGCCGCCATCGCCGCCCGCTTCAAGACCCGTACGCGCGCGCAGTGGACGGCCGTCTTCGAGACGTCCGACGCCTGCGTGGCGCCGGTGCTCTCGCTGCGCGAGGCCCCCGGCCATCCACACCTCGCCGCCCGCGGCACCTTCGCCGACCACGGCGGCATCACCCAGCCCGCGCCGGCCCCGCGCTTCTCCGCCACCCCCGGCGCGATACGCCGCCCGCCGGCCCGGCCCGGGGCCGACACGCTCGACGTGGCCCGCGACTGGGACGTCCCGGCACTCGCCGACCGGCGGGACCCGGCCCCCGCCGCGGACGGCGCTCCGGCCTGGCCCGACGGCACCCGCGCCGCGGACGGCCGCGCCCGGCCGCAGGGCGCGGCCGAAGGGCACGGCCGGCCGATGGACACCACCCCGCCGGCCCACCGCCCGCCCCGAGGAGGCACCGAACGATGACCGCGCAGCTCAAGCGCCAGATCTTCACCGAGGACCACGACGCTTTCCGCCGCACCGTACGGACCTTCCTCGACCGGGAGGTGACCCCGCACTACGCCCAGTGGGAGAAGGCCGGCATCGTCAGCCGCGACGCCTGGCGCGCGGCGGGCAAGCAGGGCCTGCTCGGCCTGGCCGTCCCCGAGGAGTACGGAGGCGGCGGCAACACCGACTTCCGCTACGCCGCCGTGCTGGCCGAGGAGTTCACCCGGGCCGGCGCCGCCGGACTCGCCGTCGGCCTGCACAACGACATCGTCGGCCCGTACCTGACCCAGCTCGCCACCGACGCGCAGAAGCGCCGCTGGCTGCCCGGCTTCTGCAGCGGCGAGACCATCACCGCCATCGCCATGACCGAACCGGGCGCCGGGTCCGACCTCCAGGGCATCCGCACCACCGCCGAGGACCGCGGCGACCACTGGCTGCTGAACGGCACCAAGACGTTCATCTCCAACGGCATCCTCGCCGACCTGGTCGTCGTCGTGGCCAAGACCACGCCCGAGGGCGGCGCGCACGGCCTGAGCCTGCTGGTCGTGGAGCGGGACATGCCGGGGTTCGAGCGCGGCCGCAACCTGGACAAGATCGGGCAGAAGGCGCAGGACACCGCGGAGCTGTTCTTCACCGACGTACGGGTGCCCAAGGACAACCTCCTCGGCGAGCCGAACGGCGCGTTCGTCCACCTGATGACCAACCTCGCGCAGGAGCGGATGGGCATCGCGGTCGCCGGCATCGCCGCCGCCGAACACCTCCTGGAGATCACCACGCGGTATGTGAAGGAGCGCGAGGCGTTCGGCCGGCCGCTCGCCAAGCTCCAGCACATCCGCTTCGAGATAGCCGAGATGGCGACCGAGTGCGCCGTCACCCGGGAGTTCCTGGACCGCTGCATCGTGGACCACTCCGACGGGCAGCTCGCCGCCGTCCACGCCTCGATGGCCAAGTGGTGGGCCACCGAACTGCAAAAGCGCGTCGCCGACCGCTGTCTGCAACTGCACGGCGGCTACGGCTACATGAGCGAGTACCCCATCGCCAGGGCCTTCACCGACGGCCGTATCCAGACCATCTACGGAGGCACCACCGAGATCATGAAGGAGATCATCGGCCGCTCCCTCCTCGGCTGACGCCCCGCACCGACCACGCCCCGGGCCGCACCCCCATACCCGGCCCGCCCCCCGGACCCCACCCCGCTGCTCCCGAAACACCAGCTGGAAAGGCTGCTCACCGTGACTTCCGAAGCGTACGTGTACGACGCGATCCGCACCCCGCGCGGCCGCGGCAAGGCCAACGGCGCGCTGCACGGCACCAAGCCGATCGACCTCGTCGTCGGCCTCATCCACGAGGTGCGCAGCCGCTTCCCGGACCTCGACCCGGCCGCCGTCGACGACATCGTGCTCGGCGTCGTCGGACCGGTCGGCGACCAGGGCTCGGACATCGCCCGGATCGCGGCGATCGCCGCCGGACTGCCGGACACCGTCGCGGGCGTCCAGGAGAACCGCTTCTGTGCCTCCGGCCTCGAAGCGGTCAACATGGCCGCCGCCAAGATCCGCTCCGGCTGGGAGGACCTGGTGCTCGCGGGCGGCGTCGAGTCCATGTCGCGGGTCCCGATGGCCTCCGACGGCGGCGCCTGGTTCGCCGACCCGATGACCAACTTCGACACCGGCTTCGTCCCGCAGGGCATCGGCGCCGACCTCATCGCCACCGTCGAGGGCTACTCCCGCCGCGACGTCGACGAGTACGCCGCGCTCTCCCAGGAGCGCGCCGCCGCGGCCTGGAAGGACGGCCGCTTCGCGCGCTCCGTCGTCCCCGTCACCGACCGCAACGGCCTGACCGTCCTCGACCACGACGAGCACCTGCGGCCCGGCACCACCGCCGACTCGCTGGCCGGCCTCAAGCCGTCCTTCGCCGCCATCGGCGACATGGGCGGCTTCGACGCGGTGGCCCTGCAGAAGTACCACTGGGTCGAGAAGATCGACCACGTCCACCACGCGGGCAACGCCTCCGGCATCGTGGACGGCGCCGCGCTGGTCGCCATCGGCTCCCGCGAGGTCGGCGAGCGCTACGGCCTCACCCCGCGCGCCCGTATCGTCTCCGCCGCCGTCTCCGGCTCCGAGCCCACGATCATGCTCACCGGCCCCGCGCCCGCCTCCCGCAAAGCCCTGGCCAAGGCCGGGCTGACCATCGACGACATCGACCTGGTCGAGATCAACGAGGCGTTCGCCGCGGTGGTGCTGCGCTTCGTGAAGGACCTGGGCCTGAGCCTGGACAAGGTCAACGTCAACGGCGGCGCCATCGCCATGGGCCACCCCCTCGGCGCCACCGGCGCGATGATCCTCGGCACCCTCGTCGACGAACTGGAGCGCCAGGACAAGCGCTACGGCCTGGCCACCCTCTGCGTCGGCGGCGGCATGGGCATCGCCACCGTCATCGAGCGCGTCTGACCCTCGTCCGCACCCACCACGGAGTACGCACCATGAGTGAATCGACCACCATCCGCTGGGAACAGGACGAGACCGGCGTCGTCACCCTCGTCCTCGACGACCCCGACCAGTCGGCCAACACGATGAACGCGGCCTTCAAGACCTCGCTGACGGCCGTCGCCGACCGCCTGGAGGCCGAGCGGGACAGCGTCCGCGGCGTCATCTTCACCTCCGCCAAGAAGACCTTCTTCGCCGGCGGCGACCTGCGCGACCTGATCGCCGTCACCCCCGAGCACGCCGAGCGCGCCTTCGGGACGGGCCAGGGCATCAAGCGCGATCTGCGCCGCATCGAGACCCTCGGCAAGCCGGTCGTCGCCGCGATCAACGGCGCGGCCCTCGGCGGCGGTTACGAGCTCGCCCTCGCCTGCCACCACCGCGTCGCCCTCGACACCCGCGCCACCAGGATCGGCCTGCCCGAGGTGACCCTCGGCCTGCTCCCGGCGGCCGGCGGCGTGGTCCGTACGGTCCGGCTGCTGGGCATCGCCGACGCCCTGCTGAAGGTGCTGCTCCAGGGCACCCAGTACAACGCCGCCCGCGCCCGGGAGAACGGCCTGATCCACGAGGTCGCGGCCACCCCCGAGGAACTGATCGGCAAGGCGCGCGCTTTCATCGACGCGAACCCCGAGTCGCAGCAGCCCTGGGACGTCAAGGGCTACCGGATTCCCGGCGGCACCCCGGCGCACCCGAAGTTCGCCGCCAACCTCCCCGCCTTCCCCGCCAACCTGAAGAAGCAGCTGAACGGCGCCCCTTACCCGGCCCCGCGCAACATCCTCGCGGCGGCCGTCGAGGGCTCCCAGGTCGACTTCGAGACCGCGCAGACCATCGAGGCCCGCTACTTCGTCGAGCTGGTCACCGGCCAGGTCTCCAAGAACATGATCCAGGCGTTCTTCTTCGACCTCCAGGCCGTCAACTCCGGCGCCAGCCGCCCCAAGGACATCGCGCCGCGCACGGTCGCGAAGGTCGCCGTCCTCGGCGCCGGCATGATGGGCGCCGGTATCGCGTACTCCTGCGCCAAGGCCGGGATCGACGTCGTCCTGAAGGACGTCTCCCAGGAGGCGGCCCAGAAGGGCAAGGCGTATTCGGAGGGGCTGCTCGCCAAGGCGCTCAGCCGCGGCCGGACGACCGAGGCCAAGCGGGACGAGCTGCTCGCCCGCATCACGCCCACCGCCGACCCGCAGGACCTGGCCGGCTGCGACGCCGTCATCGAGGCGGTCTTCGAGGACACCTCGCTCAAGCACAAGGTGTTCCAGGAGATCCAGCACATCGTCGCCCCCGACGCGCTGCTGTGCTCCAACACCTCCACCCTGCCCATCACCGGCCTGGCCGAGGGCGTCGAGCGGGACGCCGACTTCATCGGGCTGCACTTCTTCTCGCCCGTCGACAAGATGCCGCTGGTCGAGATCATCAAGGGCGAGCGGACCGGCGACGAGGCGCTGGCCCGCGCTTTCGACCTGGTCCGCCAGATCCGCAAGACCCCCATCGTCGTGGGCGACTCGCGCGGCTTCTTCACCTCCCGCGTCATCGGCCACTTCATCAACGAGGGCGTGGCGATGGTCGGCGAGGGCATCGAGCCCGCCTCGGTGGAACAGGCCGCGGCCCAGGCCGGCTACCCGGCCAAGGTGCTCTCCTTGATGGACGAGCTGACCCTCACCCTCCCGCGCAAGATCCGCGACGAGACCCGGCGGGCGGTCGAGGCGGCCGGCGGCACCTGGCAGCGGCACCCGGCCGACACCGTCATCGACCGCATGGTGGACGAGTTCGGCCGGCCCGGACGCAGCGGCGGCGCGGGCTTCTACGAGTACGGCGAGGACGGTGGGCGTACGGGCCTGTGGCCGGGCCTGCGCGAGCACTTCACGAAGCCCGACGCCGGCATTCCCTTCCGGGACATGCAGGAGCGCATGCTGTTCGCCGAGGCGCTGGACACGGTCCGGTGCTTCGACGAGGGCGTGCTGACCTCCGTCGCGGACGCCAACATCGGCTCCATCCTGGGTATCGGCTTCCCCGGCTGGACCGGCGGCGTCATCCAGTACATCAACGGCTACGAGGGCGGTCTGCCCGGCTTCGTCGCCCGTGCCCGTGAGCTCCGGGCGGCGTACGGAGAGCGGTTCGCGCCGCCCGCGTCGCTGGTGGAGAAGGCGGAGACGGGGGAGAGGTACGGCGACGCGTGACGCGGTGGTGCGGCGGGGGGGCGTCGGCGAGGAGCGGGCCGCGGCCCCAGCACCCCCCCCCGACCCAGCGCACGCGCC